>JAJZCK010000028.1 GCA_021846125.1 Actinomycetes bacterium | reverse complement strand
GCCCGGACTACATCGTCCAGGACGGCGTCGTCCCGAGGACCGAGCTGCCCGCGGTGCTCCGTGAGATAGCGCGCCTCTCGGCTGCCTCGGGCATCCGCGTCGCGAATGTCTTCCACGCCGGCGACGGCAACCTCCACCCGCTCGTGCTGTTCGACGCGAACGTCGCCGGCGAGCTCGCCAACGCCACCGAGCTCTCGCATGCCATCCTCGACCTCTGCCTCGCGCACGGGGGGTCGATCACCGGCGAGCACGGGGTCGGCCTCGACAAGCGCTCTGCCATGGACGCGATGTTCGGCTCGGACGACCTCGACACGATGCAGATGCTCCGCTGCGCGTTCGACCCGCACGGGATCTGCAACCCCGGCAAGGTGTTCCCCACCCCGCGGCTCTGCGGCGAGCGGCCCGGCCGGCGCACGGGGCGGCACCCGCTGGTCGAGTCCGGGATCGCCGAGCTGTACTGACGGCGACCGATGGCGACAGGGACCGACGGGCATCTCGCGACAGACCTGGGCACCGCTCTCGCCAAGGCATGCCCCGCCACGAGCGTGCACCGGGGCGGCCCGGGCGACGCCGTCGACGGGGTGGTGCCGGCGCTCGTCGCGTCACCGCGCTCGACGGCGGAGGTGGCAGCCGTCGTGTCGCTCGCCGCGACATTCGGCTGCACCCTCGCCGCCCGAGGTGCGGGGACGAAGCTCGACTGGGGCCGAGCGCCCGAGAGCGTGGGATTGCTCGTCGATCTGTCGCGGATGGACCACCTGCTCGAGCACCAAGCGGGCGATTTCGTCGTGCGGGTGGAGGCCGGCACGCGCCTCGACCGGCTCGCCCGGCACCTCGCGGCGACAGGCCAGCGGCTGCCTGTCGACGAGGTCGTCCCCGGCTCGAGCGTCGGCGGCGTGATCGCGACGGGTCTGTCAGGACCGTCTCGCCACGCCGACGGGGCGGTCCGGGACGTGCTCATCGGCGTCACGGTGGTGCGCAGCGACGGGGTCGTAGCCCGCTCGGGGAGCAAGGTCGTGAAGAACGTCGCCGGCTACGACCTCGCGAAGCTCTTCACGGGCTCGTTCGGCACCCTCGGGATCGTGACCGAGGCGACTTTCCGGCTCCGTCCGATCGCGCGCTCGCGCCAGATCCTCGCAGCGACGCTCGCCGGAGAGGAAGAGCTCGCCACTGCGCTCGCGGCGCTCCGCGGGAGCCAGATCGCCCCCGCCGCGATCGAGATCGACCGCAGCGGGGCCCAGGGAGCGGGTCACGGTGCCATCGAGATCGCCGTCCTGATCGAGGGCGACGAGCAACCGCTGGCGGAGCGCGCCGAGGTCTGCCGCACTCTTCTCGCGCCCGCATCTCGTGCGCGGAGCGCTCCCGACCGCACCGCCGCTCGCTCCCGGGACACCGCGCCGGCGTGGTGGGGAAGGATCCCCGGTCCCGTGTCGGTCAAGGTGGCGATCGCTCCAGCCCTCGTGCCCGATCTCCTCGCCGACCTCGCCGCGTGCGCACGCTCGCGCGGGATCTCTCTCACGGTCCGCGGCTCGGCCGCCGACGGCGTGCTCTGGGCCGGCTGCTCGCAGCTCGGCGATCCGGCGGCCGTCGGCGAGGTGCTCGCCGTGGCGCGGGCACGGTGCGCGGGCACCGGAGGAGGTGCAATGCTGCTACGAGCACCTGCGGAGACCAAGGCCGCGCTCGACTGCTGGGGGCCCGTGCGCGGCCTCGATCTGATGCGGAGGGTGAAGGCGTCGTTCGACCCCGAGAGGCTCCTCGCACCGGGCCGCTTCGTCGGAGGGATCTGATGGGACGTGACGTCCGAGCGCACCCGGGCTCCCCGGTCAGCGACGTGGAGCGACAGGCGAGGCTCGACCTCGTCGAGGACTGCGTCCACTGCGGCTTCTGCCTGGCAAGCTGCCCCACCTACGTGCTGACGGGCGAGGAGGCCGACTCGCCGCGCGGCAGGATCCACCTCGTCGGCCAGGTCCTCGGCGGCACGCCGATCGCCGGCGCCCCGCAGCTCCACCTCGACCGGTGCCTGTCCTGCATGGCGTGCGTGACCGCCTGCCCCTCGGGTGTCCGCTACGGGGAGATCGTCACCGATGCCAGGGCGCAGGTCGAGCGCGAGGTCCGGCGGGACCCGCGCGACCGCCTCCTCCGGACGGCGGTCTTCGCGCTCTTCCCCTACCCGGGCCGGCTCCGTGTCGCGAGGTCGTTGCTCGCCGCTGCCGAGCGCTCGGGGCTGCGGCGCCTGCTCCGGCGTGCGCCGATCGCCAGGCACATGCCGGAGCTGCTGCGCACGCTGGACTCGCTCGCTCCTGCGGTCGGTCCTGTCGAGCGCCTCCCGCCCCTCGTGCGCGCGGCAGAGCCGCGGCGGACGAGCGGCGCGAGGGTCGGCCTCCTCACCGGGTGCGTCCAGAGCGTGCTGTTCTCCGGCGTCAACGCCGCCACGGCGCGCGTGCTGGCCGCGGAGGGGTTTGACGTCGTCGTGCCTGGCGCGCAGGGTTGCTGCGGCGCCCTGTCCGGCCACGCCGGGCGGGAGCGGGAGGCAGCCGAGCTCGCGAGGAGGACGATCGACTGCTTCGACGCGGCCGACGTCGACACGGTCGTCGTCAACGCGGCGGGCTGCGGCTCGGCGATGAAGGAGTACGGCCGGCTGCTGCGCGATGATCGCACCTATGCACGCCGAGCGGCAGAACTCTCCGCGCGGACGCGAGATCTCAGCGAGCTGCTCCGCGCAGCCGGCACCCGCGCGCCACGAGGCCGGCTCGACATGACCGTCGCCTACCACGACGCGTGCCACCTCGCGCACGCCCAGGGGATCCGGGAAGCTCCTCGTGCGCTCCTCGCAGAGATCCCCGGGCTCGAGCTGCGCGAGGTCGCCGAGCCGGACCTGTGCTGCGGGTCGGCCGGCGTCTACAACCTCCTCGAGCCCGGCACGGCGCGCCAGCTCGGCGCGCGCAAGGCCGCGGGCGTGCTCGCGACGGGCGCGGAGGTCCTCGTCGCGGCCAACCCTGGCTGCCTCATGCAGATCCGGGCCGCTTGTGGCGGCGCCGGCTCCTCGATGACCTTCTCCCACATCGCCGAGGTGCTCGACGCGTCGCTACGCGCGGCCTGCGGCGAAGCCGCCGGCTGAGATCCCCGGTCGAGATCGATGGCGCGCGAGGTCCGGTCGGACGCGGCACCGCGCGCCGGCTCTGCGCCCACCCCCGAGCGCCGACGCCCCGACGCCCGGACGGGGTCACTCGCTCGGACCGGGGTCTCCGCGACCGAACCACCGGCGGGAGGCGTCCAGTCCGTCGACAGGACCCTGCAGATCGTCGAGCTCCTGGCGCGCTCGCCCGTGCCGCTCGGCGTCGTCGCGATAGCGGAGGCGACAGGACTTGCCCAGGCGACGGCGCACCGGCTGCTCCAGGCGCTCGCGAGCCGGAGCTGGGTGCGTCAGGACGGCGACCGCCGCTACGCACCGGGCATCACGATGTTCCGGCTCGGCGAGACCTCGCAACGCCACGTCGCGACGGCGGCTCAGCCCTTCCTCCTCGATGCCGCCGGCACGAGCGGGGAGACGGCCAACATCGCGATGCTCGAGGGCACGCACGCCGTCTACGTCGGCCAGGTCCCGTCGACGCAGCGCCTGCGCACCTTCGCAGAGGTCGGCCACCGTGTACCGGTGCACTCGACCGCCGTCGGCAAGGCTCTGGTCGCGTTCCTCCCGGAGGCCGAGGTGACGAGCCTGCTCGCACGCAGCGGCCTGCCGGCACGCACGGCCACGACGATCACCGACCCGGACCGCTTCCGCGCCGAGCTAGCGAGCGTGCGGCGGCTCGGCTATGCCCTCGACCGCGGCGAGGAGGCCGAGGGCGTCGCGTGCGTCGCCGTCCCGGTTCGCGCGCCGTCGGGACAGGTGATGTGCGCCCTTTCCGTGTCCGGTCCCGAGACACGCGTCAAACCGAGCGACTCGCGTCGCCTGGCTCAGGTCCTCGGTCCGATCGCGGAGCGCCTCGCGACAGCTCTGGCGCCGACGGCGGAGCCGGGCTGAACGCGGTGGAGGCAGGCAACGCGGTGCTAGACCGGTCTCCCGCGAGCGTCCGCAGCCGCGCGGGCCGCCAGAGCGACCGACGACAGGGAGGATCCGGCCATGGCGCCGAGTGACGGGATGAGCTACGCCCCCATGGGCAAGCCAGCGCCGGTATGCGCACCGGGCGACTTCGTCGTCGCAGCCGTCGGCCTCGACCACGGCCATATCTACGGGATGTGCAACGGCCTCGTCGAGGCGGGTGCCGAGCTGCGCCTCGTCTACGACCCCGACCCGGCGAAGGTCGCAGCGCTGTGCGAGCGCTTCCCGGGCGCGCGCCCTGCTGCCTCCGAGGAGGAGGTGCTCGAGGACGCGTCCGTGCAGCTCGTCGCCAGCGCAGCGGTGCCTGCGGACCGGTGCGGCGTCGGTCTGAGGGCGATGGACCACGGCAAGGACTTCTTCGTCGACAAGCCGCCGCTCACGACGCTCGAGCAGCTCGCCGCCGCCAGGGCGAAGGTCGCCGAGACGTCGCTCAAGTACGGGGTCTACTTCAGCGAGCGCCTGCACGTGGAGAGCGCCGTCTTCGCCGGTCAGCTCGTCGAGCAGGGGGCCATCGGACGCGTCGTCCAGGTGATCGGGATGGGGCCGCACCGGCTCAACGCGCCGAGCCGCCCTGCGTGGTCCTTCGACCGCGAGCGGTTCGGAGGGATCCTCTGCGACATCGGCAGCCACCAGGTCGAGCAGTTCCTCTTCTACACCGGCGCCGTCGACGCCGAGGTGACCTCGAGCCGCGTCGCGAACTACGCGCACAAGGAGCACCCCGCGTTCGAGGACTTCGGTGACTGCACGCTCGTCGGCGACAACGGGGCGTCGGGCTACTTCCGCGTCGACTGGTTCACTCCGGACGGCCTCGGCAACTGGGGAGACGGCCGCACGTTCCTGCTCGGCACCGAGGGCTACATCGAGCTGCGCAAGTACATCGACGTCGCTCGCGACCCTGCCGGCGACCAGGTGTACCTGGTCGACCAGCAGGGTGAGCACCACTACAGCGTCGGCGGCCAGGTCGGCTACCCGTTCTTCGGGCGCTTCGTCCTCGACTGCCTCGAGCGGACGGAGCTCTCGATGACCCAGGAGCACGCGTTCAAGGCAGCAGAGATCTGCATCGCTGCGCAGATGGCGGCCCGCCGCGTCGAGCAGTAGGGCGACGCGGCGGACGGACCGCCAGCCGCGAGCGCCGGCGCTCGGGGTCAGCCGCCCGAGACGTCCTCCAGCCGCTGGCGGCCGGCCGAGATGAACGGCATCATCGACCGTAGCTCGGCTCCTACCTTCTCGATCTGGTGCGCCTTGCCTGCCGCGCGGAGCTCGTCGTAGTGTGGCAAGCCCTTCTCGTTCTCCTCGATCCACTCCCTCGCGAACGTCCCGTCTTGGATCTCGTCGAGGACCTTGCGCATCTCGGCCCGGACCGCCCCTGAGACGATCCGCGGACCGCGGGTCAGGTCGCCGTACTCGGCTGTGCTCGAGATCGAGAAGCGCATACCCGAGATGCCCTGCTCGTACATGAGGTCGACGATGAGCTTCAGCTCGTGGAGGCACTCGAAGTACGCAGACTCGGGCTGGTAGCCCGCGTCGACGAGGGTCTCGAAGCCGGCGGTGACGAGCGCCGTGAGCCCGCCGCAGAGAACGACCTGCTCGCCGAAGAGGTCCGTCTCTGTCTCCTCGGTGAAGGTCGTCTCCAGGACCCCGGCCCGCGTGGCTCCGATCGCGTCGGCGTAGGACAGCGCGAGCGCCATCGCGCCACCCGACTCGTCCGCTGCGACGGCGATGAGCGCGGGCACCCCGCCGCCCTCTGTGTAGGTCCGGCGCACGAGGTGACCCGGGCCCTTCGGAGCCACCATCGCGACGTCGATCCCCGGTGCTGGCACGATCGTGCCGTAACGGATGTTGAAGCCGTGGGCGAAGAAGAGCGCGTCGCCTGCGGCGAGATGCGGAGCGATGTCCTTCTCGTAGACCGCCGCCTGAGCGGTGTCAGGCAAGAGGAGCATCACGAGGTCCGCCTCCGCTGCCGCCTCCGCGACCGGGAGGACGCGAAGCCCCGCCGCCTCGGCCTTGGCTGCGGAGGACGACCCGGGACGCAACCCGACGCGGACGTCGACACCGGAGTCGTGGAGGTTGAGCGCGTGGGCATGGCCTTGCGAGCCGTAGCCGACGACAGCCACCTTGCGCCCGTCGATGAGTGCACGGTCGGCGTCGTGTGCGTAGTAGAGCTTGGCCATGTCCTTCGGTTTCCTCGTCTCTCGCTGGGCTGTACGGGTGGCGCTGCAGTGGTGGAGCTGTACGGGTCGAGCCCTGCCGGTGGGGCCGACGCCCTACCAGCTTCGCCGGCGGCCCCCGGCCGCACGGTGCGATCCGGCGCAGGCTCAGCTCTCGTAGCCCAGCTTAGGTAGCGCGATGCGGCCGGTGCGCTGGAGCTGGAGGATCCCGTAGGGCCGGACGACCTCCTCGAAGTCGTCGAGCGCCTCCGGCGCCGAGGCGAGGCGGACCGTAACGGCACCAGGACCGACGTCGACGATCTTGCCACCGTAGATCTCGGCGAGCTGGATGACCTGCGAGCGGCTCACGCCGTCGACGGCGACGGTCACGAGCAGCAGCTCCGCCTCCCGCGCGTCGAGGGGGTGGAGCTCGTCGATCTGGACGACGTTGACCAGCTTGTCGAGCTGGTCGACCACCTGCTCCAGTGGCGCCGAGTCGACATCGACGACGATGGAGATCCGCGAGAGTCGTGGGTCGTGGGTCGGCGCCACAGCGAGGGAGAAGATGTTGAAGCCCCGGCGAGCGAAGAGTCCCGCCACGCGGACGAGCACGCCTGCCTTGTTCTCGACGACGAGGGTGACGACGTGGTGGCGGAGCCGCTTGCCCGCGCGCGGCGAGGGGGACCCGGGCACGAGAGCGGGGCCGGAGCCGGTGGGCGGCTCCGCCGCGGCGAGGCGCGGCGATCCGGCGCTCATCGGGCAAGCCCTTGCTGGCTGGGGTGGAGCACGATCTCGTCGTTCGAGAGGCCCGACGGCACCATGGGATAGACCTGCTCCATCGAATCGGTCCGGAAGTCGATCACCACGGGTCGGTCGTCGATCTCGTTCGCCTTCTCGATCGCAGGCAGCACCTCCTCGTGAGAGGTGACGCGCAGTCCGACGCAGCCCATCGCCTCGGCCCACAAGACGTAGTCCGGGAGGTCCGGCGAGAGGTAGACCTCGGAGTAGCGCTCCTCGTAGAACATGTGCTGCCACTGGCGGACCATACCCAGGTACGCGTTGTTCAAGATGGCGATCTTCACCGGGATGCGCTCGGCCGACGCCGTGACGAGCTCCTGCGCGGTCATCTGGAAGCATCCGTCGCCGTCGACCGCCCAGACCATCCGGTCCGGCCGTCCGACCTTCGCGCCGATGGCCGCTGGCACGGCGAAACCCATCGTACCGAGGCCACCTGAGTTCACCCAGCTCCGCGGCTGGTCGAAGCGCCAGTGCTGCGCCGCCCACATCTGGTGCTGACCCACTCCCGAGACGAGCACGGTGTCCTCGGGCGTCGCGGCGCGGAGCTGCTCGATGACGTACTGCGGCTTCAACGGCGGCGGCCCCCCGCGGGCGTCGGGAGCGGGAGCGCGGTCATAGGCGAGAGGGAAGCGCTCGCGCCACTCGTCGAGCGTCGCGATCCACGGCGCGATCCGGGTCGGGTCGAGTGCCCCGGGGCGAGCGGCGGCCCGCTCGCGCAACGCGGCGAGGAGCGCCTCGATCGCGAGCCGGCAGTCTGCGACGACGGCGACGTCGGGGCGACGGACCTTGCCGATCTCGGCCCGGTCGATGTCGACGTGGACAACCTTCGCGAGCGGGGCGAAGCTCGACACCTTTCCCGTGACGCGGTCGTCGAACCTGCTGCCGAGGGCGACGAGCAGATCTGCCCGCTGCATAGCGGTGACCGCCGTGAAGTTGCCGTGCATGCCGGGCATGCCGAAGCAGAGCCGGTGCCCGTCGGGGAATGCACCGCGGGCCATCAGCGTCGTCACGACCGGGATGCCGGTGAGCTCGACGAGCCGTGAGAGCGCGGCGGACGCGTCCGCTTTCAACACCCCGCCGCCGACGTAGAGCACCGGTCGCTCCGCGGCGAGCACGAGCTCGGCTGCCGCCGCGATCGCAGCTGGGTCGGCAGCAGCCGGCGGCCGGTAGCCGGGCAGGTCGACGGGACCGGGCTCCTCCCATGTCGTCAGCGAGTTCGCGACGTCCTTCGGGAAGTCGACGAGCACTGGACCGGGGCGCCCGGTCGTCGCGACGTGGAACGCCTCGGCCACGACGTTCGGAATGTCCCTCGCGTTCGTGACGAGCCAGTTGTGCTTCGTGACACCAGCGGTCACACCGGTGATGTCCACCTCCTGGAAGGCGTCCGTGCCGATGGACTGCGTGGCGACCTGGCCGGTGACGACGACGAGCGGAGTCGAGTCCATGAATGCGTTCGCAAGTGGCGTGACGATGTTCGTCGCGCCGGGTCCGCTCGTCACCATCGCGACGCCGGGGCGCCCCGTGACCTGCGCGTAGCCCTCGGCCGCGTGCCCGGCACCCTGCTCGTGGCGGACGAGTATGTGCCGTATCGACGAGTCGATAATCGGATCGTAGACCGGCAGGATCGCCCCACCCGGCAATCCGAACACGACCTCCACGCCCTGGCTCTCCAGGCTCTTGATGAGCGACTGCGCTCCGGTGAGCTCCATCGTCTCCCCTCGGGTCTCCTTCGTGCCGGCCAGCGGCACGACGTGTCGGCGGCGGCTCCACCGGCCGGGTGCGCCGCCGCCTTCTCGCGCCCGGAAACGAAACGACCTCCCTTTCGGGAGGCCGTGAGCGCACGAACGACGACGAGGTCGCCGTGCGCTAGGTGAGAAGTACGACGGTGGTGGCAGTCGTCACAGTCGTGATCTTGCCAGAGTGCGCCGCCGGGAGCAAGTCGCGGGCATCCCCGTGGCTCCCCCCGCCACTCGCGGGGGGAGCCACGAAGGGCTCAGGCCTCGGTGACGGCGCCGCGTTCCGCACCCGTGACGAGGCGGGCATACTTCGCGAGGACCCCGGAGGTGTAGCGCGCGGGTGCCGGCTTCCACTCGGCGCGCCTGTGCTCCAGCTCCCCCGACGCGACGACGACGTCGATCGTCCCGGCGTCCGCGTCGACGACCACGCGGTCGCCGTCGACGACCAGGGCGATCGGACCGCCGACGGCGGCCTCGGGCGCGACATGGCCGATGCAGAAGCCCCGCGTCCCGCCGGAGAAGCGACCGTCGGTGACGAGCGCGCAGTCGGCGCCGCGGCCGGCGCCGGTGAGCGCCCCGGTGACGGCGAGCATCTCCCGCATGCCCGGCCCACCTTTCGGTCCCTCGTAGCGGATGACGAGGACTGTCCCGGGCTCGATCGTCCCGGCGAGGATCGCGTCCATCGCGCCGTCCTCGCCGTCGAAGACCCGGGCCGTCCCGTCGAAGCGGACGACGTCGCTGCCCGCGATCTTCACGACGGCGCCGTCGGGTGCGAGGCTCCCGCGTAGCACCGCCGTGCCACCGCGGACGTGGATCGGGGAGTCGAGGTGGCGGACGACGTCGCCGTCGGGGGCAGGAGGGCGCAGGAGGGCGAGGTTCTCCGCGACGGTCCGTCCCGTGACCGTGAGGCAGTCGCCGTTGAGCAAGCCCGCGTCGAGAAGCTCCTGCATGACGACGGGCACCCCCCCGATGCGGTCGAGGTCGGTCATGTGGTAGCGCCCGTGCGGCTTCATGTCGGCAAGGTGCGGGACGCGGCGACCGACGCGGTCGAAGTCGTCGATCGTAAGATCGACACGGGCTTCGTTCGCTATCGCGAGCAGGTGAAGCACGGCGTTCGTCGAGCCCCCCAGTGCCATCGAGACGGAGATCGCGTTCTCGAACGCCTCCTTCGTCATGATCGCACGCGGTCGGAGATCCTTCTCGAGGAGCTGGACGACCGCCCTCCCGGAGTCGTAGGCGACGTCGTCACGGCGGCGGTCGACGGCGGGCGCGCTGGCTCCTGCCGGCAGGGCCATGCCGATCGCCTCGGCCACGGAGGCCATCGTGTTCGCCGTGAACATCCCCGCGCACGAGCCCTCTGTCGGGCACGCGTTGCGCTCGATCTGCTCGAGCGTCTCGTCGTCCATGTCTCCCGCGGCGTTCGCCCCGATCGCCTCGAAGACGCTGACGATGTCGAGGGTACGGTCCCGCCAGTGGCCGGGCAGGATCGAGCCGGCGTAGACGAAGACCATTGGCAGGTCGAGGCGCGCGGCGGCCATGAGCATCCCCGGAAGCGACTTGTCACAGCCGGCGAGGCCCACGAAGGCGTCGAAGCGCTCCGCGTGCATGACGGTCTCGACCGAGTCCGCGATGACCTCCCGGCTCACGAGGGACGCCCGCATGCCCTCGTGGCCCATCGAGATCCCGTCCGACACCGAGATGGAGACGAACTCGAAGGGGAAGCCTCCGGCGGCGCGCACACCCTCCTTCGCCCGGGCGGCGAGCCGCTTGAGCGGCAGGTTGCAAGGCGTCACCTCGTTCCACGTGGAGGCGACGCCCACCTGCGGCTTCGCGAAGTCGTCGTCTCGCATCCCGACGGCACGCAGCATCGCCCGTGCGCCGGCCTTGCGGGGCCCCTCGGTGACGTCCTGGCTGTGGATCTTGAGCGAGCGGGTGACCGGGGCCGTGCTGTCGTCGCTGGGCATGCGCCCCACACTAGGCAGGACGGCGCTCCGGCACGAGCTGGCCAGGCGTCAGCCGCGCCGCGCCGCGAGCGCCGCGGCGACCGCCTTGCCGTTCGCCCGGCCCTTGGTCGCCTTCATCACCTGCCCTGTCAGCAGCTGCGCGACCTTGTCCTCCCCCGCGAGGTAGCGTGCCCACTCGGCGGGGTGGGCCGCGACGACGGCGTCGAGCGCGTCGACGAGCGCGCCCGAGCCGAGCGCCTCGTAGCCGAGACGGCGGGCGATCTCCTCCGGCTCACCGCCACCGGCGAGCAGCTCGGCGAGGACGGCCTTCGCCTGGGTCGCGGACAGCGAGCCGCTCGCCTCGAGCTCCACGAGGCGAGCGAAGGCCTGCGGGTCGAGCCGCCTCGCGGCCTCGGGCGTCTGCGCCGCCTCGTTGGCCGTGCGTGCGAGCGCGAGACGGGCGTCTGCGCCGCACGCCATCGCGGCGACGACCAGGTCGTCGAGCCCGAGGTCGACGGTGGTCGCGACCTGGTCGGCCGTGCTCGCCGGAAGGAGCCCGTCCGCTTCGTGCGGCACGAGCGCCGCGAGGCGCGCACGACGGTCGGCGGGCATGAGCGGGAGCCCGGCCGCCGCAGCTTCGACGAACGCCTCGTCCGGGGCGAGCGGCACGAGATCCGGCTCGGGGAAGTAGCGGTAGTCGTTCGCCTCCTCCTTCGAGCGCATCGCCGAGGTCCGTCCCTCGACCTCGTCCCAGTGGCGCGTCTGCTGCACCACGCGCTCTCCCGTCTCGATGAGCGCCACCTGTCGCGCCGCCTCGTGCTCGACCGCACGGCCGAGCGAGCGGAGCGAGTTGAGGTTCTTCACCTCGCACCGGGTGCCGAAGCGCTCCGCGCCGATCGGGCGCACGGACACGTTCGCGTCGACCCGCAGGGAGCCCTCCTCCATCCGACCGTCCGAGACGCCGGACGCGACGAGGATCGCTCGCAGCTCCGCCACGTAGGCCCGCGCCTCGTCCGCGCCGCGCATGTCCGGCCGTGAGACGATCTCGACGAGAGGCACCCCGGCCCGGTTGTAGTCGACGAGGGAGCGGTCGGCGCCGTGGATCCGGCCGCCTCCGCCGAGATGGGCCGTCTTGCCGGTGTCCTCCTCGATATGGGCGCGCTCGATCCCGATCCGCCGGCCGCTCGGCAGCTCGAGGTAGCCGTCGACGTCGATCGGCTCGTCGTACTGGCTGATCTGGAAGTCCTTCGGCATGTCCGGGTAGAAGTAGTTCTTCCTGTGGAACGTCGACGGGCGGATCGTGCAGTGGAGCGCCCGCCCGACGCGCACGGCGAGCTCGACGGCGCGGCGGTTCAACACCGGCAGCGATCCGGGGAGCCCGAGACAGACAGGGCAGACCTGGGTGTTCGGCGCCGCGCCGAAGCGGTTGGGACAGCCGCAGAAGAGCTTGGTCGCCGTCGCGAGCTCGCAGTGGACCTCCAGGCCGACGACGGTCTCCCAGCCTGCAAGGCGGTCGTCGCCCGCGGCGGCCACCGGCGAGCCGCTCATACGACCGCCCCCGGGCGGACGGGCCCGCGCGCGCCAGGCGTGGCCCCGGACTCGAGCGCAACGCCCGCACGAAGCATCGCCACCTCGCCGAGCGCGGGTGCGAGCACCTGGACGCCGACGGGCAGCCCCTGGCCGTCGAGCGCGAACGGAACGCTCATCGCGGGATGACCCGCGAGGTTCGAGGGGATCGTGAACAGGTCCGCGAGGTACATCTCGAGCGGGTCCTCGGTCTTCGCGCCGAGTGGGAACGCGACCGAGGGTGCCGTCGGCGCGAGCAGGACGTCGACGTGCTCGTAGGCGCGGGCGAAAGCCCGAGCGACGAGCGTCCGGACCCGCTGCGCCTGCGCGTAGTAGGCGTCGTAGTAGCCCGCCGAGAGGACGTAGGTGCCGAGCATGATCCGCCGCCTGACCTCCGGGCCGAATCCCGCGGCGCGCGTGCGCGCGTTCATCTGCTCGACGTCCTCTCCGTCCACCCGCAGCCCGTACCGGACGCCGTCGTAGCGGGCGAGGTTCGACGACGCCTCGGCCGGTGCGATGAGGTAGTAGGCCGACAGCCCGTGGAGCAGCTCGGGGAGCGCCACGTCCTCGACGGACGCACCGGCACGGGACAGGACGTCGGCTCCGTTGCGCACCGCCGCCACGCAGTCCGCGGAGGCGTCGGCGAGGAAGTCCCGGACGACACCCACGCGTAGACCGTCGACACCGGAGCGCAGGGCCTCGGTGAGGCGCGGCACGGGCCCGCCCAGCGACGTGGAATCCATCTCGTCGTGGCCGGCGATCGTCTCGAGCAGGAGGGCGGCGTCGGCGACGGTCGTCGCGAACGGCCCGACCTGGTCGAGCGAGCTCGCGAAGGCGACGAGGCCGTAGCGCGAGACGAGGCCGTACGTCGGCTTGATCCCGACGACGCCGCAGAGCGCCGCTGGCTGGCGGATCGACCCGCCCGTGTCCGAGCCGAGTGCGAGCGCCGCGAACCCGGCGGCGACCGCTGCGGCACTGCCACCCGAGGAGCCACCCGGCACCCGACCGGTGTCCCACGGGTTGCGGGTGGGACCGAATGCGGAGTTCTCCGTCGACGAGCCCATCGCGAACTCGTCGAGGTTCGTCTTGCCGACTACGAGCGCGCCCGCTGCGACGAGCCTGCGGACGACCGTCGCGTCGTACGGGGGCGACCAGCCTTCGAGCATCCTCGACGAGCAGGTCGTCGGAACGCCCTTCGTGCAGAGGTTGTCCTTCAGCGCGACCGGGACGCCGGCGAGCGGCCCGGGGTCCGCGCCGGTCGCCACGAGCCGGTCCACCTCCGCCGCTGCGGCGCGCATCGCCTCACCGGTGACGAGGTTGAAGCAGTGGAGCTCCGCGTCGCGGCTCTCGACGTCGCCGAGCACCTGCTCCGCGACGTCCGCAGCCCGCAACTCGCCCGAGCGGACCCGGGACGCGATCGACGCCGCGTCCGAAAGACCCTCCGCTCCCGGACGAGGCCCACCGGCACCGCTCACGGCGTCTCTCCGAGGATACGCGGCACGGCGAACCGGCCGTCCTCGACCGCGGGAGCGCCGCCGAGCACCTCCTCGCGCGTGAGGCAGGGACGCACCTCGTCTGCGCGCAGGACGTTGACGAGCTCGAGCGGGTGCGATGTCGCGGGGATGCCCTCGAGATCGAGCGCGCGGACCGCCTCGACGTGGTCGAGGATCGCCGAGAGCTGCCCTGCGACGTGCACGGACTCCTCGGCGCTCAGCTCGAGGCGGGCCAGCCTGGCGACGTGGCGCACCTCTGCGACAGTGAGCTCCACGGCCATGTTCAGGCGGTCCTCTCGCGGCGGGTCGACGGCACGTCCCCGAGGGGCTGGTCTGGCATGGCCGTATGCTACCGAGGAACGCGGGAGCGGCTCAGCGGCGAGCCCCACGGACAGGCCCGCGGCCCGAGGAGCTGACCGATGCCGAAGTACGCGTTCTTGAGCCCCGAGTGGATCGAGGCGGCACGTGCCGTCCAGAACGAGCACGCGACGAGCGTCGAGCCGCCCGCACTCGCCGTGCGGATGAACCTGGTGGTCGAGGACGTCCCGTTCGGCGAGCCGACGCTCGACGCCCACCTCGACACCTCGAGCGGGGCGGTCGAGCTCGACCTCGGCCACCTCGGCGCCGCGGACGTGAAGGTCAGCCTGGACTACCCGACGGCGAAGAGGATCATCGTCGACGGCGACGGCCAGGCGGCGATGCAGGCGTTCGTCGGCGGGCGGATCCGCGTCGAGGGCGACATCACGAAGCTCCTCGCCTTCCAGTCCACCCCCGCGAGCGGTCCGGCGATGGCCGCAGCCGAGCAGATCCGGGCGTTCACCGAGTAGCGAGGCACCCCGCTCGGCCGGCGCCCCTCAGCCGACCAGTCCGGGCAGGACCTCCGCGAGCTCTCCGATCGTCCAGCGACCACTCTTCTCGACCGTGCCGCCGAGGGCCCACGGCTCGAAGATCTGGACCTTGCCGCCCTGGACGGCGAGCACGCGCCCGGTGGCGCTGCAGCGCTCGGAGGCAAGGTAGGCGACGACCGGCGAGATGTTCGCCGGGTCCCACGTGTCGAAGGTCCCCGCGTCGGCGGGCGGCTCGAGGAGCTTCGCGAGGCCCGGGCTGGTGTCGGTCATCCTGGTCCTCGCCGCGGGCGAAATCGCGTTGACACGCACGCCGTAGCGGGCGAGCTCCTGGGCACAGATGACCGTGAACGCGGCGATGCCCGCCTTCGCCGCGCCGTAGTGGGACTGGCCCGGATTGCCGACGAGCCCGGAGCTCGAGACGGTGTTGACGACGCTCGCTCGGACCGTCTCGCCCGCTCGCGCCCGCTCGCGCCAGTACGCGGCGGCAAACCTCGTCGGTACGACGTGACCCTTCAGGTCCACGTCGACCACGACGTCCCAGTCCTGCTCCGACATGTTCACGAGCGCACGATCGCGCAGCACGCCGGCATTGTTCACGACGACGTGCAGGTCTCCGAAGGTCTCGACCGCCTCGGCGACGAGGCTCTCGCCGGACGACCAGTCGGCGACGTCGACCGTGCTGGCGACCGCCGTCCCGCCCGCAGCGCGGATCTCCTCGACGACCCGCTCGGCAAGGCCCACGTCGGGCTGTCGGGGCTCACCGTCCCGGGGCTCACCGCCCGCAGCACCCGATCCGTCAACTGCTGCGTCCCTGTCGTTCACCACGACGCGCGCGCCCTCGGCCGCGAGCAGGAGAGCGTGCGCTCGCCCGAGCCCGCGTCCGGCACCCGTGACGATCGCCACCCGGCCGTCCAGCTCGCCCATCGCGCTCAGCCCACGTAGAGAGTCACGTCGGTGCCGGGGCGGACCGTCGCACCCGGCAGCGGATCGGTGGTCGTCGCGTACGTCGAGCCCGGCGGCCCGATCTGCTCGGTGACGGGCAGGCCGGCGCCCTGCAGGAGCGCGATCGCGGCGCCGATCGACAGGTCCTTGACCGACGGGACCTGGACCGTGCGCGGACCGAGCGAGACGACGACGCGGACCGACGTGCCGACGGAGATGCCCGGCGTCCCTCCCGGGGGGACGGTCGCGACGACGTCGCCCGGCGGGACCGCGTCCGAGTACGCGTGCACCTCGACGGGCACGAGCCGGAGGCCGGTGAGGTCTGCGCTCGCCGTCGCGTACGGCGCGCCGTCGAGACCGGTCGGGATCGTCCGCGGCACAGGACCCTCGGAGACCACGACGCGTACGACGGTCCCGTAGGCCACGTCGCCTGCCCGCGGGGCCGACGAGACGACGACGCCCGCGGGAACGGTCTCGTCGTAGGCAGCCGCGACGCGCGCGCCGAGATGACCGGCCCGTAGCGCCGTGAGAGCCGCGGCCTTGGTCCGCCCCGCGAGCGACGGCACGGGCACAGGCGCCCGACCCGCGGAGAGCGTGACGCGCACCTTGGCCCCCGCTCGCTCGAGCGTGCCCGGGCGCAGGGACTGCACGAGGACCGTGCCCGCCGGGCGCTGCGAGTACGCGTGCGTCACGACGACGAGCCGCAGGCCCTCCGACGCGACATCGTGCTCGGCTGCAGCGATCGCGACCCCCACGAGCCGAGGCACCGAGTGGCCGTAGACGACGAAGCGCACGACAGACGCCGCACCGAGGAGGGCGAGGACGAGGAGCACGAGGACAGCGGGAAGAGCGCGGCGCCTCCGGCGGGCGTCGCGGCGCTGCCGTCCTTTCGTGCCGCTGGCCGGCTCGAGAGCGGCAGGCTCGCCGTCGTAGAGACGCGGGGTGGCCCCTTCCGACGGGGGCGGCGCCGGCGCGGCTCCGGCTCCTGCGAGTCGGCTGGCCGCGGGCTCCCGCAGGGCACGCTCGACCGGGTCGAGGCGCGAAGGCCCCGTGAGAGGCAACGGCGCCGCAACGGGAAGCTGGCGGGAGAGCAGCTCGAGGTCGCGAGCGAGCTCCTCGGCGGACAGGCGGGCGAGCGGCTCGGAGATCGCGGCCTGTGCGAGGATCGGCGCGATCGGACCGAGCTCCGGGGCCATCGGCAACGACGCGCCGACGCGGGCGAGCAACGTGGCGAGCGTCGTGTCGGCGGAGAACGGAACGCGTCCGACCACCGCTTCGTAGAGCACGAGCGCGAGCGAGTAGACGTCGGAGCGGTCGTCGAGCGGTCGTCCTTCGGCGAGCTCGGGCGACGCATAGCGCGCCGTGCCCGTCACCGCTCCGGACGGCTCGGTCCACGCAGCCTCGGCGAGCGCCCGCGCCAGCCCGAAGTCGGCGACACGGAGCGCCCCGTCCTCGTCGAACAGCAGGTTCGCCGGCTTGACGTCACGGTGGACGAAGCCCCTCCGGTGCGCGTACGCGAGGCCGCGGGCCGCCTGGGCGCCGACCGCCGCCGCCTGCGCGACGTCGAGCCGGTGCCCGGCGTCGAGCATGTCCTGCAAGCTCCCGCCGCCGAGGTACTCGAGGACGAGGAACGGGCCGTCCTCCTCCTCGCCCCAGTCGAACACCTCGAGCACGTGAGGATGGTTCAATGCGGCCACTGCCTGAGCCTCGGAGCGGAGCCGTCGGAGAAAGCGCTCGTCGCGGGCGAGCCCCGGGTGGAGGAGCTTCACCGCGACCTGGCGGTTCAGCCTGGTGTCGTACGCAGCGTAGACGTGCGCGGAGGAGCCCGTGCCGAGACCGACGTCGAGCCGGTACCGGCCGGACAGCACGCGTCCGAGCTGCTCGGTGATGGTCGTCATCGCTGCTCCCTCGGTATCCTGCCATGTTGCCAGAGTTGGCAGCGTGGCAGGTGGTACTCGAGGAAGCAGGATGCGCGCTCCTAGCCGGGCGGCTCCCTGGAAGGCAGTGCTGCGCCCTCGAGCAGGAGCAGGACCGCTGCCTCGTCGAGGACCGGGACCCCGAGCTGGCGTGCCTTGTCGAGCTTGCTCCCGGGCTGCTCGCCGGCGACGACGGCGGTCGTGCGCGCGGAGACCGTGCCGGCGACCTTGGCACCGAGACGCTCGAGGCGGTGCTTCAGCTCGTCCCGGGTGAAGGAGGCAAGGGTCCCGGTGATCACGATGGTCGACGCGTGGAGCGGGAGCTCCTCGACCGCCGCCGGCTCGGCGAGGTCGGTACCGGTCCGGAGCCCGAGGGCGACGAGGTCGTCGACGAGCTCGCGGTTCCTCGGCGTGTCGAACCAAGCTCGCACCCCCGCCGCGATCGTCGGTCCGATGCCGTCGATCGCGGCGAGCTGCTCGAGCCCGGCAGACCCGAGGCGGTCGAGCGTGCGCAGGTGCCGGGCCAGGTCCTTCGCGACCGTCGAGCCGACGTGTCGGATGTTGAGAGCGACGAGCAGCCGCTCGAGCGGTCTCGCGCGCGCCGCTGCTACTCCGGCGAGCAGGTTGTCGACCCTCTTGTCTCCCCAGCCTTCCAGACCCGCCAGCTCGTCCCGATGGTCCGGTAGCCGGAAGACATCGGCGAGGTCGCCGAGAAGGCCGGCTGCATGCAGCAGCGCGACGGTCTTCTCGCCGAGACCCTCGATGTCGAGTGCCCCGCGGGACGCGAGATGGGCGAGGGACTCGAGGAGGCGGTTCGGGCAGTCGACGTTCTCGCAGAAGTGGTTCGCCTCGCCCTCGGGTCGGATCAGAGGCTCGCCGCAAAAGGGGCATGCATCCGGCATCGTCCAGGGAGTCGCCCCGGGCGGGCGGGCGGGCACGACGGCACCGACGACCTCCGGGATGACGTCTCCCGCGCGGCGCACGACCACCGTGTCCCCGACCCGGACGTCCTTCAGGTGGATCTGCGTCTCGTTGTGCAACGTCGCCTTCGTGATCGTGACGCCCGCGACGGCGACCGGCTCGAGGATCGCGAACGGCGTCGCCTTCCCCGTGCGCCCCACGTTCACCTCGATCGCGCGCAGGACCGTCTGCTGCTCGACCGGCGGCATCTTGTAGGCGATCGCCCAGCGCGGCGCACGGGCGGTAGCACCGAGCACGCGTCGCTGCCCGAGGTCGTCGACCTTCAGGACCACGCCGTCGACCTCGAAGCCGAAGCTGTGCCGCTCCCCGGTGAACCGCTCGACCACGGCCCAGGCACTGTCGACGTCGTCCACGAAGACGGTCTGGTCCGAGACGGGCAGGCCGGCCGAGCGCGCCCATTCGAGGAAGGCGTGGTGCGTGCCGAACTCGCGGCCCGCCACCGCGCCGAGGCCGTGGACGAAGAGCGCCAGCGGCCTCTCGGCGACCTTCGCCGGGTCCTTCTGGCGGAGCGCCCCGGACGCGGCGTTGCGCGGGTTCATGAAAGCGACCTCGCCGCGCTCGATCCGCTCCGCGTTCATCTGCTCGAAGGCGGCCAGCGGGTAGTAGACCTCGCCACGCACCTCGACGAGCTCGGGCGGGCTGTCGTCCTCCAGCCGGTAGGGAACGCCCTCGATCGCGAGGAGCTGCTGGGTGATCGTCTCCCCCACCGCTCCCGTGCCCCTCGTCGCGCCCACCTCGAGCGCTCCGCCCCGGTAGACGCAGTTGACCGCCGTGCCGTCGAACTTGAGCTCGCAGGCGAGGCGTACGCGCTCGCCGTCGG
This sequence comes from Actinomycetes bacterium, assembly GCA_021846125.1. Lineage (GTDB taxonomy): Bacteria > Actinomycetota > Acidimicrobiia > Acidimicrobiales > Bog-793 > JAJZCK01. The sequence goes on along the minus strand of JAJZCK010000028.1, from coordinate 73 downwards.
GAAGACCACGCCGCACGCGGTCCACCCACTCGCGGATCTCCTCCTCGCTGAACGCGTTGTCGAGCGAGAGCAT
>JAJZCK010000243.1 GCA_021846125.1 Actinomycetes bacterium | reverse complement strand
ATCTATAGCGGCCCGCGTTCTCGATGAGGTTGACGAGCACCTGGACGGCCAGGAGGTGGTCGACCCAGACGGCGGGCAGGGTGAGGGGAAGGGAGGTCGAGACGCGGCCCGGCCATCCGGGACCGAGCACGTCGAGCGCCTCTGAGAGCAGCTCGTCGACGGTCGTCTCCCCGAGATCGAGCCGGAGCGCTCCGGCCTCGATCTGCGCCATGCCGAGGAGGTTCGCGACGAGCCTCTCGAGCCGGTCCGCCTGCGCCTCGACCAGGCCGAGCAGCTCCTGCTCGTCCTCGCGGCACAACGAGACGTCGTCGCTGCGCAGGTCCGAGACAGCTGCCTTCACCGTCGCGAGCGGTGTGCGCAGGTCGTGCGAGACCGCACCGAGCATCGCGCGACGCCACCGATCCGCCTGCTCGAGGCGCTCGCTGCGCTCGGCCCGGCTGCGGAGCTGCTCCCGCTCGATCGCGAGCGCCGCGTGGTTCGCGAAGGTGCGCAGAAGCTCGAGCCCATGGGCGCCCGGCACCACGCCGGCGACGGCCAGGATCCCGACGGGGCGACCCGCGACGCCGAGAGCCAGCGCGACCGTGCCGTCGGTGCCAGACGGTGGGACGGCTCGGCTACGGACCTCACCGCCCGAGGGAGACACGGCGCTGAGCTCGTCGCCACGAAGCGGCGCTCCGGCCCACGCCGCGACGTCGAGTCCAGCCGCCGAGGACGGCTCGCGACCGGCCTGTCCGCTCCTGTCGTCGGAGGCGACCGGGAGGAGCAGGGCGACCGAGCGGAGATCGAAGACCTCGTGGACCGTCGTGACGACGAGCTCGAGCAGCTCGGCGAGTGGCGTCTCGCCGATGAGCACGTCGGAGAGCTCGAGCAGGGTGCGCGCGTCGTCCTCCCGGCGGCGCGCCTCCGCGCGCGCAGCTGCGAGGCGCGCCACGATACGGGCGACGACGAGCAGGACGGCGACGTAGACCCCGAGCGCCACCCAGTTCTCGCCGGCGCCGACCGACAAGGTCCCGTAAGGAGGGATGAAGAGCAGGTCGTAGACGAGGAAGCCGACCGAGACGGCGAGCACCCCTGCTGCGAAGCCCCCCGTCGCGACAGCGAGCACGACGGGCACTACGAGGACGAGGGCAGCCGTTGCGACACCGACGTGCGAGCGGAGCGGCACCATGACGGCGCTCACCACCGCGTCGCCGGCGACCGCCGTAAGCGCCCCGAGAACAAAACGCCTCGATTGTCCACTCACGGCGCGCTCCTCCGCTCCAGGCTAGCGGTGCAGGAGGTCCGAGGGGGCGCTCGGCGCTCGACACTGCACGCTCGGCGCTCGGCGCTCGACAACAATGGCGACATGCACGACGCGACCTACGCGACGGACGACGAGCAGGTCAACCCGACCGGGAGGTTCCGCATCTACCTCGGCGCTGTCGCAGGTGTCGGCAAGACGTGCGCGATGCTCGACGAAGGATGGCGCCGCCACGAGCGCGGTGGAGACGTGGTGGTCGGGTTCGTGGAGACCCACGGCCGGGCGCACACCGTCGAGCAGCTGCGCGACCTCGAGGTGCTACCGAGGAAGCACGTCCGGCACAGGGGAGCCGACTTCGAGGAGATGGACCTCGATGCCGTCCTCGAGCGCCGACCGGAGATCGTCCTCGTCGACGAGCTCGCCCATACGAACGTGCCGGGCTCGGGACGCCACGAGAAGCGCTGGGAGGACGTCGTCGAGATCCTGGAGGCCGGCATCGCGGTGGTGAGCACGGTCAACGTCCAGCACCTCGAGAGCATCGCAGACGCAGTCGAGCAGATCACCGGCGTCGCGGTGCGCGAACGCGTCCCGGACTGGGTCGTCCGCCGGGCGGACCAGCTCGAGCTCATCGACTCGTCGCCCCAGCAGCTGCGCCGGCGCATGTTGCACGGCAACGTCTACCCGCCGGACAAGGTGGAGGGCGCGCTCGCCGGCTTCTTCCGCACAGAGAACCTCGTGGCGCTACGCGAGCTCGCTCTGCGCTTCGTGGCCGACGAGACCGAGGAGGAGCTTCTCGCCTACCTCGAGAGCCACCACCAGACGGCCGTCTGGGACACGAGCGAGCGCATCCTGGTCGCGGTCACCGGGGCACCGGGGACACCGGCCGTCGTCCGGCGCGCAGCGCGGATCGCTGCTCGCGTGAAAGCGGAGCTCCACGTCGTCCACGTGGTCACGGACGCCACGAGCTCCGGGTCGAGACGGACGATCGACGAGGTCCACCAGCTCGCGGACGATGTAGGAGCCACATGGCACGACGTCTCCGGTGACGACCCCGCCCGCGCGCTCGTGGGCTTCGCCTCGGAGCACCAGATCACCCAGATCGTGCTCGGCTCGAGCCGCCGGGGGCGCTTCGAGGAGCTGACGCGCGGATCGGTCGTGAGCCGCGTGCTGCGCTTCGCCGCCGAGGAGGGTGTCGACGTGCACGTCATCGCCCGCCGGGACCACGCCGAGCAGCGGGACCACGCTGCGTCGGACGGTGCTGCAGAGCGCACCTGAGCGCCGCCGCCACCGGCACCGCGAGCTCCGCTTGATGCTCTACCAAGACGCAGTGGCCCGGGCCGAGTACCGGCCGGACGAGCGCTCCACGCGGACTGCAAGACCGAAGCACGCGCTGAGCGGCGCGTCCGCGAGGACCTCTCCGGCGGGGCCGGATGCGACGACCCGACCCTCACGGAGCAGCACCGCATGGCTCGTCGCGGCTGGAAGCTCCTCGAGCGTGTGGGCGACCTGCACGACCGCAGGAGCATCGGCTCGCGCGGCCAGGGTGTCGAGCGCGCCGACGAGGGCCTCGCGCCCGGGCAGGTCGACCCCTGCAGCCGGCTCGTCGAGCAGGAGGAGGCCGTGCCGGCCGAACAACGAGCGGGCGAGCAGCACGCGCTGCCGCTCGCCCTGCGAGCAGCTCTCGAAGGACTGCTCGGACACGTGCCCGCAATGGAAGTGCTCGAGAAGCTCACCAGCCTCGCGGAGCTCGGCGGCGTCGAAGCTCGCCCACCAGGGGGCAAGGATGCCGTCCCTGCCGGTGAGCACGATCTCGCGGGCGGTCACGTGCCCGGGGAGGCGGCCGGCGACGCTCTGGCCGACGGCACCGATCCGCGCGCGCAGCGCCCGGAGATCCGTGTGGCCGAGACGCTCCCCGAGCACTGTGGCCTCCCCTGCGCTCGGGTGGCGCACCGCCCCGATGAGCGAGAGCAGTGTCGTCTTCCCGGCGCCGTTGGGCCCGAGAAGGGCCCAGTGCTCGCCGCTGCCCACCGAGAGCGTCACTGGCCCGACGAGGCGCCTCGCCGCTACCTCGACGGTCACCCCGGAGAGCTCCACGACGGCCGCGCTCACCTCAGGCGACCACCGGGCGCATGTCCACCGGGCGCATGTCCACCGGGCGC
>JAJZCK010000242.1 GCA_021846125.1 Actinomycetes bacterium | reverse complement strand
CGCCGCACCGGTGGGACGGCGACGAACGGGTCAGCTGGCGCGCTGCCGTCCTCGCCTGGTCGACGACGCTCGCTGATCCCCGCCACCTCCCACGAACCTCTCGCCGGCGGCGCGGATGCTGCCCCCGCTCCGACGGCAGGGTCTCCCCGGTGGTCACGCCCGTCCGGAGATCGTACCGTCAGTCGACGCCGAGCCGGACCGCTCGCCTCCCCGCATCCCTCGGTGGCCGCGTCGCGCGTCGCCGAGAGCTGGAGCCGCGAGCCCCCGGGTAGGATGGAAGATATATTCCGGGGCGCGACCTGCTCGTGACCGGTCCGGCATCGAGCAGGCGGTGGGCTGTGGAACGGCGGTGATCGGGCCCTCGGAGGGTCAGGGCGTGGTCTCCGGCGAACGGCGGCCTGGGCGCGATCTCGCCGTCGCTCTCTTCGTGACGACGACAGCGTCGCTCCCGGTCTTCCTCGTCGGTACGCTCGCCGTCGAGATCCGGCACTCCCTCCACTTCGGGACGAGCGCTCTCGGACTGGCGGTGAGCCTCTACTACGTCGGCGCCGCCGCCGGGTCGGTGCCGCTCAGCCGGCTGACGGAGCGGGTGGGCGGCGTCCGCGTCATGCGCGTCGCGAGCGTGGTCGACGCCCTCCTGCTCGTCGCGATCGCAGCGTTCGCGAGCTCGTGGCCCGTGCTGCTCGCGCTGCTCGTCCCCTGCGGCGTCGCGAGCGCCGCGGTCGCCCCGGCGACGAACCTCTTCCTCGCCCGCCGGACGCCGGACGGTCGCCAGGGCCTCGCCTTCGGCACGAAGCAGGCCGCCGTGCCGCTCGCCTCGCTGCTCGGCGGGCTGGCAGTGCCGGCGGTCGCGCTGACGCTCGGATGGAGATGGGCGTTCGTCATCGCCGGGGTCCTCGCGTGCCTGGCCAGCACCACCGTGCCCGCGCCGCGTGTCCCGATCTCGGAGCGGCGGCGCTCCCACCGAGGCGACGACCGCAGCGTCCGCTCGGTACCGCTCGTCGTGCTCGCGGCGGGCCTCGGCCTCGGCATGTTCGCCGCCGGTGGGCTCACGGCCTTCCTCGTGTCGTCGGCGGTCGCCGACGGCTTCGGCAAGGGCGCCGCTGGGCTCGTCGCCGCAGGCGCAGGCGGAGCTGCTGTCGTCGTCCGAGTCGCCACCGGTGCGCTCGCCGACCGAAGAGGCGGCCGCCACTTCCCCGTCGTCGCCGCGATGCTCGCGTGCGGTGCGGTCGGGTACGCGCTCCTGGCTCTCAGCGCAGGCACCACCGCGCACTGGCTTCTCGTCCCGGCGGCTGTGCTCGCGCTCGGCGCGGGCTGGGGCTGGAACGGCCTGTTCAACTTCGCCGTCGTCAGGTCGCACCGTCACGCACCGGCGCGGGCGACCGGGATCACCCAGGTCGGCGGCAGGCTGGGCGGCGTCCTCGGACCGCTCAGCGTCGGCTTCCTCGCGTCGCACAGCTCGTACACGGTTGCCTGGACCGTGACCGCCGTCGCTGCGCTCGTCGGCGCAGCCACGGTCCTCCTCGGCAGGCAGCTCCTCGTCACGTCGAACGCCGCTCGCGCCGCCTGACGCGCCGCCCGCGGGCTCGCGACCGGAGGGACCGACCACCAGCGCTGCGGGGAGCGTGAGACGCTACGGTCTCGCTGCACGGGCTCGCGCCGCGGGCCACGGAGCACGACGACGCGATCGGAGCAGGAGCCTCTGCGGCCGGCACGGGCGAAGGAGGCGGGAGTGGACGACGCGCTCGGGACGATCCGGGAGTGCCGCATCGTCGCGGTGCTGCGAGCCGACGAGCCGGGGCATATCGGCGAGGTAGCGGACGTCCTCGTCCGTGCCGGCGTGCGCGCGGTCGAGATCGCGCTCACGACACCGGGTGCCCTCCGGGCCCTCGAGACCTTTGCCGCCTCGGCCCCCGCGGGAGCATGCCTCGGGGCGGGCACGGTGCTCAGCGCTGCGGACGCCCGCGCAGCGATCGACGCGGGCGCTCGCTATCTCGTCACACCGGCCTTCGTCGCCGACGTCGTCCGCGTCGGGCTCGAGCACTCGATCCCCGTCCTCGCCGGCGCGCTCACGCCGACCGAGATCCTCGCTGCCCACCGGGCGGGGGCGAGCGCGGTGAAGGTCTTCCCGGCGGCGCTCGGAGGCCCCGCCTACATCCGCCTCGTACGCGACCCGCTGCCCGGCATCCCGCTCGTGCCGACCGGCGGCGTGCGCCTCGAGGACGCCGCCGACTACCTCGCGGCAGGAGCGATCGCCGTCGGCACGGGAAGCCAGCTCACCGGCGACGCGCTGCGCGGAGGCGACCTCGGGGAGCTCGCCGCGCGTGCGGCCCGCCTCGTCGCGGCCCTCGCCGGCACCCCCCTGCCGAGGTGAGCGACCTCGTCACGCTCGGGGAGACGATGGTCCTGCTCTCCGCGCCGAGAGTCGGTCGGCTGCGGGACATGGCGAGCTTGGACCTCGGCGCCGCAGGTGCGGAGTCGAACGTCGCGATAGGGGTCGTGCGGCTCGGCTACACGGCGTCGTGGATCGGCAGGGTCGGGTCCGACGAGTTCGGCGCGCTCGTCCTCGCGACGCTTCGCAGGGAGCGCGTCGACGTCTCGACGAGCGTCGTGGACGCCGGCGCGCCGACGGCGCTCATGGTGAAGGAGCGTCGCATCGCAGACCTCGTCCGGGTGAGCTACTACCGCAGCGGCCTCGCCGGCTCGCGGCTGTGCGCCGGCGACGTCGACGAGCGCCTCGTCGCGGGCGCCCGCGTGCTCCACACCACTGGCATCACCCCGGCGCTCGGTGCGTCCGCTCTAGGCGCCGTGCAGCGCGCCGTCGCCATCGCCCGGAGCGCCGGAGCGCTCGTCTCGTTCGACGTCAACTACCGCTCGGCACTGTGGACCCCGGCCGTGGCGGCACCCGTGCTCCGCGAGATGGCCCGGCACGCCGACGTCGTCTTCGCCGGCGAGGACGAGCTCGCCCTCCTCGACGGGCGCGGTGCGACCGGCGAGGTGGGCGCGAGCGCGGACGACAGGGACAGGGACAGTGCAGGCGAGCCGGGTCGGGCGGCCGTCGGCGTCCTCGAGGCCGCCAGGCGGGTCTCGGGCGGCGCCGGGCGCACCGTGGTCGTCAAACGCGGCGCGGCCGGCGCCACCTCCGTCGGACCGGCAGGAACCTTCGACGAGCCGGCGGTGCCCGTCGTCGCGGTCGATCCCGTCGGCGCCGGGGACGCCTTCGTGGCGGGCTACCTCGCTGCGCTTCTCGACGGCGCCGGCGAGCAGGGTCGGCTCGCTCTCGGCTGCCGCGCCGGAGCGTTCGCCGTCAGCGTGCTCGGCGACTTCGAGGGCCTTCCGAGCCGCGACGACCTCGCGCTTCTCGACCGGGGCGCAGGCACGACGATCCGCTGACGCGCCG
>JAJZCK010000027.1 GCA_021846125.1 Actinomycetes bacterium | reverse complement strand
CATCTGCATCTGCATCTGTATCTGCATCTGCACGATCCGCGAAGCCCACGCCGCCCGCCAGGAAGGCGACCAGGTGCACGAAGACGGCGAGGGCGGGCGCCGACCTCGCCGGGTGCGACCTTGCAGGCATGGACCTCGAGAGGGCAGATCTCGTCGGCACAGACCTCGCGGGGGCCGACCTCTCGGGAGCCGACCTCTCGGGAGCCGACCTCTCGAGGGCACGTCTCGTCGGTGCTCACCTTGGCGGTGTCGTCACGGGACGGGTCCGTGGCACGCCGGCGTCGCTGCCGCGCGGCTGGACGCTCGTCTCCGGCTACCTCGTGGGCCCGGGAGCGGACCTCCGCGGGGCGCACCTCGCTGGCGCGAGCCTGCGCGGGGCAGACCTCGCGGGCGCGAACCTCGGCACCGCGACGCTCGCCGGCGTCGTCTCCGGCGCGATCACCGGCACCCCGTCGTCGCTTCCGCCCGGCTGGACGCTCGTCTCGGGCTACCTCGTAGGCCCCGGAGCGGACCTCGCCGATGTCAGCCTCGCGGGCGCGGACCTCGCGGGCGCGGACCTCGCGGGCGCGGACCTCGACCACGCCAGCCTCGCCGGGGCAAATCTCACGGGAGCGGACCTCGACCAGACCGCTCTCGCCACGGTGACGCTCGCCGGCGTGGTCTCCGGCTCGGTGACCGGCACGCCGGCATCGCTCCCGGCGGGCTGGACGCTCGTGTCGGGCTTCCTCGTCGGACCGAAGGCGAACCTCGTGACGTCGCTCGGGCTCGGGACGAACCTCGCGGGCGTCGACCTCGCGGGCGTCGACCTCGCGGGCGTCGACCTCGCGGGCGTCGACCTCGCCGGAGCGACGCTCACCGGGGCCGACCTCGCCGGAGCGACGCTCACCGGGGCCGACCTCACGGGAGCGACGCTCACCGGGGCCGACGTGGCCGGTGCCCGCCTTGCAGGCGCGACGCTCACCGGCGTCGTCACGGGCCAGGTGACCGGAACGCCCTCCTCGCTCCTCCGGGGGTGGAAGCTCGCCGACGGCTACCTCGTGGGCCCAGGTGGCAACCTCGCCGGTGTCGACCTTGCGAATGCGGACCTCACCGGGGTCGACCTCGCCGGGACGAACCTGTCCGGAGCGTCGCTCTCCGGCGTGATCTCCGGCCACGTGAGCGGGACACCGTCTGCTCTCCCCTCCGGCTGGAGCATCGTCCGCGGCTACCTGTTCGGACCGGGGGCCAACCTCACCGATGCGAACCTCTCCCACGCCGTGCTCGCCAACGTGAGCCTTTCGGGCAGCGTGCTCACCGGACTCGACCTCGAGGGCGCACGCCTCACCAACGTCAACCTCGCCAGCACGACGATGACGCGCGCGGACCTGAAGGGGGCCCACCTGTCGAACGTCGACGTGAGCGGCGCGGCTCTCACGGACGTCGACATGGACGGGGTGTCGCTGTCGGCGACCTCGCTCGCGGGTGCGAGCCTCACAGGCGTGACGTCCGGTGCCGTCTCCGGGACAGCGACGGCCCTCCCCTCGGGATGGGTCCAAGCTGCGGGCTATCTCGTCGGACCGGGGGCCAACCTCGCGAACGCGCATCTCGCCGGAGCAGACCTCGCAGGGGTGGACCTCGCGTCGACGGACCTCGCGTCGACGGACCTCAGGAGCGCGAACCTGTCGAGCGCGAACCTGACGAGCGCGAGAGTCGCCGGGGCAGACATGGCAGGAGCAGACCTCTCCTCCGCGGACCTCGCCGGGGTGGACCTCGCGTCGACGGACCTCAGGAGCGCGAACCTGTCGAGCGCGAACCTGACGAGCGCGAGAGTCGCCGGGGCAGACATGGCAGGAGCAGACCTCTCCTCCGCGGACCTCGCCGGAGCGGAGATCGCGAAGGCGAACCTCACGGCAGCGAACCTCACGGGAGCGAACCTCACGGGAGCGCCCCTCGCGGGCGTGCGCCTCGGCGGGATCGTCACGGGCAGCCTCGTCGGCACGCCGTCGTCTTTGCCAGGGGGCTGGGTGCTCACGAACGGCTACCTCGTCGGACCCGGCGCGGATCTCGCCGGGGCGAAGCTCGCGGGGGCGGGCCTCGCGGGAGCGGAGCTTTCGAGCGCGAGCCTGACAGGAGTCACCTCCGGCGGGATCTCGAGCGCCCCCACGTCGCTCCCGGCGGGCTGGGTCCTAGCTGACGGCTATCTCGTCGGGCCTGGCGCGGATCTCACCGGAGCGAGCCTCACGGGAGCGAACCTCGGGGGGCTCGACGTCAACGGCGTGAACCTCGCGAGCGCGACGCTCACCGGCGTCAGCTCCGGGGGCGTCACCGGGACGCCAGCCGCCCTTCCCCCCGGGTGGGAGCTCGCCGGCGGCTACCTCGTCGGGCCAGGAGCCGACCTCACGAACGCGAACCTCACAGGGCTCGACGTCAACGGCGTGGATCTCTCGGGCGCGACCCTCACCGGCGTGAGCTCGGGGGGGGTCACAGGGACCGCGACCGCTCTCCCGTCGGGATGGACCGTCGCCGGCGGCTACTTGGTCGGTCCTGGAGCGAATCTCTTCGGCGCCTTCCTCGACGGCGCGGACCTCGTCGGCGCGAACCTCGCGGGAGCGAACCTCGCCGACGCGAACCTGGAGGACGCGAACGCGCCGAGCGCGAGCTTCTCCGGGGCCGACATGGCAAGCGCGAACCTCACCAACGCAGACCTCTACGGAGCGGACCTCTCGGGAGCGAACCTCGCCGCAGCCGACGTCTCGGGCACCAACCTCGGCAACGCCAACCTCGCCGGACTGGTCTCGGGTGACCTGACCGGCACGCCAGGGATCCTGCCGACGGGCTACGCGGTGCCGACGAGCGGGACTGGCGCCGACTCGATCGTCGGGCCGGGGATCGGCGCGGGAGCGTGAGCGGCCCTCGGACTCTGCCGGGGCTCGGACCGGCCGAGGTCGTGCCGGTCCCCGGCGCTTCGTCGAGACCTCGCCCGCGCTCGTGCGGTCAGCGACGCTCCGGTGCGGCACCGACGAGACGCCACGTCGCAGGGAGCAGCCCCGACGCGACGAGCATCTTCACGGCATCGCCGGCGAGGAACGGCGTGCAGCCGAGGGCGAGCGCTCGGACGAGGCCGGCGTGGAGGGCGACGGCGAGCCACGGCACGGCGATCGCGTACAGCACCGCCTCTCCCGCGATCATCGTGGCGAGCGCACGCGGCACTGTCCGGTCTGACCGCCGCCCCGCGAGCCACCCGCACACGGCAGCCGCGGCGACGAAGCCGACCAGGTAGCCGACGAGAGGGCCCTGCCAGCCCGACGCGTGACCCGCGAACCACGGCACTCCCGCGAGCCCGGCCACGAGATAGAGCCCGAGAGCGAGCGACGCCCGGCGCCAGCCGAGCGCCGAGCCCGCTAGCACGACCCCGAGGGTCTGGCCGGTGACCGGCACAGGCGTGAACGGAAGGTGGACGACGACCTGGGCAAGCAGCCCGACGAACCCCGCGGCGCCGAGCACGAGCGCCGCGTCGCGGGCGACGGCCCCTGGGAGCAGGTCGGCGAGGACGAGCGGCGCGCGGGGTGCCGGGACGGACCCTACGCTCGCAGAGCTTGGTGACGACATGGCACGACACGGTAGCGGCCAAGCCCGCGTGAGGTGGAACCTCGCGCGACCCGGTCATCCGGCAACCCGGTCATCCGGCACCGGAGCGAGCAGCCTCCGCGAGCTCGAGCGCCCGGACGAGCCACGGAGCATGCACCCCGGCCGGCATGCCTTCTCGGATCTGCGAGGGGAGCAGCCAGCAGGTCGCGTCCACCTCGACCGGCGAGGGCACCGGCTCACCGGCCGTGACGCCGACGAGGACGTGGTCGAGCTCGTGCTCGACGAGACCGCTCGCGGGACAGACCGCCCGGTAGACGAAGGTCCCCACCTCGGTGAGTGCGCAGGCGAGACCTAGCTCTTCGACGAGTCGCCGCTCCCCGGCGCTCACGACATCCTCGCCCGGCGCGGGATGGCTGCAACAGGCGTTCGCCCAGTGCAGGGGGAAGTGATATTTCGTCGCCGCTCTGCGCTGCAGCAGCACCTTGCCGTCGGGCCGGTAGAGGAACACCGAGAAGGCGAGGTGAAGCTGTCCGGGCGCCTCGTGCGCCGCAAGCTTGTCCTCGCCGGCGAGCACGGCACCGTCCAAGCCGACCAGCACGACGCGGCCGGTAGCCCGCGCATTGCCGCCCTCGAGGCCGCGGTTCATCGGTCGCCCCTGCCTTCGAGCCACAGCCCGCAAGTCCCCACGCGCCCCACCACCGCTTTCCGTCCCGGTCCCTCCGGCGTCCGGAGCTCGGCTCGACTCCGTAAGAATGGCAAACGGCTCCGGGGCGCGCCACCGCTGTCGCGCGCCGGCCAGACCAGACGGCATGCAACCAGGAGGAACGAGAGATGGAGTACCGAAGGCTCGGGCGGTCCGGCTTGAAGGTGAGCGTGCTGTCATTCGGTTCGTGGATCACGTTCGGACCGCAGCTCGCCGGAAACCTCGCCGAGCAGTGCCTCGCGGCCGCCTACGACGCTGGCGTCAACTTCTTCGACAACGCAGAGGCGTACGCGGGGGGCGAGTCGGAGCGGATCATGGGCGAGGCGATCGCGAAGCTCGGATGGGCCCGCCACAGCTACGTCGTGTCGACGAAGCTCTTCTGGGGCTTGCACGAGGGTGTCAACACGAAGAACACGCTCAACCGCAAGTACCTGCTCCACGCGATCGACGGCTCGCTCGACCGGCTGGGCCTCGACTTCGTCGACCTCGTCTTCTGTCACCGCGCGGACCCGGAGACCCCGATCGAAGAGACCGTCTTCGCGATGAACGACATCGTGAGCTCCGGCAAGGCGCTCTACTGGGGAACGTCGGAGTGGACGGCCGACGAGGTCCGCTCGGCATGGGACATAGCGGAGCGCCACCACCTCCACAAGCCGGTCGTGGAGCAGCCGCAGTACAACCTGCTGCACCGCGAGCGCGTCGAGAAGGAGTACGCCCGGCTGTACGAGGACATCGGCCTCGGGCTCACGATCTGGAGCCCACTCGCGTCGGGCGTGCTGACGGGAAAGTACCTCGACGGCATCCCCGAAGGGTCACGCGGCGCGCTTCCCGGCTACGAGTGGCTCCGCGACCGGCTGACCGACACGACGGCCCACGCCACGGTGCGCTCCCTCAAGTCGGTCGCCGACGAGCTCGGGTGCAGCCTCGCCCAGCTCGCGATCGCCTGGTGCGCCGTCAACCCCCACGTCTCGACGGTGATCACCGGGGCGAGCAGGGTCGAGCAGGTGCATGAGAACCTCCGCGCGCTCGAGGTCATGCCGAAGCTCGATGCCGAGATCCTCGCGCGCATCGACGCGATCGTCGGCTAGTCACATCCGCTCCTGCCAGCTGCAGAGCGCTCTGGCGCCTCCGTCCGGGATCGAACGCGCCCGGACCGAGGCGCCAGCTGCACCGTGCACCTCGCCGCTCCCGGCTCTGGCCGGCTCGAGCGCCTCGCTCGGTAGTGGCGCGACTACACCACGTGCCGGCCAGGCAGCCGCGCGCTAATCTGTCGTCCGCGTGACGTCATCCCATCTCCTTGAGAGCAATCTCGTGCCGGGACCGTACGCGCAGGTCCACGGCCGTCTTCTCGTGGACCGCAGCACTCTGGCCGACGAGGTGTTGGACGGTGGCCTCGAGCTGGACGGAGGCCAAGCTCCGGACTCGAAGGCCCGACTGCTCGCGGCCCTCGCGGGCGAGGTGACGGAGAGCATCCTCGTGGTCGACTCGACAGGTCGCATCACCGCGATGCTGGGTGGCGGCCTCCTGCGCCGGGACCGTACCGGCACCCGCATCTTCGACCACTGCCACCCGCGTGATCTTCCGGAGCTCCTCCAGCTCGCGGCGACGGCTCTCGCGTCGATTCCGGGCTGGCACGGGCACGGTGTGGTCCGCATTCGCGACGACGGCGGCGCGTGGCGCCACGTCGTGCTCCAGGTCCGGAACCGTCGCGACGACCCCGTCGTCGACGGGTTCGTGCTTCGCCTGCGCGAGCGGCCTGCGACGACCCTGCCCACTCCACGGAGCGCGAGCACCGGCGTCGCTCGTGAGCTGGAGGATCTCGCCGGCGCGATCCCGCTCCCGATCATGTTCCTCGACCCGTCCGGACTCCCGTCCTTCGTCAACGACGCGGCTCGCAGCCTCTGTGCGCAGCTCCTCGGCCCGCTCTCGGCACGAGGGCTCGCCGGCATCGTCGAGCCACAGGACCGCCCGCTCGTCGAGGAGACGCTGCGCTCCCTCCGCGACTACGCAGGCGAGCGGACGACCGCGCTTCGCCTCCTCACCCTCCGTCCGGGCGACGCGGAGCGCTTCGTCGAGGCCACGTTCAGCGCACGATCGCGACGCGACGGCGGTGACACGATCGTCGTCACCCTCGTCGACGTGACGACACACCGCGCACGAGAGTCGGAGCTGCTACGCATCGCTAGCTGCGATCCGCTCACCGGACTGTTGAACCGGACCGAGATCGAAGAGGCGCTCGCCGAACGGCTGCGCATGGCTCCCGAAGGTGTTGCGCTTCTCTACGTGGACCTCGACGGCTTCAAGGCGGTCAACGACAACCACGGCCACGACGTCGGGGACGATCTCCTCGTAGAGATCGCCCGGATCCTCGACGCGAAGACCCGGCCAGGCGACCTCGTCGCTCGACTCGGGGGCGACGAGTTCGCGATCGTCGTCGACAGCCCGGACCTGAGCGACGCACACGGCCTCGCGTGCCGCATCGCTGTCGCGATCGCCGAGCTCAGCGCCTACCGCCACCTGCCCGTCAGCGCAAGCGTCGGCGCGGCCACTGCACGTCCCGGCGACACCACCCGAGACCTGCTCAGACGGGCGGACGCGGCGATGTACGACGAGAAGCGCCGGACGCGGGTCGTGCGCGCCGCTACCCGGTGAGCCAGTAGCCGAAGCCGTGGACCGCCCGCCACCTAGCACGCCCGGTCCGAGGTGCCCACGCTCGCGGGCAGGCGAGTTCACGTGGCGTTTACAATGCCGTCACAGCCGTGAAACGCGCTCCTGGCAGCGTTGACGCGGCAGGATGACCGGCCATAGTGGACCCCGAGAGCGCAGGAGCGGTGCGTGAGCTACCAAGCTGAGTACATCTGGATCGACGGCACAGAGCCGACGGCGCAGCTTCGCTGCAAGACGAAGGTCGTCGCCGACGGCAAGGAGCCCGGCATCTGGGGCTTCGACGGCTCGAGCACCAACCAAGCGCCGGGCAGCAACTCGGACTGCGTCCTGCAGCCCGTCTACGTCGTGCCCGACCCGCTGCGCGGGGGGAAGAACGTCCTCGTGCTGTGCGAGGTCCAGCTGACCGACTTCACCCCGCACCCGACGAACACGCGATCCGAGTGCGTCGCCGCCGCCGAGAAGTACGCGGACCAGGAGCCGATGTTCGGCATAGAGCAGGAGTACACGTTCTTCAAGGACGGGCGGCCGCTCGGCTGGCCCGAAGTCGGTTTCCCTGCTCCGCAGGGCCCGTACTACTGCGCCGTGGGCGGCGACTACATCGTCGGCCGCGAGATCGTCGAAAGGCACACTGCGGCTTGCATCGACGCCGGTCTGTCGATCGAGGGGACGAACGCCGAGGTGATGAAGGGCCAGTGGGAGTTCCAGATCGGGATTCTCCCGCCGCCGGCCATCGGCGACCAGCTCTGGGTCGCACGCTGGCTGCTCGACAGGATCGCCGAGGACTCCGGTGTCCAGGTGAGCTACGCCGCCAAGCCCGTCCCGGGCGACTGGAACGGTGCCGGCGCCCACACGAACTTCTCCACGGCCGCGATGCGCGAAGGCTACGAGCCGATAGTCGCTGCGTGCGAGGCGCTCGGCTCCGAGATCGAGAAGCACATCGAGGCGTACGGTGCCGGCATCAAGGACCGGCTGACCGGAGCGCACGAGACGGCCCGCTGGGACCGCTTCAGCTACGGAGCCTCGGACCGCGGCGCGTCGATCCGGATCCCGTGGGCAGCCGAGAAGGCGAAGAAGGGTTGGATCGAGGACCGCCGGCCCAATGCCAACTGCGATCCGTACGTCGTCTCCCGCGTGATCGTCGAGACCGTCTGCGGGGCGGCCGCCGGGAACTGAGGGACAGTCCGGACCGCGCCGAGAGCGCGGCGCACTTCCGGTCATTGCGCACCAGTGTCGTGGTCACCCGCAGCGCTGCGTCCTACGCGACGCTGCGGGTGACCTCCAGCGCCCAGCGGGTCGCGTCTGCCCAGGCGGATCACGGCGCGCGTTCGCCGAGCCCGGCTCGTCGGCGTCGATCGGGCAGACCTGGCTGGTCGTCGACGACAGCGGCGAACTCGAGGAGCTGGTGGGCGAGCACCTCGACGACCGCCCGGTCGTGGTCGAAGATCGGCTGCCCGCCGACGACCACGTCGAAGCCACCGGGCTCCCGTCGACCGCCAAGGGACAATTCCGTCAGGTCGGGCCGAGCGCTCGGTCTGTAGCTATCGGCGCGACCTGCTCTGCAGCCGCGGGCAGGTCCACCGCGTCCCCGAGCCGCACGAAGGTGCCCCGGTAGTACACGAGCGGCGAACCCTCGCCGGTGCCGAGATCCGCCACCCGGCCGACGACGATCTCGTGGTCACCGGCGTCGTGCACCAGCTCGAGCACGCACTGTGCCCATGCGAGCACGTTGCCGATCACGGGCGCGCCGAGCGAACCGAGCGACCATTCGACACCGGCGAACTTGTCACTTCCAGACGACGCGAAGGCCCGAGCGAGGCCCACCTGGTCGGCGGCGAGGACGTTGATGCAGAACGCCCCTGCGGCGGCCATGCGCGGCCAGCTCGTCGAGCTCTTCGCCGGGGCGAGCGCGACGAGCGGCGGCTCGAGCGAGAGCGATACGAAGCTCTGGCAGGTGAAGCCGATCGGCTCGCCGCCCGCGACGGCGGTCACGACCGTGACGCCGGTAGCGAAGCGCCCCATGGCGTCCTTGAGCTGTGCGATATCGGCTCGCCGCCGGGACGGCGGCACCCGCTCGTCCGCACGGCCTGTCACGTGGCCCGGGCAGGCTCACCATGCCCCGCCCCCGCGCGGCCCGCTCGCCGGTAGGCCGTCGACGACAGCCGGTCACTTCCGAGCCGTCCTGCGAGCACGTCGCGCACGACGGCTACCACATGGTGCTCCCCGAGGACATAGGCATGCACCGAGGAAACGGCGGGAGCGTACCTGCGAATCGTGTGACGCCCCTCAAGAGCATGCCCCCAGACAATGCGACGGCGACGGCGAGGTCCTGGCCAAGGAGGTGCAAGAGCCGTCTCGCCCCGAAAGCGCGCGCCACGGGTCAAAGACCGAAACAGCGGACAGACGGAGTGACCTTTCCCACCTCGGTAGCCTCGGCAAGCCTATACAAGCCAATACGGAAAGCTTTGGAGCGGCGACGCCGCGGTCGCTCTCATCTGCACTCTCCATCGCGACGCCTCCCTCTCTGCTCGCCCCCGGCTTCCGCATGCGCCACCAGATGACCCGTCGACGGTCACGCCATATGAGACTAGGGCACGGCTCGCGAGAGTCGGACCACCGGCTGCACGGTCCGCGAGCCCGCCACGTCGCGGGCGAGCGTCAGAGAACCTTCGACAGGAACGCTCGAGTGCGCTCCTGCGACGGGTGCGCGATGACGTCCCGCGGCACCCCGGACTCGACGACACGGCCACCGTCCATGAACACGAGCGCGTCGCCGACCTCGCGGGCGAATCCGATCTCGTGGGTCACGACGACCATCGTCATCCCGTCCTCCGCGAGGCCGCGCATCGCGTCGAGCACCTCGCCGACGAGCTCGGGGTCGAGCGCACTCGTCGGCTCGTCGAACAGCATCAGCTTCGGTTGCATAGCGAGAGCGCGAGCGATCGCCACACGCTGCTGCTGGCCGCCCGATAGCTGGCTCGGATACGCGTCGCTGCGCGCCAGCAGACCCACACGGTCGAGAAGCCTCGCCGCGCGCTCCACGGCGACGGCACGCGGCTCCTTCTTGACGAGCACTGGCGCTGCCGCCACGTTCTCTAGCGCGGTCATGTGCGGGAAGAGGTTGAACCTCTGGAAGACCATGCCGATCTCGGCACGCCGCCTGCAGACCTCACGCTCGTGCAGCTCGTGGAGGCGATCGCCGCGCTCCTCGTAGCCGACGAGCACCCCGTCGACGTAGAGGCGCCCGGAGTCGACCTGCTCTAGGTGATTGACGCACCGCAGGAAGGTCGACTTGCCGGACCCGGATGGTCCGAGGAGGCACATCACCTCCCGGGGCGCCACCTCGAGGTCGATGCCGCGCAGCACCTCGAGGGCCCCGAAACGCTTGTGGACCCCCTGGGCGAGCA
The DNA here is from genome assembly GCA_021846125.1 of Actinomycetes bacterium. Lineage (GTDB taxonomy): Bacteria > Actinomycetota > Acidimicrobiia > Acidimicrobiales > Bog-793 > JAJZCK01. The sequence goes on along the minus strand of JAJZCK010000027.1, from coordinate 9,083 downwards.
GCATGGGAGCCGTGGCCCTCACGACGGCACCTCCCTCCGGCGCGCCCCGGGTCGGCCGAGGCTCCGCAGGAGCAGCTCCGGAAACGTCCTCGGAGGGACCGAAGGGACGCTGCCGCGCGCGTAATAGCGCTCGATGTAGTGCTGGCCGATCGTCAGGAGCGTCGTGAGCGCGAGATACCACAGGCTCGCCACGACCAAGAGCGGGATGGTCTCGTAGTTCCTCGCGTAGATCAGCTGGGCCGAGTAGAAGAGCTCCGCGACGGCCGCGGCACTAGCGAGCGACGACGTCTTCAGCATCGAGATCGTCTCGTTGCCGGTCGGTGGGACGATGACGCGCATGGCCTGGGGAAGCACGACCTTGCGCATGATGACCACGCGTGGCATCCCGAGCGACTGCGCGGCTTCGGTCTGGCCGGTATCCACCGACAAGATCCCGGCGCGCACGATCTCCGCATAGTACGCCGCCTCGTTGAGCCCGAGCCCGAGGATGGCTGCGACGAGCGAGCTGACGATCGAGTTCGCGCTGCCGTGCACGAGCACGGGCCCGAATGGAATGCCTATCCCGACATGCGGGTACAGCGCAGAGATGTTGTACCAGAAGACGATCTGCACGAGCACCGGAGTCCCGCGAAAGAACCAGATATACAGCCAGCTGGCTCCCGAGAGCAACGGGTTCGGCGACAGGCGGAGGATCGCGAGCGTGACCCCGAGCGCGATACCGATCGCCATCGCCGCGCCGGTCAGCTCGAGGGTCAGCAAGAGGCCGCGAAGGATGGGGCCGGACAGCATGTACTGGCCGACGACTCCCCATCCGTAGGTCGCGTCGGTGACGAGGCTGTGGACGAGCATCGCCGCGAGGACGAGCACCACGACGGTCGCGACCCAACGCCACGGGTGGCGCAAAGGCACCGCCCGGATCTCCTCCGGCTGGCGACGTTCGCGCTCCTCCACCGTCACGACGAGCGAGGTCGACGCGGCAGGCGGCGGGTCAGTCGATTGCCGGGCGGGCGATCGCGCCGCTCTGCACTCCCCACTTCGCGAGGATCTTCGCGTACACGCCGTCTCTCATCAGCACCTTGAAGGCGGCGAGCGTCGCCCTGTCGAGCTTCGACGCCTTGGGAAAGGCGACGCCGTACGGAGCAACCTTGAACGCGGAGCCGTCCAGCTTGAACTGCCCGTGGGACTGCTGGACGATGTAGCCCGCCACCTGGGAGTCGGCGAACCCGATCTGCGCGCGTCCGCTCGAGACGGCGAGATTGGCTTCGTTCTGGTCGGAGAACGTGAGGACAGTCACAGCGGACTTGTGATCCTTCTTGCACGTGGTGCTCTCGTTCTCGGCATCGGACTGCTCCGTCGTCCCGCTCTCCACGGAGACGGTCTTGCCGCACAACGACAGCAGGCCGTCGAGCCTGAGGCTGCTCGAATCCTTGACGTAATAGCCCTCGCCGGCCTGGAAGTAGGTGACGAAGTTCACGACCTTGGCTCGTGCCGGCGTGACGGTGAACGAGGAGTTGCCCACGTCGAACTTTCCCGACTGGAGGCCGGGGATGATCGTGTCGAACGTTGCGTCGACTCCATGCCACTTGATGCCCATGACCGCACCGAGTGCAGCGTTGAAGTCTGCGTCCATCCCGACGATCGTCCGTCCGTTGGCCGCGACGAACTCGTCCGGAGCGTAGGTGGCGTCCATCGCTACCGTCACCGATCCCCGCGCGCGTACGCTTGCCGGAACGAGAGCGGCGACGGCCGGGTCCTTCGGAGGAAGCACGATCCCGGACGTGCCGCGTCCGGAGACCGTCGACGCGAGCGCGCCCGGGCCCATGCCGGCGAGGACGACGGCCCCCACCCCGGCTGCGGTCGCCGCGACGCGAACGAGCCTGCGGGTGTGCGACGACTGGACCGACCATCTCATGGCGACCTCCGGGGTGACGGTTGGAACTCGAGCGAACGGCTGGACCTGTGACGACCCGACCTCGGGCGGCAGCGAGCTATGGTCGACGGAGCATACCTACCCCGCTCGCTGCATGCTCCGAGCTACGAGCTGCGAGCTGCGAAGGCCACAGCGCGCCTTTCTCGCCCGAACGGGATGCGCCCGTCACGGGGGTCTGACCGGGACGGGCCCACCGTGACACGCATGCTCGGCGGTACGATATGGATGCACGGGGCTGGCGGCACCGGGTGACCTGGGTTGCCTTCCTAGCCCGTGAGCGAAGGAGGCTTCGTGACGACTGCCCGTGAGATGCTCGACGAGACGGCGGCGATGGGCAGGCGCCTGCGAGACGCCATACCAGATGTCTACGCGAGCTACGCGCAGCTCCACCGCGCTGCACTACGTGGCGGCGGCGCGCTCGAGCCGAAGCTCCTAGAGCTGATCGCTCTCGCTATCGCTGTGACCCGGGAGTGCGACGGCTGCATCGCCTCGCATGCGAGAGGCGCGTTCCGAGCCGGCGCGACCTCGCAGGAGGTCGCCGAGACGCTCGGAGTCGCGATCCTCATGAACGGTGGACCGGCGACGGTATGGGGTCCACGCGCATATGCGGCGTTCGAGGAGATGTCGGCAGAGCGCCATCCCTGACGAGCTCCCCGATCGGTGCGCAGCGAGCCCGGCCCGGGTCGCCGAGACCGTCCGGCCGGGAGGGTGCGGGCTAGGGAAGGGTCGGGACCATCGCACCGTCGACGAGGATGCATTGACCGCTCACGTAGGCTGCTGCGTCGGAGGACAAGAACGCGACAAGTGCCGCCAGCTCGTCAGGACGCCCGTAGCGGCCGAGCGGGACGAGCGCCTCCGCCGCTGCGCGCTCCGCGTCGTACCCGCGCCCTGAGCGTTCGGCCCGCTGCTCGTCGAGGGCTCGGACTCGCGCCGTGTCTATCCGGCCCGGGCAGACCATGTTCACCGTGACTCCGACCGGGCCGAGCTCGACGGCGAGCGACTTCACCAGCCCGTCGAGCGCGGGCCGGAAGACGTTCGACAGCGTGAGGCCACGTAGCGGGCTGCGAGCGCTCGAGGAGCCGATCACCACCACCCGGCCCCGCCGGCGCGCCGCCATGACCGGCACCGCCGCGCCGATCGCAGCGACGGCGCTTCGAAGGACGAGACGAAACCCGACCTCCCAGTCCTCGACCGACAGGTCCGCGAACTCGCCCGTCCGAGGTCCACCCGAGCTCGTGACGAGCACGTCGAGTCGACCGTGCAGGTCGACGGCGCGACGGACGACCTCTTCGACGGCCGACACGTCGCTCACGTCGGCAACGACTCCCGTCGCCTCACCTCCACCAGAGCGCAAACGGGCCACCGCCGACTCGAGCCGGCCGGAATCTCGACCACAGGTCACGAGCGCGTGACCGGATGCCACCAGGGCCTCGCCGCACGCGAGGCCGAGGCCCTGCGTACCAGCGAGGACCACGGCCACGCGGGTCGTGCTCGCCTCGCCGCCGCCACCTGTGCTCTCCAACGGTCCCGTCATCTGCTCGCCTCCTCGCCTGTCGCCACGTGCCGGCCGGCGGCCGGCGGCCGGCGGCCGGCGGCTAACTGGTCGCCTACCTCGGCAGTCGGGCGCCAGACGCACGCCTCTGCGCCCACCCGCAACCAGGACGGACCAGGTGCTCGACCACCTCGGCACCCTGTCAGACGTGCACTTGCGCACGAACGGGGGCAGTACGGTGCCCGCGCCACGGACCGCGGCATCTTACGGCTCGGTTGTTGCTACCATCCAGCCACCTCGGCGACGAGGACATATCGGTCTTGAGTGGGGCGCGAGCCTCGGGATCCAAAGGGACGGACTCGATGAACGCCGCGAACCCGGCACCGCTTGACCGCTTCGGAGCGTCGGCCGGTGTCATCGAAGACTACGCACGTGAAGACCGCTCTCTCGACCCTCCCGACCTGCTCCTCACCGGCGGCCTCGCGGCACTTGTCGACGACGACTGCACGGAAGCGGCCCAGACGGACCTCCCGTCTCTCGGTCTCGTGCATGGCGCGATCACCGCGCTGATCGTGTTCGGCCCGCTCCTGGGCGTCGTGGCAGCGGTCGTGTCGCTGTTCGGCCGGGGCATAGACCTGCTCGACATCGTGCTCGCAGTGGTCTTCTATGCGGTCGCGGGACACGGAGTCACTGCGGGCTTCCACCGGATGCTCGCGCACCGGGGCTTCAAGGCGCGGCGCGCTGCCAAGATCGCTCTTTGCGTTGCAGGGTCCCTCGCGTTCGAGGGAGCGGCGATCAGCTGGGTGGCCAACCACCGGCAGCACCACGCCTACACGGATCGCGAAGGCGATCCGCACTCGCCCCACCTCGGTGGCGACGAGCCGTGGTCGAAGTTCAAGGGAGCTCTCCACGCCCATGTCGGATGGCTGTTCCAGAGTCGGACGACCGACGTCTCGAGATGGGCACCGGACCTCGCCGCCGATCCCGATCTGGTCGCGATCAGCCGGCTCTTCCCTGTGCTCTGCGTGGTGTCGCTGGGGCTGCCGACACTTCTCGGTTGGGCGATCAGCGGCACGGCGTCCGGCGCGCTCGGCGCATTCGTCTGGGCTGGTCTCGTCCGCGTCTTCGTGCTCCAGCACGCGACGTTCGCCGTGAACTCCGTCTGTCACATCTGGGGCAAGCGGCCCTTCCGGACGCGTGCGGACGATCGTGCGACGAACTTCGCACCGCTCGCACTGCTGTCGATGGGCGAGAACTGGCACAACCTTCACCACTCCAACCCGCGGCTCGCCCGGCACGGCGTCGACCGTCGCCAGCTGGACTCGACGGCGCGCCTCATCCGCCTGCTCGAGCTCGGCGGCCTGGTCTCGCAGGTGCGCTGGCCGTCCACGGACGGCCTCGCCGCCAAGCGCAACACCGGGAGCTGCCCGTCCCGGGCGCGCAGGGACGTGGCGCAGCGCTCCAGCTGAGGCTCCGGCCGCGGCCACCGCGGCACCACCCGTAGTCCGCATCGGCTACGGTGTCTTCAGCCCTCGGCGATATCACGCGACCGAGCAGCGCTGCGTCCGGGCGTCCGCTCGTCTGCGGATTAGTGCGTGAGGAAACGACGAGACAATCGATGGCTACTGGTACTGTGAAGTGGTTCAGCGCTGAAAAGGGTTTTGGGTTCATCACCCAGGACGACGGTGGGGCGGACGTGTTCGTCCACCACAGTGCGATCGAAGGATCTGGCTACCGCGAGCTGGCCGAGGGCCAGCACGTCTCCTACGAGACGACGCAGGGTCCGAAGGGCCTCCAGGCTTCGGCAGTCCGTCCTGCCTAGGCAGGGCGGAGGTCACCTCGACCAGCGACGTTCCGGAGATTCCTCGTCCGAGGGCCCCGAGCGTTCTCGTCCCGGCCCGCGCAGGAATGTGGACCAGGACGTCCTCGCCCTACGCGGCGAAGGACGGTCGTTCTCGGCGATCGCCGGTCGGTTGGGTCTCAAGCGGTCGCGTGACGCCTACCAGGCGTTCCACCGTGCGTTGAACGAGCGGCCGGAATCCGAAAGGCCGGCCCTCGTCGGTCAGGAGCTCCAACGTCTCGAGACGTTGGAAGCGCGGATCCGAGACCGAGATTCTGCGGACGCCGACAAGATGAACCATCGTCTCGAGGCTCTCGAGCACATGCGACGGGACCTACACTGAGCCCCCGCGACAGCCGAGGGGCACAAGACGCGAGCACGAGACCTCCCGTGGGCGTCTGAGCCTTCTCCGAGACTGCGGACGAGCACGACCCCCGCTCAGGTGGTCGTGCTCGTCCGCGCTAGGGCGACGACGCCCGCCCCACAGTGGACGTCACTCGGCCGTCGGCGCTTCGTTCAAACCTCCGCCGGATGCGACCGCAGGGTCACTGGACGGCGCCAGATCCCGCGGCGCCACTGCTGTCCGGCGCTCCCAGCGACGAGCCTGCCGAGCACAGGCAGGTCGACGAACGACTCTGCCCGCGCGACAGCGAGCGCGATGGGCGCCAGGTCCGCCAGCCGCTCGTAGACGACGTGACGAGCGACCCATTGCGGGTCGTACTTGACGCAGTACCGCCAGAGCGACTCGATCTGCATCGACGCCGAGAGCCTGCGCAGCACGAGCCGTTGCGCTCGCGCTGCGAGCGAGCGATCCTCGCCCGCGACAACGGACCGCATCACGGCGAAATTGAGAGCGAGACCGGTCATGCCCTGGTCGCGGAGGTGATCGATGGTCGAGACGACGATGAAATCGACGAGGCCGTTGGGATGGTCGAGCCCGTCGCGTCGGGTCAGGTCGAGCGAGTAGCCGCCGATCCCCGGGGCCGGCACGAACTGGCAGAAGGCAGCTGCAGAGCCGTCCGGCGCGTGAGCGACAGCGACGAGCAGTCCCTCGTCGTCGGGGTCGAACACTCGACCGAGGGTCATCGAGAACCCACGCTCACAGGAGCCCCTACGCCCAGCCGCGAGGATCGTCTCGAGCTCGTGCGCGAGCCCCGGTTCGAGTGCCGCCGGGTCGTGGAACGAGACGGTATAGCCGTGGTTCGCTATCCGGTTGACCGCCTGGCGCAGGCTCTTGCGCTTGCCACCGGCCAGATGGAACGCGGCGAGATCGACGACCGCCTCGTCGCCGACGTAGAGATGCCGCATCCCCGCCCGCTCGTAGAAGCGCAGCCACTCCTCGCCCGTGCCGAGAGCCGCCACCCTCCATCCGTTGCGGTCCGCGAACTCACGAAAGCTTGCCCACGCTTCTCCTCGCTCGCGCTCCGGGCCGATGGGATCGGGCGACACGAGACAGACGCCACCGTGGACCGCGTAGGTCACGAGCGTCTCACGATGGAAGAAGTGCTGCTTGTCCTTACGGAGCGCGAAGTAGTCGAGGCTTCCCGATCCGTGGCGTCCGACGACAGCACGGGCGCGCAGCAAAGAGGCCACTGCCGCAGCGCCCCTGCGGTCGACGACGGGCCTCAGCACGAGTCGGGACGCTGCCAGGATGAGCACGATCCCGATGGCGAGCAATCCGGGGTCGAGGCTCGTTCCGAGCCGGGCAGGGAGTGCGACGGTGCGCAGACCGATCAGGCGCTGTCCGACGGCGAGCGCGGTACGACCCACGGGTGGTGCAGGGCCGTCGCGGTCGAGACGCGCCATGACCTCGATCGTGATCGTCGCCACGGATACCGTCGCGAAGCCGCCGAACAGCAGAGCGAAAAGGCCACGCCGGCGAGACGGTCGGTCGACTGCCGTACGGAAGGACTCGTGGCTCGCGACGAGCATCGCGAGGACGCCGAGCGAGACGATCGATCCGCCGATGTCCGCCCCCTTCACGAGGTGGAGAGCCGTGCTGCCGACCAGGAGGCAGAGAGCAACCGCCCACGCCTGGCGCTGCCCCCGTCGGACGCCCCGAGCGAGCACCAGCAGGCCGAAGCCCGCGAGCACCACGAGTGCAGCGGCAGCCTGGGAGACCACAAGAGGAACGACCAGGTCGACGAGGTGGAGACGGCCGTGCAGCGGTGGCCTGAGCGCCCCGACCACGTCGACGAGCCCTGCAATGGCCACCACGGCCGCCCCAGCAGAGCGTCGGGACCGGTGGCGGCGCGTCGACGGCAGGACAGCCACGAGGTCGCTCATCGGCCGCCTATCTTGACAGGAGAACTTGTCGATCCGGTGACGCCGTCGGCGGGCGCGTGCATCGTGGCGGTGGCTCGGTCCGAAGGAGCCGTCCGCGTCGACCTGCCAACCTACGCTGGCCCTGTGCCGACCCACCTCGTGCCCGGCCGATGACCGTGGCACGTCTCGACGTCGAGCGCGTCGAGGCCGCGGCGCGGCGGATCGACGGCATCGCCAGGCGCACGGGTCTCCTCACGTCGGCGTCCCTCGATGCATGCGCCGGCGCTCAGGTGCTGCTGAAGCCGGAGATCTTCCAGCGGACCGGCTCGTTCAAGTTCCGAGGGGCACTCAACCGGCTACTGCTGACGACACCCCGCGAGCGAGCCGCCGGCGTCGTGACCTACTCGTCCGGCAACCACGGCGCGGCGGTCGCTCTTGCTGCCTCCATCCTCGGTGCTCGCGCGACGGTCGTCGTCCCTGCCAGCGCCGTCGAGGTGAAGCTGCGAGCGATCCGCGCCTACGGTGCCGACGTCCGCCTTTACGATCCCACTCACGAGCACCGCGAGGAGGTCGCTGCGGAGATCGCCCTGCACCGCGGCGCCGTCCTCGTACCACCGTTCGACGACCTCGAGGTGATGGCCGGCCAGGGCACTCTCGCTCTCGAGATGCTCGACGACGCGGGTGCGATCGACGCCGTCCTCGTCCCTGTCGGAGGCGGAGGCCTCGTGGCAGGTGTCGCCACCGCTGTGCGCGCCAGGCTCGGAAGCGCCTGCAGGATCGTCGGCGTCGAGCCGTCTGGGGCCGACGACACTCGTCGTTCGATAGCGGCCGGGCACCGCGTCGCCCGCGAGACCGTGACAACGATTGCGGACGGCCTCCGGGCTCCGGTGCCCGGCGAGCTCACCTTCGAGGTGAACCGCCGCCTGCTCGACGACGTCGTAGTCGTGGACGACGACGACATCGTCGTGGCGATGCGCTTCTGCTTCGAGCGCCTGAAGATCGTCGTCGAGCCGAGCGGGGCCGCCGCGCTCGCGGCGCTTCTCAAAGGCTCGGCCGGTCAGCTCGGCGCCCGCGTCGGGGTCGTGCTCTCGGGCGGCAACGTCGACGCCGGCCACTTCGCAGAGCTCGTCCACGGCGCAAGTAGCCGGGACCCGCGAAGCTGAGACACCGGACGTAGCCGACAAAGCCTCGCAGGGTGTCGAGGGTCGGCGATCAAGAGCCGCGGATCGGTCGGCTGCTCCATCCTCGCCGGCCGGAGGGCCCGGTGAGCGAACAGCGCGTGCCCCGATTCGACGGGTTCCTCGGCGAGATGTCGGCGGCGAGAACGACGCGACCGGGCATCCCCGGCCGTCGCCCGCGAAGAACGGGCTGCAGTCGACGGGAGCAGGATTGGCTCGGGTCAGCGCCAGACCCGGTCGATCGCGACGATTCGGAGGCGGCACTCGAGAGGGCAGGAGCACGTGCCGGCGTAGAAGGCGATGCCGGCACGGAAGCTGCCGCCCGCGAGGGAGCGTGGTTTGCGAAGGAGCGTGGTTTGCGAAGGAGCGTGGTTTGCG
>JAJZCK010000241.1 GCA_021846125.1 Actinomycetes bacterium | reverse complement strand
AGCAGGTTGTCGAGCCGTCCGCCGGTTCGGCCGCCTCACGACCGCCGGCCGGCGTGCCTCGCCGTGCGGAGCCGTCGGGCCCGTTGCCCGCCGGCGCGGGCGGGCAACGCGCGATGGTCGAGGTCGCTCGCTCGGAGACGACCCTGCGACGATTCCTCGCCGGCATGCCCGGCGTCGACCAGGTAGGAGCCGAGGCCCGCGCCGCGGCGCTCGCCACCCGCTCGGTCAAGGCCGGCTCGAAGCTCTGGGCGATCGACACAGCGATCTCGATGGTCGACCTCACGACCCTCGAAGGCGCGGACACCCCGGGAAAGGTCGCCGCGCTCTGCGGCAAGGCCCGCCGTCCAGACCCCTCGGACACGCAGGTGCCGGCTGTCGCCGCGGTCTGCGTGTACCCGGACCTCGTCGCGGCGGCGCGGCGCGCCCTCGCCGGATCCTCGGTCGCGGTCGCCTCGGTGGCCACAGCGTTCCCGTCCGGCCGCGCCTCCCTCGCCGTCAAGCTTGCCGACGTCCGCGACGCCGTCGACGCGGGGGCGGACGAGGTCGACATGGTGATCGACCGGGGAGCCTTCCTCGCGGGTCGCTACGGCGTCGTCCTCGACGAAGTATGCGCCGTCAAGCAGGCTTGTGGCACGGCACACCTCAAGGTGATCCTCGAGACGGGCGAGCTCGCGACCTACGACAACGTGCGACGTGCGTCCTGGATCGCGATGCTCGGGGGAGCGGACTTCGTCAAGACGTCTACCGGCAAGGTGAGCCCGGCAGCGACCTTGCCCGTCGCCCTCGTCATGCTCGAAGCCGTACGCGACTTCGCACGCTGTGGTGGCCGGCAGGTCGGCGTGAAGGTGGCGGGCGGCATCCGCAGCACGAAGGACGCGATCCGCTATCTCGTCCTCGTGAGCGAGACGGCGGGCGACGCATGGCTCGACGCCTCGATGTTCCGCTTCGGTGCGTCGAGCTTGCTCAACGACCTGCTCATGCAGCGATCGAAGCAACGAAGCGGTGCCTATGCAGGCTCCGACGACTACAGCCTGGAGTGAGCGATGGCGAGCACCCGCTTCCCCTATGCCCCGGCGCCCGAGTCGCGTGCCGTCGTCAACCTACGGCCGTCCTACGGACTGTTCGTGAACGGCGAGTTCGTCGAGCCAAGCGACGGGACGATGTTCGAGACCGTGGACCCGTCTTCGGAGGAGGTCCTCGCCCAGGTCACGTCCGCCGGGCCGGTCGACGTCGACCGGGCAGTGACCGCCGCGTCCCGCGCCCAGCAGGAGGTGTGGGGACCGATGCCGGGCAAGGAACGCGCGAAGTACCTCTACCGCATCGCGCGCCTCGTCCAGGAGCGCTCCCGCGAGCTGGCTGTACTCGAGTCGCTCGACAACGGCAAGCCGATCCGAGAATCGCGCGACGTCGACATTCCGCTCGTCGCGGCCCACTTCTTCTACTACGCAGGCTGGGCCGACAAGCTCTCCTACGCGGGCCTCGGGCCCGCGCCGCGCCCCCTCGGCGTGGCAGGCCAGATCGTGCCCTGGAACTTCCCCCTCCTCATGGCCGCGTGGAAGATTGCCCCTGCGCTCGCAACCGGCAACACCTGCGTGCTCAAGCCTGCCGAGACGACGCCGCTCTCCGCGTTGCTGCTCGCGGAGATCGTCCAGCAGGCCGAGCTGCCCCCCGGAGTCGTCAACGTCGTCACCGGCGCAGGTGCGACCGGCGCAGCCCTCGTCGAGCACCCGGGGGTGGACAAGATCGCCTTCACAGGCTCGACCGAGGTCGGCAAGGCGATCCAGCGGCGCCTCGCCGGTACGAAGAGGCGCCTCACCCTCGAGCTCGGCGGCAAGGCGGCGAACATCGTGTTCGAGGACGCGGCGATCTCCCAGGCGGTGGAGGGGATCGTCAACGGCATCTTCTTCAACCAGGGGCACGTCTGCTGCGCGGGATCGCGCCTGCTCGTCCAGGAGAGCGTGGCCGACACCGTCGTCGGCGCGTTGAAGAGCCGTCTCGAGACGCTGCGCCTCGGCGATCCGCTCGACAAGAACACCGACATCGGGGCGATCAACTCCTCCCGGCAGCTCGACAAGATCCGCGAGCTCGCCGGCTCCGGCGACGCCGAAGGCGCGACCCGTTGGTCTCCCGAGTGCGTGCTCCCCGACCGCGGCTACTGGTTCCCCCCCACGGTGTTCACCGACGTCGCCCCCGCCCACCGGATCGCGCGGGAGGAGATCTTCGGCCCCGTGCTCTCGGTCCTGACCTTCCGCACGCCGGACGAAGCGGTCGCGAAGGCGAACAACACGACCTACGGGCTGTCGGCCGGCGTGTGGACCGAGAAAGGCAGCCGGATCCTCTGGATGGCCCGGCAGCTGCGTGCGGGTGTCGTGTGGGCCAACACATTCAACCGCTTCGACCCGACCAGCCCGTTCGGCGGCTACCGCGAATCCGGATTCGGACGCGAAGGTGGCCGTCACGGCCTGGAGGCTTACCTCGATGCCTGACACCCCGGCAACCTCCACCGAGCAGGCGGACGACGAGCCCACTCCGGCGCGGCACGCCGGCACGGCACGGCACGGCACGGCGGCAGGACCGTCCCCGGAGCCCGTTCGGCTTGCCGTCCGCAAGACGTACAAGCTGTACGTCGCTGGTTCGTTCCCGCGTTCGGAGTCCGGGCGCTCCTACGGCGTCGTGGCTGCCGACGGGACGCACCTCGCCAACGCCGCCCTCGCCTCGCGCAAGGACGTGCGCGAGGCGGTGACCGCGGCCCGCAAGGCCCAAGGCGGCTGGGCCGCCGCGACCGCCTACAGCCGCGGCCAGGTCCTCTACCGGGTTGCCGAGATGCTCGAGGACCGGCGGGAGCAGTTCGCCGGGGTCGTCGCGGCCGGCGAGGGCTGTCCCCACGCGGACGCGCAGGCCGCGGTCGACGCCTCCGTGGACCGCTGGGTCTGGTATGCGGGCTGGGCCGACAAGCTCGCGCAGATCGCAGGCTCGTCGAACCCCGTGGCCGGGCCGTACTTCAACTTCTCGCTTCCGGAGCCGACGGGCGTCGTCGGCATCCTCGCTCCCGCGGCCTCCTCGCTTCTCGGGCTGGTGAGCGTCCTCGCACCCGTGCTCGTCACCGGCAACTCTGCCGTCGTGGTCGCAAGCGAGGAGCGGCCTCTCGCGGCGGCGACCCTTGCCGAGGTGCTCGCGACCTCCGACCTCCCCCCCGGTGTCGCGAACATCCTCACCGGGCGCACCGTCGAGCTCGCGGCCGTGCTCGCGAGCCACCGGGACGTCGACGCGCTCGACCTCGCCGGGGCGCCACCTGGGCTAGAGGTCGATCTCGAGCAAGCAGCGGCCGACAACGTCAAGCGCGTGCTGCGTCGGGACGCGTCCCTCGGAGAGTGGACCGAGGACCCGACTCCTCGCAGGATGCTCGCATTCGTCGAGACCAAGACCGTCTGGCACCCGGTCGGGATCTGAGCCGGGCCGAGCAGGGAGGGCCGAGATGGCACTCATGGTCGTCAACCACCCGCTGG
>JAJZCK010000026.1 GCA_021846125.1 Actinomycetes bacterium | reverse complement strand
GCAGGCGACGGGGGGCGGCAGGCGGCACTCGGCTCGGCTGGTCGAGCGTACGCGGAGAGGAACGGCTTCGCCCGCACCGCGGCGGCGCTGGTCGACGCTCTCGCCGGCGCGCGCGGCACCCGCGTGATTGGGTCCCGCTGGAGCCCTCGGCGCGAGCTCGAGAAGGCGGACGGGCTAGGAGGAGCCGGTCCGAGCGCTCGCCACCCGGGCGCGCAGCTCCCGCCCGAGACGGGCGGCGACGACACGTAGGAGGTCCGCGACCCGAGGCGCCGTCGAACGGGGCGTCGGACCGGCAAACGGGTCGCCGGCGTCGTCGGTCCCTCTCGCTGCGAGCGAACGCCCGGCAAGATCCACGCCGCGGCTCCGGGCGGCACGGTCGCGCACGAGCGCCTGGACCCGGTCGCGGAGGTCGTCGTCGGTCGTCGAGGGCCACGACCGGTCGTGCGCCTCGGCGAGGGAGGCGACGGACGCGACCGGCTCGACGTGCACGCGCTCAGGTGCGCAGCCGGGAACCGCGAGGAGCTGCTCCCGGTCCTCCTCGCACTCGACGACGATGCTCGCCGCCCTCGCCCACAACCCGCTCGACGCCCGGCCGCCCACCCCGCCTGGGATCGGGATCGGGCTCGCAAAGCGGATCGTGACCTCCTCGAAGCCCAGGCACGCCGCACCGAGCGCTCCCAAGGTGAGTGCGCGCGCGGCGCGACCCACGTCCGGGCCGAGAGGGAGTCCGGGCGCGATCGCGAGCACGAGGGCATCGAAGTGCCGCGCCCGGCGCGCGAGCTCGACCGCGAGCAGGATCCCGGACAGGCGCGCGTGGTGGTGGGCCGCGCTGCGCTCGTCGGGCGATAGGACCTCGACGTGATGACCCTCCGCAGCGAGACCGGCAGCCACCGCTCCGAGGCGCGCTGCGGCCGCTCCTCCTGGCGGTGGGATCGTGCCGACGACGAGGACCCTCATCGGTGGTGCGCGCTCGCAACCGCGTCGAGGGAGCGCTCCATCGCGTCCAACACGACGTCCCAGGTGTAGTTCTCGAGCACGTACTGCCGGCCACGCTCGGCCAGGGCCGCAGCGGCCTTCGGCGCCGCGGCCACGAAGGCCAGGCACTCGCCGAGCTCGCGCTCGTCGGCGTAGGTGAGACCGCCGCCGGAGCGCTCGCAGTGCCACGCGACGACAGGCGACGCCGCGTTAGCGACGACGGGCGTCCCAGCCAACCACGCTTCGACGACGGTACGTGAGAAGCTCTCGTTGACGCTCGGCTGCACGAGAGCGTCCGCCGCGGCGAACGCTCCGGGAAGCTCCTCGGCGTCGAGGTAGCCGAGATCGACCACCACGCCGGCGAGAGCGTCGGGGATCCCCGCGGACCCCACGCCGACCGTGACGAGGTCGAACGGCAGGTCGTGGTTGGCCACGGCTGCGGCGAAACCTGCGAGCAGCGACCGCCACCCCTTGCCTTCCTCCCGCCGCCCCGCGTAGAGGACGAATGGCCGCTCGATGCCGTGGCGCCGGCGGAACGCCGCCGGGTCGTAGGAGCCAGGCACCTCGACCGCCGCGCCGACGACGGCGTGCAGCGGTGCGAGCGCCGGGGCGACCCGGTGCCCGAGCTGGTGCTCGGGCTCGGAGAGGAACCACGCGCCCGCGACGCCCGACAGCGTCGAGCGGACGATCCCGAGCCACGCGTAGGGCTCGTCGTGCAGGCACGGCATGACGATCGTGCGCTCGGGCGCGACCCGGGCGGCGTAGACGGTCGACCAGAACAGGTACGGCGACAGGACGATCGCGTCGAAGTCCCGAGCGCGGCCGGCAAGGTGGAGGTAGAGGTCGGGAACCCGGAAGCGTCCGTTGACCCACGCGAGCTCCTCCGCCACCGAGAGCGGCTCCGAGCGTTGGACGCGCTGCTCGAGACGCGCCGCGGCGACCCGGGAGCGCGCCGGGACCGTCGGGAAGCGCCTGATCGTCACGCCTGCGTCGTGCGTGGTGCCCTCGGGGAACTCGTTGGCCCAGCTGAAGTGGCTCTTCGCGCATGTCGTCAGCATCTCGACGTGGTGGCCGCGGGCAGCGAGCCCTCGCGCCGCTTCCGCCATGACGGACTCGGAGCCTCCGACGACCCCGGGACCGTAGCGAGGTGCTACGAAAGCAAGATGCACGTCGGCATCGTAGGTGATCAGCCTTGTGCTGCCGTCGGCACGCGCGGAGAGTGCCTGCACGACTGCATGGAGTACTCTCCCAGCATGAGCGCCGTCCGGTGTAGATGACGGAGAGTGGGGATCTTGCGCTCGCGGCTCGCGCGCCGGATCGCCACCGCGAGCTTGCTCGCGGCCTCGGCGGCGGGTGTCGCCCTGGACGGCACAGCGGTCGCGGCACCCCACCTCGCGCACCGCACGACCACCCACCTGCAGCGTAGCCCCTCCCCGCGGCCACCGGCCGGCCCGCGTCTCACCGCCCTGGCCGTCCCGGCACAGCACATCGCCCCAAGCGTGTCGTGGCCGAGGCCCGAATGGGTGTCGCCGACGGTCACCGGGACCAGCATCGGCTACGTCGCGCAGAGCTCGCCGACGGTCGCCACCTACGACGGACGGACGATCGTCACGGTCGGTGCCGAGAACGGCGACGTCTACGTCGCCGACGCGGCGACCGGCAAGGAGCTGCCGGGGTGGCCGCAGCAAATGGCGGCGCCTCCGGGTGCCTCCGTCGCGATCGAGTCGAGCCCTGCCGTCGCCTGGCTCGACGGACCGGATGCCCCGCCGTCGATCGTCGTCGGATCGGGCTCGACATGGGTACCGGACAGTGTCGGCGAGGTCGAGGCGTTCCGTCTCGACGGCGCCAGGCGCTGGGTGTTCCGGGTGGGAGCCGCACCGCACACGGCCATCGGGGTCATCTCCAGCCCTGCGATCGGGGACATCACGGGCAGCGGTCGTCCCGACGTCGTGTTCGGCTCGTGGAACCACGACATCTACGCGCTGGACAGCGCCGGCAAGGTCCTGCCCGGCTTCCCCTACGACAATGCCGACACGATCTGGTCGTCCCCTGCCCTCTACCACCTGCCCGGCCACAAGGGGGAGGACATCTTTCTCGGGAGCGACGCGTCGGGGCGGGTCTTCACCGACGCGGCGGGTCGCCAACGCTGCGTCGGGGGATTCGTGGGCGACTATCGCTACGTCGACCACACGGTGCGGCGCGCCTGGTTCCACTGCGAGAACCAGTCGATCTGGTCCAGCCCTGCCATCGGGGTGATCGGCAGCTCGACACGCCCTGTCGTCGTCGTGGGCACGAGCTTCTACTACCAGCCGTTCCCGTCCGACACCGACAAGGTCTTCGCCTTCTACGCCGACAGCGGGGCCCCCGTGCCCGGCTGGCCCGTGAGCACTCGTGGTCCAGCGCTCGGGTCTCCTGCGATAGGGGTGGTGAACAGCTCCGGCCAGCCGGCCGTCGTCGAGACCTCCTGGGTATGCGACGCAAGCGACCGCGTCTCGTGCCTCGCGAGCGGGCACTCCGCGGTCGGGGCGTGGAGCGGGAGCGGGCGACCCTTGTGGTCCCAGACGCTCATCGGGCCGACGGACCTCGCGTCGCCCGTGCTCGTCCCCCTGCGTGGAGCGAGCACCGACGACGTCCTCGTCGGGTCGCCCAACGGGCTGTACCCGCTCGACGGTGCCACCGGTGCTTACCTCTACGGCACGAACGGGACCAACCAGTTCGCTGCGGTGAACCCGGGCTGCCGGGTCTTCAACTCCGTCGCGGTCGCCGACGTGCCCGGCACCGGCCCGGCGGGTGGCTGGCACGCGTTCGAGGCGTGCGGGGGCCCACGCGCGTTCGCCGACCCGGGAGAGATCGTCGACTACCGGCTCCCGGTGCAGCCCTCCACGCAGGCCGCGTGGCCGATGTTCCGCGGTGGCCCAGAGCACGACGGCGTCGCGTTCACGAGCATGCCCGGCCCAAAGGCGAGCGTCCCCGGGAGCAGCCCCGTCGTCACTCCCGCCCCGGGCGGCTGAGGAGAGCCGCCGAGCGATCCCACAGCCTCCTCGGAGTCGGGCAGGATCACTCCATGCCAAAAGCAGACCGCTCTCGTGCCGCGCGTCCCCGCCCGCGTGCGCTGGCTCTTGCGCCACTCTGCCTGGCGGTCGCGGCGGTGGCTCTCCTCGCCGCTCCCGCCGCGTCTGCGGCACCGCCTCGACAGGCGGCTTCGTTCCCACCGCCGAGCTGGGTCGACACGGTCGGACCCGTCGCGTTCAGCTCGCCGACCGTCGCGACGATCGGAGGGACCCAGGTCGTCGTGTTCGGCTCGGAGAGCGGCTACGTCTACGTCGTCAATGCGGCTACCGGAGCGAACATGCCCGGCTGGCCGGAGCCGGCTGACATCGCGCCCGGCGCGCCGACGGCCATCGAGTCGAGCCCGACGGTCGCCTACCTCGACGGGCCGGGCAAGTCCCCGACGATCATCGTCGGAGCCGGATCGACCTACGTCCGCAACCAGCAAGGCGGCCTGATCGCGTTCAACGCGAACGGCACCGTGCGCTTCGTCTTCCACACCCAGGACATCTACAACGAGTGGACCAACGCCCCCTATCCCGACGGCTACGACGAGGCGGTCTTCTCCACACCCGCCGTCGGCGACATCACGGGCAACGGCCAGCAGGACATCGTCTTCGGCTCGTGGGACCACGAGCTCTACGCCATCACGCCGGACGGGACCCTCGTGCCCGGCTTCCCCTACCAGACCGAGGACACGATCTGGTCCTCGCCAGCGCTCCTCCACGTCCGCGGGAAGCCCGGCGCCGAGGACATCTTCACGGGCGGGGACGCGAGCGGGCGTGACGGCTGCAACGGCGGGTTCGTCTACGACTTCACCTATCGCGCTGGCGCGCCCCGGCTCGTCTGGCAGCACTGCGAACGCCAGACCATCTGGTCCAGCCCGGCCGTCGGCGTGATCAACGCCACCGGGCGTCCCGCCGTCGTGGTCGGTACCGGCTTCGGCTACCCGCCCCCCTACACGTCCGCGTCCGACAAGCTCTACGCCTACTACGCCGACAACGGCGCTCGAGTCGCAGGCTGGCCCGTGTCGACGGCGGGACCCGTGTTCGGCTCGCCGGCCATCGGGGTGCTCGCCGGATCGACGACACCGGACGTCGTCGACACCTCCTGGTGCGTCGCCTGCACCACCTCGCCGTCGATCGGCACGTCCTACGTCTACGCGTGGACGGGGACCGGCCACCGCCTCTGGCGCACGACGGTGGCGGGGCCGGACGACTTCGCCTCCCCGGTCCTCGTGGACCTCACCGGCTCGGGCGCGAACGACGTCGTGGTCGGCTCCGCGGGCGGCCTCTACCCGATCGACGGGGCGACCGGAGCGTTCATGTTCGGGACGAGCCTGGCTGACCCGATCAACACCTGCTCGGACCAGAACGCGCCGACCGTCGCCGACATCGCGGGGTCCGGGCCGGGGACCGGATGGCGACTGTTCGAGAGCTGCGGCGGCCCCCACGAGGTCACCGGCACGGGGAAGCTGATCGACTACCCGCTGCCCGCCGTTCCAGGCGCACCACCCCCGTGGCCGACGTGGCGGCAGGACACGACGCACTCCGGTGTCGCCACCTCGACCCTTGCTGCGGCGATACCGGGCGGCGCGACCAACGGCGGGCGGAGCGACCGCAGGTCGCTCAGGTCGCGGACCGGCGTTGCAACGTCGAGCGGTCGATCACCTGGTCGATGAAGCCGTAGTCCCGCGCCTCCTCGGCAGTGAACCACCGGTCGCGGTCGGAGTCCGCCTCGATCCGCTCCACCGGTTGGCCGGTGTGGAACGAGATCCTCTCGGCCATCATCCTCTTCAGGTAGACGATCTGCTCCGCCTGGATCGCGATGTCGGCAGCCTGGCCCTGCATCTGCCCGGACGGCTGGTGCATCAAGATCCGTGAGTGCGGGAGCGCATAGCGCTTCCCCGGCTCGCCGGCGCACAGGAGAAACTGCCCCATCGAGGCGGCGAGCCCGAGGCAGATCGTCGAGACGTCGCAGCGGACGTACTGCATCGTGTCGTAGATGGCGAGCCCGTCGGTGACCGACCCACCGGGCGAGTTGATGTACAAGCTGATGTCCCGGTCCGGGTCCTCGGCTTCGAGGAGCAGCAGCTGGGCACAGATCAAGTTGGCCGAGGTCTGGTCGACCTGGGTGCCGAGGAACACGATGCGCTCCCTCAGCAACCGCTGGTAGATGTCACCGGCGGGGTCTCCCATGGGCGACGCCGGAGCAGCGCTCTCGAAGCCGGCGGGCAAGCGGTCTGCGGTCATGGCCAGAGGCTACCCGGGCACGCCGGGACTGGCGCGCGAGCCCGCGGCTAGCCTGCTGGCCGGCGGATGCGGGCGTGGCGAAATCGGCAGACGCGCCGGGTTTAGGTCCCGGTCCCTTCGGGGGTGGAGGTTCGAGTCCTCTCGCCCGCACGACCCGGTTGAGCTGGAAGTCCGTGTCGAGCGCCCCGCCGGTCGAGCTCGGTGCGGCTCGCGCTCCGGCCACTGCATCAGCTCGTGAACTTCCCGAGGGCGAGGACGAACTGCGGCTCGTCCTGGAGGATGCTCGCGTACCCGGCACCGGGGAACACGAGCTCCCTCGCGTCCGGGATGCTGGCCACGAGCTGCGTGGAGTCCGCCGGAGGGAAGACGGTGTCGAGGGAGCCGACCACGACGAGGACCGGCAGAGACAGCCGCGACAGCCCGCTCGCGACCGCACCGTCCGCCCACGCCGAGGCCTGGAGGGCCACTTCTCGTGCAACCGACGACGCCGCCAGGACGTCTGACGGGATCCGAGCGACCGACGCGGTCCAGGCCGCGCGTGCTGCGAGCGACGCGGGGGGGTAGAGCGCGGCGGAGAGCTCCGTGTAGGTCGCCGAGGGCGACGCGAGAAGTGCTGCGTCGCCGGGGGACGACCGCACTGCCGACGGACCACCTGCAGATGTGTCCGCGAGGACGAGCCGGCCCGCAAGGCCCGGATGGCGTTCGACGAGCGCGAGCGCCACCTGGCCGCCGAGACCCCAGCCGAGCACCGTCGGCGCCGTGAGACCGAGCGAAGCGCTGAGCCCGGCGACGACGTCGGCGACCTGCCCGACCGTATGCGCCCCGGGGTCCGGACCGGAGTAGCCGGTCCCGGGCAGGTCGAAGGTGACGACCGTGTACTGCTGGGCGAGGGCCGCGAGCAGCGTCGAGCCCCACCAGCTCATCGTGGCGTGCTCCCCCGGGACGAGGAGCAGGTCGGGTCCCGACCCGAACTCCCGGAACGCCACCTCGACGGTGCCGGGCGTGTCGACCTGGAGAGCGGTGGAGGTGGTCGCCGTCGACGACGTCGCCGACGGCTGCGGCAGCGTCGTGGCACCGACAGCGAGCGGCACCACAGCGACGCGCTCCACGGGCCCGAGATCGGCGAACGCGCCACCAGGGCGCGTGCCGGGCACGAGGATCGTCTGCGGCAGCGAGGTCGTCGAGGCACCTGCGACCGCCGTCGAGGTCGTGGAGGTCGACGTGGACGTCGAGCTCGAGGTCGACGTGGACGTCGCAGCACCCGTCCTCGCGGGACGAGGCGCTGGCGGCGGTCGGCGCGAGACGGCTGGCGAGGAGCCGCAGGCTGCGAGGACGGTCCCGGCGACGAGGATCGCTCCCGCGCCCGCAAAGCGTCGGCACCGGCCCGCGCGCGGCCGGCACCACACCTTCGTCACCTCGACGACACGAGCGGTCAACGATCCCGGCGGAGAGCGCCCTTGGTCAGTGTCGTCGCGAGGCTCACGAGCGCGGAGCTCTTGCGCGCGCTCGTGAGCACGTCGTCGAGTGCCTCGACGAAGAGGTCGACCTCGTCCTGGCCCGCGACGAGTGGCGGCAGGAGCTTCACGACGTTCATCGCGTCGCCCGCGACCTGGGTGAGGATGCGGTGCCGCTGGAACAGCGGCCCCACGACGAGCTGGGAGAACAGGCCCTTGTGGGCGAGCTCGAGCAGCTTGAAACGCGCCCGTGCCCCCCCGCCGGACGGCTCCCCGAAGACGAGCCCGACCATCAGGCCCTCGCCACGGACCAGCTGGAACAGGTCGTGCCGGTCGAGGAGCGGAGCCAGGGCCTTCGTCATCGCGTCCCCGGTGACCCGGGCGCGGTCCACGAGGTCCTCGTCGTCGATCGTCTGGAGGGTCGCGAGCCCGGCGACCATCGCGAGCGTGTTGTTCTTGAACGTCGACGAGTGGACGAGCGCGCGTTCCATCGAGGAATAGACGCTGTCGGACACCTCTGTCGAGCAGACCATCGCTCCGACCGGGACGTAGCCGCCCGACAGTGCCTTCGAGACGGTCACGACGTCTGGAACGAGCCCCCAGTGCTCGTGCGCCCACAACCTCCCGGTCCGGCCGAGACCGGTCTGCACCTCGTCCACGACGAGCAGGGTGCCGTAGCGGTGGCACAGCTCCTGGACGGCGTCCCAGTACGCGCGAGGCGCGACGTTGACGCCCTTGCCCTGGATGGGCTCGACGACGAACGCTGCGACGTCGCGCGAGCGCAGAGCCTTCTCGAGCGCGTCGGTGTCGCCGAACGGGACGTCGTCGACGCCCGGCAGGTACGGTCCGAAGCCCTTTCGGAACTCCTTGCCGCCGTTCACCGAGAGCGCACCGTAGGTGAGGCCGTGGAAGGCGTGGTCGCAGTAGACGATGCGCCGGCGCTTCGTCGCGTAGCGGGAGAACTTGAGCGCCGCTTCGACAGCCTCGGCGCCGGAGCTCGTGAAGAACACCCGGCCCATCCCGGGATGCAGCCTTTTCAGCAGCTCCTCGGCGAGCACCCCCGCCAGGAGCGGCGTGTCCAGCTGGACGAGGCTTGCGAGGTCGGCGTCGAGCGCGTCGTGGAGCGCCTTCTTCACCACCGGATGGCTGCGACCGAGCCCGAACACACCGAAGCCGGCGAGGAAGTCGAGGTAGCGGGCACCCCCGGCGTCGTAGAGGTAGCAGCCCTCCGCTCGCACGTACTGACGGTCGAACCCGATCGTCTTGAGCACGCGCACGAGCTGGGGGTTGACGTTGCGACCGTAGAGCGCGAGCTGCTCCCCCGCCCGCCGCTCGAGCACGTCGCGCAGCTCGAAGCTCATCGCCACCTCCTACCCTCGCCCACGCGCCAACACTACCGGCGCGGGCCTCGTGCGCCCGGCAGCCTCCCGGGGCGCCATGCCGCGCCCGGCCCCCGCCCGGCCCCCGCCCGGCCCCCGCCCGGGACGGGAGCATCGTAAGCGTCGCAGCCGCTCGCTAGTGTCGTGCCGCGATGGATGGAAGCGCGGGCGGCCACGGCAGCAGCCACCCCCGCGAATTCTGCTTCGTCCACGCAGCGGACCTCCACCTCGACACGCCGTTCTCGGGAATCCACGAATCCGCCCCGCTCGTCGCCGAGGCCCTACGAGAAGCGTCGCTCGCGGCGCTCGACGCGATAGTCGCGCTCGCTCTCGAGCGAGGCGCCGCGTTCCTCGTCGTCGCCGGCGACGTCTACGACGGGCCGGAGCGTGGGCTACGCGCCCAGCTGCGGTTCAGGGACGGGCTCGCCCGGCTTTCCGACGCCGGCATCCCGAGCGTCGTCGTCCACGGCAACCACGACCCGATAGCGAGCGGTTGGTCGGCGGTCGGCTCGTGGCCCGCCGCCGTGACGGTGCTCGGCCACGAGTCGGTCGGACTCGTCAGCATCGAGAGGGACGGCGAGCAGATCGCGACTGTGCAGGGGATCAGCTACCCGACCCGCGCCGTCACGGAGAACCTTGCGCTGCGCTTCTCGCGCCCGGACGGACCGGGCCTCCACGTCGGACTCCTGCACTGCAACGTCGAGGGCGCGGCCGAAGGCTACGCCGACTACAGCCCCTGCACGCTCGCCGACCTGCGGAGCACACACCTCGACTACTGGGCGCTCGGCCATGTCCACCAGCACCGCGTGCTCGCCGAGGGGACAGGGCCCGGGGATCCGTGGGTCGTCTACCCGGGCAACAGCCAGGCACGCAGCCCGCGCCCGAGCGAGCGGGGCGCGAAGGGCGCGGTGGTGGTCCACGCCGCCGCTGGCCGTGTCACACGGGTCGAGCACGTCGCCTGCGACGCCGTCCGCTTCGTCGAACGCGCGTGCCCTATCGACGGTATCGCCAGCCTTGACGAGCTCGAGGACCGCCTGTCCGCTCTCGGCGAGGAGGCCCTCGAGGCGGAAGCGGGGCGGTCGGTGGTCGTCCGGGTGCGCCTCGTCGGACGCGGTGCCCTCCACGGCGAGCTCGCCCGGCCAGGCGTGACGGAAGGGCTCCTTGCGCACCTGCGTGACGCGACCGGGCGTGCAGTGCGCTTTTGCTGGTGGGATGCGATCGTCGACGAGAGCCGGTCGGGCACGGACCTCGACGCCGTCCGCACGCGCGGTGACTTCTCGTCCGACCTTCTGGCGCTCGCCGAGTCGCTCGCAGGAGACGACGCCGCGCTCGGCGCCCTCGGCTCCGAGCTCGTCGGTGGCGTGCCGCGCCTGCTCGCGAAGGACGTGCACGCCTTCGCCGGGGACCTCGGCGCGCTACGCGCTCTCCTCGAGAGGGCGACGCACCTCGCGCTCGACGAGCTCGGAGCCGGCGAGCAGTGAGGATCTCCGGCTGGCGAGTCGACGGCTACGGGGTCCTGTGCGACCACCGCGTGACCGGTCTCCCACCGGGGGTCTCGGTGCTGCTCGGGCCCAACGAGGCGGGCAAGTCGACGCTGCTCGACTTCGTCCGGTCAGTCCTGTTCGGCTTTCCCGACCGCCGCCACAGCCAGCCCCAGCACCTGCCGCTCGCCGGCGGCCGCCACGGCGGGGCCCTCGAGCTGCTCGACGAGGACGGCCGGCCGTGGCTGCTCGAGCGGCACGGTGGCTCGCGAGCAGCCTCGCTCACGGCTCCGGACGGCGCGGCGGGAACCGACGAAGATCTTCGCCGCCTGCTCGGGGGAGCCGACGTCGAGCTGTTCCGCACCGTCTTCGCCTTCGGTCTCGGCGAGCTCGCCACCTTGCACCTGCTCGACCGGGACGAGGTCCGGGATCTCGTCTTCTCCGCGGGGATCCTCGGTGCGGGACGCTCCGCGAGCCGCGCGGCCAAGGTGCTCGCCGAGCGGCAGGCCGCTCTCGTGCGCCCCCGCCAAGGCGCCGCTACGGCGAACAAGCTCCACGCACGCCTCGCCGAGCTCGACGACGAGCTCCGGGTGGCCCGGGCCGAGGCGGAGCGCTACCCGGAGCACGTCCGGGCGCTCGAGCGGGTCGTCTCGGCTGGCAGCGCCGCCCGCGCGGACGCGAGCCTCCTCCGGCGTCGCGCCGCGGAGGTCGCCGCGCTCGAGCGCAGCTGGCCAGTTTTGGTCGCACGCAACGACGCTCTCGAGCAACGTCGTGCGCTCCCGCCGCTCGACGCTGGCGCGACGGACCTGCTCGCCCGGGAGCCCGCGCTCCGGCTGCTCGCCCAGCAGGGATCCGGCCACGCCGCTCGGGTCGAGCAGCGCGCGGGGCTCGAACGCGAGCGCGCCGAGGTCGACGACGCGCTCCGCCGCCTGGTCGACGAGCTCGGGCGCTCGGCGACGCTGCGGTCCGTCCTCGACGCCGCCTACGGGCCGGACGAGCGCAGCCGCCTCGCCTCGCTCATTCGCAGGTCCGCAGAGCTCGCAGCCAAGTCGGACGCCGCAGCGGGCCACGTCGAAGCCGGGGAGGCCGAGCGACGTGCACGCGAGCGCCGGCTCGGCGCCGGTGCAAAGGCGGCGGAGCCGCGCTCGGTCGCCCAGCTCGAGGAGGCTCTCCGATCGCTCGCGGAGCTCCGCCAGCTCGTCGCGGAAAGGGACCGTCTCGCCGCAACGACAAGCGCGAACGAGCACGCAGAACGCCTCGCCCGTCTCGCCGCCGGCGCGCCGGTGCGCTCCCTGCCCGCCTTCGTGCCCGCGCTGCTCGCTCTGGCGGTCGCCGGCACGGCGGTGTATGCGCACCGGTCGGACGGTGCCGTGCCGACGGCGGTCCTCGCTGCGACCGCGGCCGTCCTCGCCGTCCTCGCCGTCCTCGCCGCCCGAAGCTCCCGCCACGGCCGTGCCGGCGGCGCGCCCGGCGACGGTCGGGGCGTGCCGGCGGCAGGGACCGTCGATCTCGACAGGATCGTCGCCCGGGTCGCCGACGGTGCGCGCGCTGCCGGGCTCCCCGCTGCACCGAGCAGCGTCGAGGTCGAGGCCGCAGCGCGCCGGGTCGAGGACGCCCTTGCCGGAAAGCGCCACACCGAGCAGCTCGCACACGACGTCGAGGAGGCGAACGCGAAGCTCGACGAGGCACGCAGGCAGCTCGCGGACCTGGTCGACGGGCAGGCCGAGCTCGCGGAGGAGGTCGTCGTGCTCGGCACGGCGTTCGGCGTCGACTGCAAGGGCGACGCCCACGCCCTCGCCGACGCCGTCACCGCCGTCGAGGAGATCCGTGCGCTGGCTCGCAGGCGAGCGTCGATCACAGCAGACGTCGCGCGCCTCGACGGCGCGATCGGCCAGTTCGCCACCGAGGTCGCCGAGGTCGCCCGAGGGCTCGGCGGCATCGTCGGCCGCGCACGTGTCGGGGAGAGCCCGACCGCAGCGCCCGACGTGCTCGAGATCCTCGAAATCGCCGGGCGCAGGCTCGACGACCTCCTCGCGATGGAGGACCGGCGTCGCTCGCTCGAGACGACGGCCACCGAGCGCGATGCCGAGATCGACCGATCGCTCGGATCTGGAGCCGACGGGAAGCGGCTGAGGGCGGAGCTCGAATCCGGGGACGTCGTCGCGTGGTCGGCCGAGCGCGTCGAGCTCGAGGAGCGCATCGAGCGGGCCGACGCCACCCGGGAAGAGCTCTTGCGCGCCCGGCACGCCGCGGAGCGGGACATGGCGCAGCTCGAGCGCTCCGCCTGCGTCGCGGAGCTCGAAGCATCCCGGGGCGCGTGCGCGGCCGAGCTCGGCACGGCTCTCGAGCAGTACGCGGTGCTGACCTTGGCCAGGTCACTGCTGTCGAGGACGCTTGCCGTCTACGAGCGCGAGCGCCAGCCGGCGGTCGTCGCGAGCGCCTCTACGCTCTTCGCCGCGGTCACGGAGGGCCGCTACGTCCGCCTCGTCGCACGCGTCGACTCCGAGACGGGCCGGAGCCAGGGCATCGAGGCGATCTCGGCGTCCGGGGCGCGCGTCGACGCCGGCGACCTGAGCCGGGGCACCGCCGAGCAGCTCTACCTCTGCGTGCGGCTCGCGCTCGCCGACAGCTTCGCCGCGCGAGCGGCCGCCCTCCCGTTCGTGCTCGACGACGTCCTCGTCAACTTCGACCCCACACGTGCCCGGGCCGTCGCCCGCGTGGTCGCGGACATCGGCCGTCGCCATCAGGTGCTCGCCTTCACCTGCCACCCCCACGTCGCGGAGATGCTCACGTCGGCAGCGCCGGACGCGAGGCTCGTCGAGCTCGACCGGCCGCGCTGAGCACCACCAACCAGCTCGGCGAGCCGGAGCTCGGGAGCAGTCAGGCGGCGCCTGGACCGTCTTCGTCGTCGTACGTCCACCCTGCGGTCGCGTCGTCCCAGCCCGTGACGACGACGACGAAGAGCAGGAACGTGAGGACGTGGACGCTGGTGCACCAGAGGCAGATTTTCTGGATCTCGAACAGCTCTGCGTAGACGAGGTAGAAGACGAAGCCGATCCCGACGACGCTCATCGCCAGGCGAGCGCGGGCGACGAGCCGCCTCGGCGTCCTCCACGCCCACGGCAACGACAAGGCGAGCATCGGGAGGAAGAAGACGAGGCCGAGCACGGCCACCGGCACGCCAAACACGACTGACTGGGCGCTCGTTGTCACCGCCTCGCAGTTGATCGCGCCCGTGTCCGGGCACGCCAAGGGGATACCCGTCGAGTAGTGGGCGAGAGTCAGGTAGCTCGCGACGCCTGTCCCCGCGACGCTGACGACCGTCGCGACGATGCTGCGCCAGCTCGACCGTACCCGGCTCGGCCGGTCGTCGACCTCGCCGCCCCGCTCGTGGTCGATGCTCCCCGGGGCCGCCGGCCGCCGGCCGTCCCGGCGCACCCTTCCACGGGCGGAACGCGGCCCACGGCTCGCGGTGGCTGCGGGCGAGGCGACGCCGGCACGCGTAGCTCGTCCCCGCTCGGACGTGCGTGGTTTCGACATGCCGGAGTGTCAGCTCACGGTCTTCGCCGCGGCGAGCACCTTGGCGGCCGCCTTCACGCCGGGCGTGCTGCACACCGACGCCGGCTTGCCGCCGTCGAGAGAGCAGATAGCCGCGCTTATGTAGTTCGCCTGGGCGACGAAGACCTTCGCGTAGATGGTCTTGCCGACCGACGAGGAAGGGTTGCGAAGCGCCGCGGCGATCGCCGGGCGCCCTGGGCCGCCGTTGTCGAGAACGCCATACTGAGCGAATATCGCCGCCATCGAGCTCGGGTCGCCGGCAGCGACGTACTTGTTGCCGATGTCGAGGAACGGGATCCCCGCCGAGGACGACGGGTTGAACGGAGCAGCCGGGGTGGTCCCGTTGCCGTCGTACTTCGCGTAGAGCTTGTCGACGTAGGCCGGCGGGTTCTGCAAGGGCTGCTGGAGCCGGTCCTCCGCCTCGTACGGCGTGAAGGACACGTACTTGCTCGTGTAAGTCGCTCCGACGAAGCTAAACGTCGGGATGTCGCCGTCGGTCGTCGCCGAGGACATGAGCTTCAGACCCGAGAAGGTGCCGAAGCGGCTGAGCGCGGAGATCATCGACCACCGCATGAGCGCGCAGTACGGACAGAACTCCCCGCCGTCGTAGACGAACTGCGGCTTGCCGTCGAGCACGAGCGGCGCCTGTCCGGACGTCACGGTGAACGGTGCCGGCTGCGCATCGGTCCCGACGGAGTCGTAGGTCGCCGCCGGGATGGTCGCAAGTGCCGTCACGAGAGATGCCGGGGCCGTCGCGGGATGGCGACCTGCCGCGTCGGACGCCGACGCAGTGGACGGCTTGCCACCGGTCACCTTCACGAGCACGAGCACCGCCACGAGCACCACCGCCGCACCGACCGCGGCCCAGCCCATCCAGGCCGGTCGCTTCTGGTGGCTACGGTCGTAGCGGCGGGCGGCGCCGGCCGACGGGGGGCGGCGGGCGGGCGGCGCCTGGCCCCCGAGCCGTCGCGGACCCGATCCGGACTGGCTCGGCCTCTCCCCGGTCAGTGGGCGCGACGGTCCCTTGCTCTTCGAGCTGCTCATCGGTCCTGCTGCTCCCCTCGACTCATGGCGGTCGAGTCTAACCGTCCGACCTGGCAAGACCCTGAGCACGCTGGCCAGCGCTGCGCTTCCGGCTCACGCTGTGCTGCAGAAGGGCTCGGGACGCCAGGCGAGGAGCGCGTCGAGCCGTGCAGCTGCACCGGCCACGTGCTCGACGGCGCGGCCAGCCGTCCGCAGCCCGGTCACGCTCCCGCCGCCGAGGTAGCAGGTCGCGAGCGCACCGGCGTCGAGGGTGAGCTCCGCAGCCGCGCGCGTGGGCTCGACCCGGGCCACGCCTCTCGCCACCTCGACCGCGTAGCATCCCGCGTTCCAGGGGCAGGACGCGTCGACGAGCTCGATGACGCTCCTGCCGTCCGAGCCGTAGCGGCGGGCCTCGAGTGCGCCGGGCACGTCGAGGACGCGGACCCAGAGGCCGTCGCCCCGCGCTGTCGTCCGGAGCGCTCGCGGATCGGCGAGCATGTAGCGCAGCGGCTCGTCCACCGGACGGTCCCCCGTGCGCAGCCCGCTCGTGAGGTCGAGCCCTACGAGGTACGTGAACAGCGCCGAGTACGAGGCGTCGCTCGTCGTGCAGCACTCCTCGAGCATGGCGACCCGCCGCGCGGGTCCGTAGGCAAGGTCCGGATCGACGCTCGGAGCGACGTCGTAGACCGCATAGCCGTCGAGCGTTCCAGCCTCCTCGTAGAAAGCGAAGAAGCGGACGGGTCCTCCGGCGTCGCTAGCGGTCGAGACGAGCTCCTCGAAGTACGCCGGGGGCCGCCCGAGCTCACCGGCGCGTGCGCGGCGCGCCGCGTCGAACACGAGCGCGAGGGCACCGGCTGCCAGCGACGGCTCGAGGAGCACGACCCGTCCATGTGCGGCCGCGCCCGCGGGCTCGACGAGGGACGCAACGCTCCGATCGAGCGCATACCGCTGGTATGTCGTCGCCACGCCGAAGCCGAAGCGGCCGTAGATCCCGCCTTCGCTCGAGGCCAGCACGCAGAGCCGGTCGCCACGGGCGTGGCCCGCGTCGAACGCGTGTCGGAGCAGCGACGTCAGGACCCCCCGACGCCGGTGCGTCGGGAGGACGGCGATCTCCGCGAGCGAGAGGACCGGGGTGCAGAGCGGGCCCGGGACGGTGAGCTCGGCCTCGTAGCCGGCGAGGGTCCCGACGAGCTCCAACCCGTCGAACGCGCCGAGCGCGCGATCCCGGTCGAGACCTGCGACGAGCTCGTCGCCCTTCGCCTGCGTGAAGCGGACGGCGAAGCCAGTCTCGACGCAGCGAGCGAAGGCGTCGAGGTCGTGCTCACCCAGACGGCGAACCTCCACGACGGCCGGGCGCACCTACGGGCCTCCGCCGGGGCAGGACCCTCAGACCGGGCCCGGCGCCGCGGCGCTACCCGCGCCGTCGGGGCTCGCCGCGCCGCCCGCCATGTGCTTGCGGATGCGCAGGACGACCTCCTCCGCGTTGTTCGCGTCGGCACCTTTCTCGGTGAACAGCGCGGCGCGGTCCTCCGCAGCCTCGCGCTCGGCGGACTCGTCCGCGAGCGCGAGACGCGCCTCGATCCCCTCTGCGACGATCTTCTCCGCCTCGGTGACGAGCGCCTCGACCATCTGGTCCTCCGGCACGACCCGCACGATCTTGCCCTTGATGAACAGGTGCCCACGGTGGCGTCCCGCCGCGATGCCGATGTCGGCCTCGCGGGCCTCGCCCGGCCCGTTCACGACGCAGCCCATCACGGCGACCTGGAGCGGGATCTTGCGCTCCTCGAGAGCCTGCTGAGCCTCCTTCGCGACCTTGATGACGTCGATCTCGGCGCGCCCGCACGACGGGCAGGCGACGAGGTCGAGCCCCTTGCGCTCGCGCAGCCCGAGAGCTTCGAGCAGCTGCCGGCCGGCGCGCGCCTCCTCCACCGGATCTGCAGTGAGCGAGTACCGGATCGTGTCGCCGATGCCTTCGGCGAGCAGGGTGGCGATGCCGGCAGTCGCCTTGACGAGGCCACCTGGCGGCGGACCTGCCTCGGTCACACCAAGGTGCAGCGGGTAGTCGAACGTCTCGGACGCGAGCCGGTACGCGGCAATCATGAGCGCGACGTTCGACGCCTTGACGGAGATCTTCACGTCGTGGAAGTCGACCTCGTCGAAGTAGGCGAGCTCCATGCGCGCGGACTCCACGAGCGCCTCGGGCGTCGCCCCGCCGAAGCGCTCGTAGAGCGCGGGATGCAGCGAGCCGGCGTTCACACCGATCCTGATCGGCACGTTGCGGTCGCGCGCCTCCGCCGCCACGAGCTTGATCTCCTCCGGCTTGCGGAGATTGCCGGGATTGAGACGAAGGCCCTGGACACCCGCGTCGAGCGCGGCGAGCGCCATCTCGACGTGGAAGTGAATGTCGGCGACGATCGGCACGGGCGAGCGCGGCACGATGCGCGCGAGGCCTTCTGCAGCCTCCTGCTCGTTGCAGGTGCATCGCACGATGTCCGCACCCGCGCCCGCGAGCGCGTAGATCTGCTGAAGCGTGCCTTCGACGTCGGCCGTTTTCGTCGTCGTCATCGACTGCACGCTCACGGGCGCACCGCCACCTACGAGGACCGGACCGACACGGATCTGGCGGGTAGGGCGTCTCGTCGCCACGCTGACCACCGCACTTGCCATCGTCGCGCTACCTCCACACGGCACCGCGCCCGTGCCCGGCAGCCACCGTGAGCCTACGGCGGCCACCCGGTCCGTGCGACCCCGCCCACCCGCGGCGCCGCTCAGCTGCCGGGCAGCGACGCCGGCTGGACGATGTTCGCGTAGAGCGCGCCGACGCCGAGCACGACCATGAAGAGCAGGAACACGTACGCGACAGGCATGAGCTTCGCGACGTCCGCGTGGTACGGCCGACCCCTTCGCGACCGGACGCGCTCGTAGACGGCGATGACGACGTGGCCGCCATCGAGCGGGAGCATGGGGAAGAGGTTGACCATGCCGACGAAGATGTTGATCGCGACGAGGATGTAGAGGAGCTCGGAGACGTTCTGTCTGGCAGCTTGCGCGCCGATCTCGACGGCACCGAGGATCGAGAGCAGCTGACCGGACGAGCTGGTTCCCGACGAGCCTGCCGACGCGCTTGTCGACACCCCATTGGCCGTCGTGGCGGGCTTGGCCGTCGAGCCGGCCGTCGCGACCTGGTGCGCGAACGTGCTGAGACCGTGGAAGGAGAAGACCGTCGCCATGCCGCTCGCCGTGGCTGCCGTGACCGACCCGAGCATCGTCGTGGCCCGCCCGACGGCGACGAGTGGGTCGACCGTCTCGTTGCGCGTGAGGAAGCCGAGGTCGACGCCGATCACGCCGACGGGTGGCCCAGCCGCCTTGAGCAGCGGCTCCGTCTTGCCGTGGACGATCACCTCCACCTTGCGCTTGTTCGCAGGACGGACGTGCACGGTGATCTCCCGGCTCCCCCGACGTACGAGCAGGGCAAGCTCGTCCCCGGCGTGGCTCTGGACGAACGAGACGAACTGCTCCCCTTGCGTCACCGGCCGACCGTCGACCGCGAGGATCTCGTCGCCGGGGTGCAGCCCCGCAATCTGGGCAGGGCTCGGTCCGCTCGCGAAGCTCGCGACGCCCGTGATCTCGGGCGTCGCGAGCACCGGCATGCCGGCGACGGCGAACATGGCCCACAGCAGGAGGAACGCCATGACGAAGTGCATCGCGGAGCCGGCCGTCGAGACGAGCAGCCGCCTCGGGAAGCTCGACTGGCGGTAGCTGCGCGCCTCGTCGCCGGGGTCGACCTCCTCGAGGGCCGTCATACCCACAATGCGTACGTAGCCGCCGGCGGGTATCGCCTTCACGCCGTACTCGGTCTCCCCGCGTCGGAACGACCAGATGCGTGGCCCGAACCCGAGGAAGTACTCCGTCACCTTCATCCCCGACAGCTTCGCCGTGACGAAGTGGCCGAGCTCGTGGACCATGACCATGACCACGAGAGCGAGGACGACGACGAGAACGGGCAGGCCGCGGAAAGCGATCGCGAGGAACAGCCCACCACCGACGAGGAGGACGAGCCGGGCGACCGCGAACCGACCCGAGCTCGCACCTCGGCCCGGCATCCCCTCTCGGACCGCGGACGGCGCCGCCACCTCGTCGTCCCCCGCCACCGTGGGTCTCAACCTGCGCGCTCCCTGCGCTCGACCGCCCCGGCGGCGACTCGCCTCGCCGCGGCATCTGCCGCGATCACGTCTCCCACCTCGAGCAGCTTCGTCTCGTCGTGGCTGTCGAGCGTCTCCGCGACGACCTCCGCTATCGACAGCCAGCCGATCCGGCCGTCGAGGAACGCGGCGACCGCGACCTCGTTGGCTGCATTCAACCACGCGGGTGCGCTCCCGCCTGCGCGGCCGGCCTCGTAGGCGAGCCGGAGGCAGACGAAGGTCGTGAGATCGGGCGCGGCGAAGTCGAGGCGCGACAGCTGTGACCAGTCGATGACGCCATACGGCTCCCCGAGGCGCTCCGGGTAGCGGAGCGCGTACCCGATCGGCAAGCGCATATTCGGCCGTGAGAGCTGCGCGAGCGTCGCCCCGTCGCAGAACTCGACCATGGAATGGACGATCGACTGCGGATGGACGACGACCTCGATTCGGTCGAAGCCGACGCCGAACAGCTCGTGGGCCTCGATCACCTCGAGGCCCTTGTTCATGAGCGTCGACGAGTCGATCGTGATCTTCGGACCCATCGTCCACGTGGGATGCGCGAGAGCTTGCGCGAGGGTGACATCTGCGAGCTCCCTCCGGCTCCTGCCTCGGAACGGCCCCCCGCTCGCCGTGACGACGAGGCGCCGGACGTCGGGCTGCTCCTCGGCCGCGACGCCTCCCCCGTCG
>JAJZCK010000240.1 GCA_021846125.1 Actinomycetes bacterium | reverse complement strand
GACCTCGGCCGGGTCAAGAAAGCCCAGGCAGTGAACGCGACGATGCTGCGCCGGGCCTGGGCGATGGGCGCAGGGCCACAACCGGGGATCTTGACGATCGATCCCGACGCCACCTACGTCGACACCTACGGCAAGAAGAAGGAAGGCTCGAGGTTCTCCTACAAGGGCGAGGTCCAGATGTCTCCGCTCGTCGGCGTGGTCGGCGAGACCGGCGACGTGCTCTGCATCAGGGCCCGGGGTGGCAACGCGAGCCCGCGTGTTGAGCGACTCTTCCGATGACCACCAGAGCGCGGTGTTCGGTCATCCGCAGTGATCACGCGATGATCCGATGGCGGTGGTTGCGCTGTCGGTGAGGTAGCGACAGCGTGAGGGCGTCCAGTACGCGCAAGGACCCCCTCGCCAACCTTCGCAGGAGCAAACGAGGGGGTCCTCCACAAACGCCCCGGAGGGCATCCGTGCTCATCGTAGAGAGCGACCGGTCCGCGGTCGAGCAGTCCCTGTTCGCCGGCGAGCTCCGCTGCCCGAGCTGCCGTGGCGAGTTGCGGCCGTGGAGCTCGGCACGGATGCGGGCGGTGCGCGAGCAGGGCAGGGAGACGGCACTCACGCCGCGACGGTCGCGCTGCACCTCGTGCGCGAAGACCCACGTCCTGCTGCCGGACACGACGTTGCTGCGCCGGCGCGACGCGCTTGTCTCGATCGGCGCGGCGCTCCTCCAGAAGGCGGCCGGTGAAGGGCGGCGCAGGATCGGCGCGGCGCTCCTCGTCCACCCCGACACCGTCCGGGGATGGCTGCGTCGCTTCGCGGTGCGCGCCGAGCGGTGGCGGGCGCACTGCTGGGCGTGGGCGCACGCGCTCGACGCCTCCCTCCCGGCGATCGAACCGGCGGGATCTGCCTTCGCCGACGCGCTCTCTGCGATCGGTCTCGCCGTGTCCGCGGCGACGCGCCGCTTCGGTCCTCGCCCGGGGTGGGGGTGGGTGGCGACGATCACCGCCGGAGGGCTCCTCGCCAACACGAGCTCCCCCTCGCCAGCGCCCTGAATCGACCGGCACCCTCCTTCCAGCCAGATCGGCCACAGAAGGAGGAGCCATGACCGACCACGCGACCGACGTCGCGCTGTTCCGCTACAGCCTCGTGCGAGCCCTGATCGACGAGTCGCTGTCAAAGGCAGAGCGCGGCGTGCTGGTGCGCGCCCTCGCCGCGCGTGGCCACACCGGCCCCGGCGGGGCCGAGGTGCGCGTCTCCCGCCCGACGATCGACCGCTGGGTGCGGGCGCTGCGCACCGGCGGCTTCGAGGCCCTGTTGCCCGAGGCGCGCCACGCCAACCCCCGCACGCCGAAAGAGGTCCTCGAGCTCGCCTGCCGGCTCCGCCGGGAGCGCCCCGAACGGACCGCGGCGCACATCTGCGAGCTCATGAGGGCCGTCTCGGGCTGGGCGCCGGACGAGCGCACGATCCAGCGCCACTTCGTCCGAGCGGGCCTCTCGCGCCGCGAGACCAGGCCGAAGGTCGCCTTCGGCCGCTTCGAGGCCGACCGCCCGAACGAGCTGTGGACGGGGGACGCGCTCCACGGCCCGGTGATCGGAGGCCACAAGACCTACCTGTTCTGCTTTCTCGACGACCACTCCCGCGCGTTCTGTGGCTATCGGTGGGGCTACGCCGAGGACACGGTCCGCCTCGAGGCGGCGCTGCGTTCGGGGATCGAGCGCCGCGGCGTTCCCCGTGCCGCCTATCTCGACAACGGCTCCGCGATGATCTCCCGCCAGCTGCTGCGGGCGCTCGCGGTGCTCGGGACGAGGCTCTTCCACAGTGAGCCAGGAAGACCTGAAGGCAGGGGAAAGATCGAGCGGGCGTTCAAGACCGTCCGCGGCCAGTTCCTGGTCGAGGTCGACCCCGCCGAGGTCCGCACCCTCGACGAGCTGAACTCGCGCTTCTCGGCCTGGGTCGAGTCGATCTACCACCGCCGCGTCCACTCCGAGACGAACGAGGCGCCGATCGAGCGGTTCTTGGCCGGTGGCCCGCCAGCGCTCCCCTCGCCAGCGCTTTTGCGCGAGGCGTTCTTGTGGTCCGAGCACCGCGTCGTCGCGAAGACCGGGACGGTGAACCTGTTCGGGAACCGCTACGAGGTCGACCCCGCGCTCGTGGGGCGCCGCATCGAGCTCGTTTTCGACCCGTTCGACCTCGGCCATGTGGACGTCCGCTTCGAGGGTCGCCCGATGGGCGAGGCGGTGCCCCACGTGACGCGCCGGCACAGCCATCCCCGCGCCGTCGAGGACCCCGCGCCGCCACCAGAGCCGACGGGGATCGACTACCTCGGCCTCGTCACCGCCCGCCACCACGAGGCGCTCGAGCAGAAGATCCCCTATGTCGAGCTGCCCGACAGCGAGATCGCCTCGGACGTCGTTGTCTTCCACCCGCCGGCATGGGACCTCGCGACGGACCAGCCGATCGAGGAGGAGGGCCGATGAGCATCGAGCTGCTGCGCGCCCATTACGGCTTCTCGAAGATGCCCTTCGGAAAGGACGTCGCCCCGGGGGCGCTCTTTCGCCCGGCCGGCCACCAGGAGGCCGTCGCGCGCATCTCCTTCCTCGTCGGCGAGTCCGCCGCCGGGGTGCTGACCGGCGAGGTCGGCGCCGGCAAGACGGTGGCGCTGCGGGCCGCGCTCACTGGTCTCGACCAGAGCCGGCACACCGTCGTCTACCTCGCCAACCACACCGTCGGGATCCGGGGCCTTCACGGCGCGATCGTCACCGCCCTCGGCGGCGTGCCGCGCTTTCACGCCGCGGCGCTCGTGCCCCAAGCCGCCGAGCTCCTCGCCGCGGAGTCCGCCGAGCGGGGAAAGCGCGTCGTGGTCGTCCTCGACGAGGCACATCTCTGCTCGCCCGAGCAGCTCGAGGCGATCCGGCTCCTCATGAACGCGGAGCTCGACTCCGTCGCGCCCTTCGCGCTCGTGCTCTGCGGCCAGCCGACACTCAGGCGCCGCATCCGCCTCGGCGCGTTCGCCGCCCTCGACCAGCGCATCGCGCTTCGCTACCACCTCGCGGGGATGACGCCCGAGGAGACGGGCGCCTACGTCGCCCACCATCTGGGCCTGGCAGGGCGGTCAGACCGGCTCTTCTCCGACGACGCGACGGCGCTCATCCACCAGGTCGCCCGGGGACTGCCGCGCCAGGTGAACAACCTCGCGATCCAGTCCCTCGTCGCTGCCTACGCGACGAAGAAGGCGATCGTCGACGAGTCCTCGGCACGGATGGCCGTCGCCGAGATCACCGCGGAGTGATGCCGACAGCCTGAGGAGCACCGACGACGCGATGAGCACGCGCGGCGACGCCGTGACCATCGGCCATGGTCAGCGGGAACGCCGCCGCCGTGCTCATCGAGTCCGTCGGGCAACACCCGCGAAAGAAGCTCGCGAGCTTCGTCGACGAGTGCGTGGCCGCCATCCCCGAGCCCTGGCGATCGTCGCGCCAGCTGTGGATCCGGATCGACTCGGCCGGCTACTCGCGCGCGGTGATCGACGCGGTCACGGCACAC
>JAJZCK010000239.1 GCA_021846125.1 Actinomycetes bacterium | reverse complement strand
AGCCGTGGGCCCGAAAGGCGTGCTCATGGTCGGGCCGCCGGGCACGGGCAAGACCCTTCTCGCGCGCGCGGTCGCGGGCGAGGCGGGCGTGCCGTTCTTTGCCCTCAGCGGCTCGAGCTTCGTCGAGATGTTCGTCGGTGTCGGCGCGTCCCGGGTCCGGGACCTGTTCGCCGACGCGCGCAAGCGGGCGCCGTCGATCATCTTCATCGACGAGATCGACGCGATCGGTGGCCGGCGGGGTCCCGGCGGCTTCGGCTCGAACGACGAGCGCGAGCAGACGCTCAACCAGCTCCTCTCGGACATGGACGGCTTCGAGCCCGGCGCGAGCGTCGTGGTCATGGCGGCGACCAACAGGGCCGAGATCCTCGACGCAGCGCTGCTGCGACCCGGGCGGTTCGACAGGACCGTCGAGATCCCCCTGCCGAACCAGCGAGAGCGACTAGCGATCCTCGAGATTCACGAGAAGGGCAAGAAGATCGGCCCAGACGTCGATCTCGGGGCCGTGTCACGCGGCACCCCGGGATTCTCCGGCGCGGACCTCGCGAACCTCGTCAACGAGGCGGCGATCAACGCAGTGCGAGCACATCGTCACGTGCTCTCGATGGACGACTTCGACGCGGCACGCGATCGCCTCCTCATCGGCCGGCGGGACGCGTCGAACGCGCTGATGCCGGACGAGAAGCACGCGGTCGCGGTCCACGAGGCGGGTCACGCGCTCGTCGCAGTGCTCTCGGAGCACGCGGACCCTGTCGCGAAGGTGACGATCCTGCCTCGGGGCGCGGCGCTCGGCGTCACCGAGCAGCTCCCGGAGTCCGAGCGCCACCTCTATCCCGAGAGCTACCTCACAGACGCGCTGGCAGTGCGCCTTGGTGGCAGGGCGTCGGAGATCCTCGTGCTCGGCGAACCGTCGACAGGAGCATCGAACGACCTCGCGGGTGCGACCGACCTCGCGACGCGCATGGTGCGCGAGTGGGGATTCTCGACCGAGGTCGGGCCGATCGGCTACGGACCAGAAGGGCCGAGCCGTGACAACCCCTTCGCGGGGCGACCCTACGCCGAAGAGACCCAGCGGACCATCGACCAGGAGGTTGCACGTCTTCTCCGTGAGGCGGAGGTGCGCGCCACCAAGCTGCTCGGCGAGCACCGCGAGGTGCTCGACCGCGTCGTCGAGCTTCTGCTCGAACGCGAGACGATCGACGGTTCGGACCTCGCGGCGATAGTGGGCGTCCCCGAGCGCCGCGCGGACCGGGAGCAGACGTGGGCGCCTCGAGCAGTCGCCATGGCGCCCGCGCCCTCGCTGCCGGCGGCCGCTTCGGCGCATTCGTCGGGAGCGAGGTCCGCCGCGGACCAGTCGCCGTCCGCGACGACCTCCACTGGCTGATCCCGGACCGCTGGGACCGCGATATCGGACCCCGACCCTTCGGGTGCCCGACGTCTCGGGCGGTCTGCAGGCTCGGCTGTCGGACCGGGCGTGCCGGGCCGTCAGCTCCGGGTCTGCGCTGTAGGGTTCGGCGGTGGCCGGGCTCGTGGCGGATCCGTCGTGAGCCTCGATCCCTCGGGTGGCAGTCGCCCGCCCGACGGGGGCACGCGCCAGGCCGGCACGGCTCCCGAGGTGCGCGGCTGGCTCGACCCGGCAGTAGGCGCTCTCGGCCTCCTCGCGCTCCTGGCGGGGTTCGGGCAGTTTGGTGCAGTCGCTGCGCTCGGGGACGTCGCGAGGAGCTTCGGGCATGTCACCGGGGGATCGACCATCGCCGACCGGGCAGGGTTGTCGGGCACCGAGCTCGGTCTCGGGCTCGCCATCTTGCGGCTCGCCTCCCTCGTAGCGCTCCCTCTCTCGGGCATGGCGGACAGGCTCGGGCGTCGGACAGTCCTCGTGGCGAGCTGCGGTGCCGGCCTGGTCTGCACGGCGCTGGCGGCCGCGAGCCCTGGCTACTGGTGGTTCATCACGATCTTCGCGCTCGGCCGGCCGTTGCTCAGCACCACGAGTGCGATCGCCCAGGTCGCTGCCGCGGAGCAGACCGCGTCGAGCGACCGGGCGAAGGCAATCGCCCTCGTCACCGCCGGGTACGGCGTCGGCGCGGGCCTGACAGCGGTGATCTACGGCCTGGCGGAGCGATCGCTCGGCTTCCGCGGCGTCTTCGCCCTCGCGGTCGTGCCGCTGTTCGTCCTCCCGTCGCTGCGCCGGCGGGTCGTGGAGGCGGACCGGTACAGGATCGCTGCAGCGTCCAGGGTCCATCCGCTCCCGGTGCTGGGCGCGATCGGCCCTGCCTTCCGGCGCCGGCTTGCCGTCGTCCTGCTCCTCGCGTTCTTCGTCTCCGTCGTCACGGGCCCTGCGACGAGCTTCGTCTTCCTCTACGCGGAGAACGTCCTCGGCCTCGCCGCCGCCGCTGCGGCGGTGCTGGTCGTTGCCGCCGGCCTCGTCGGTCTCGTGGGCCTCCTGCTCGGGAGGTTCGCCGCGGACCGGATCGGCCGGCGCACGGCCGGCGCGATCAGCATGGCGGGCATCGCCCTTGCAGCAGTGCTCACCTACAGCGGGTCGCGCGCGGGTCTCGTCGTCGGATACGAGCTGCAGATCCTTGCGGCGTCGAGCTTCGCCCCGGCGGCCGGGTCGCTCGCGAACGAGCTCTTCCCCACGTCGGTGCGCGCGTCGGTCGCCGGTTGGAACGTCGCGTCGAGCGTGCTCGGCGCGACCGCCGGGCTCCTCGTGTTCGGGGCGGTCGCCGACGTCGGGAACCGCTTCGCCACGGGCGCGCTGGTGGTCTCCTTGCCCGCCGTCATCGCGGCTGGCCTGTTCTTCCTGCTGCCCGAGACGAAGGGGCGCGAGCCCGAGGATCTCTGGCCCGTGCTGGGCTGAGCGGCCGGCTCAGGCGGCGATCCCGAGGCTCCTGCCGTGGCGCGTCGCGTCCTCGTGGGCCGCGGAGAGCGACCGCTCGGCAGCCTCGGCCAGGTGTGCCATCGCGGGGTTCGCTCCCGCGTGGGTGAGGTCGGCGACGACTGTGCGCAGGTCCATACCGAAGCTGTCCCCGAAGATCCGCTCGAGATAGCTCGTCGAGTGGTCCCAGCCGTGGCGGGGCGTTCCTTCGCGGTAGCCGCCACCTTGCGCGACGACGAGGAGAGCGGGCTTGTCCTGCAGCGCCGTCGATCCTGGGCCGAGACGCGGATCGGCGACGAGCAGGTCGATCCAGACCTTGGTGTGCTGGCTGACCCCGAAGTTGTACAGCGGCGAGGCGAGCACGAGCGCGTCGGCCCCGAGGAGCTCGCTGGCGAGGGTCGCGACGAGCTCGAGGGCGTCGCGTTGCTCGGGTGTCCGGCTCTCCTCGAGGGTCGTGCCGGCCGTGAGCGCACGGGCCCACGCCTCCGCGGGGAGCGGGGATGCTGCGAGGTCGCGATGGACCACCTCGGCGTCCGAGTGCGCCGCGCGCCAGGCCTCCACGGCGCTGTCTGCGACGGCACGGCTCACCGAGCCTTCGGTCCGGATGCTCGCGTCGACGCGTAGCAGGCTAGCCATCAGGTGTTCCTCCTGTCTGTGTCTGTGTCTGTGTCTGTGTCTGTCTGTGTCTGTGGTGGTCC
>JAJZCK010000238.1 GCA_021846125.1 Actinomycetes bacterium | reverse complement strand
CTCCGGAAGACAGTCCTGGCCCGCCTGCATAGCGCGAGGTCACCGGATCGACGCCGGCCCGACCACCGCAGCAGTCCAGATCACGGCGCCCTGACTTGACGCCGAGCTTGTCGGTACGCCCGTCGTGCTCCAACAGGACGAGTCGCCGCGATCGAACGTGGTCACTCGCGTGACGACGCGGCACGTGACCGCCGATCGCCCATCGCAGTCAGCCGCGCGGCTACGCACCGCGACGGCAGACGTGCACGGCAGGAGTACCGTCGAGCACCTGATGGCGCGTCCCGTCGAGCACCTGATGGCGCGTCCGCCCCTGGTGCTCATCGACGGCGACTGCGGGTTCTGCACGAGCATGGCTCGTGCCCTCGACCGCCTGCTGCACCTTCACGCGACCACGGTGGCGTGGCAGGCCGCCGACCTCGATGCGATCACCCTCACCTCCGGGGAGGCGAGCAGCGCCGTGTGGTTCGTCGACGCCGGACGGCGGTGCTCTGGTGCGCCGGCCGTCGCAGCCTGGCTCGGGACAGGACCGCCACCGGTCCGGTGGGTCGGCGCGATCCTCCAGGCACCAGGAGTACGGGTCGTCGCGTCGATGGTCTATCGCGTGGTCGCTCGCCACCGGGCGCGCATCCCGGGGCCCTGGCAGCACACGTGCGCCCCGGTCAAGCGGTGACGAGACGGTAGCCGGCGCCACGCACCGTCTCGATCACCGGGACGGAGCCGGACCTGTCGAGCTTGCGACGCAGGTAGCCGACGTAGACGTCGACGACGTTGCTCTCCGTCGTGAAGTCGTACTGCCAGACCTCCGCGAGGATGCGGGTCCGCGGGAGCACCCGTCCCGGGTTGCGCATCAGCAGCTCAAGCAGGGCGAACTCTCTCTGCGAGAGCTCGATCCGGCGACCGGCTCGCCAGACGACCTTCGCGAGCAGGTCCAGGCGGAGCTCGTCGACGACGAGCTCGGTCGAGACCACCGGGCCCGTCGACCGGATGGCTGCCCTCATGCGAGCAAGAAGCTCCGCGAACGAGAAGGGCTTCGTCACGTAGTCGTTGGCGCCGAGGTCGAGGCCGTGGACCTTGTCCGTGACAGCGTCCCTCGCCGTGAGGACGATCACCGGCACGCTCGTGTCGCGCTTGCGCAGGAGCTCGAGCACCTCCTCGCCCGACGCCCCGGGCAGGCCGAGGTCGAGCAGGACGACGGCAAAGCGCGACGAGCCGGAGACGAGCAGGGACGCGGCCACCATCCCGTCCCCGGCGACCTCCGTCTCGTAGCCCTCCGCCTCGAGCCCGCGCACGAGGAACGACGCGATCCGGGGGTCGTCCTCGACGACGAGGACGGTGGTCATCGGCTCGCGACGACGAGCCGGCGCGGGAGCAC
The DNA here is from genome assembly GCA_021846125.1 of Actinomycetes bacterium. Classification (GTDB taxonomy): domain Bacteria; phylum Actinomycetota; class Acidimicrobiia; order Acidimicrobiales; family Bog-793; genus JAJZCK01. The sequence goes on along the minus strand of JAJZCK010000238.1, from coordinate 2,213 downwards.
GACCGCGACCCGCGCTCCTCCGAGGGCCGACCGCTCGATCGTGATGCGACCGCCGTGGCTCTCTGCGACGGCCTTCGCGATCGCGAGCCCGAGCCCGCTCCCGTCGGCGTCGCGCGCCCCGGGACGCGAGAAGCGGCGTAGAGCAGCCTCCCGTTGCTCGACCGGGATCCCTGGCCCCGCGTCCTCCACGACGAGCTCGAGGCTGCCGTCTTCGCCGAGGCGCGCCCCGAGGCCGATCGGGCCGACGCCTGCGCTTGCGCGGACCGCGTTGTCGAGCAGGTTGAGCAGCGCACCTCGGAGCTTCGCCGCGTCGGCCTCGAGGACGAGGTCGGGTGGGTTGGACAGGATCGCCCGGCCCGGCGCGAGCACGGACGCCGCGTCGAGCAGGTCTGCGAGGAACGCGCGCAGCTCGACCGGCTCCGGGGCGAGGAAGTCCGGCTCCGTCGCCCGGCCGAGCAGGAGCAGGCGCTCGATCAGGGCTCGCATGTGGTCGATCTCGTCGACGACCAGCTCGACGGTCTCGTCGACCTGAGCCTGGTCGTCGGTCCCCGTCCGCTGGAGGATCTCGAGGTGGCCCCGGGCGACCGTGAGCGGCGTCCGCAGCTGGTGGGACACGTCCGCGAGCAGACGTCGCTGCGCGGTCATCGCCGCGTCGATCCGCTCGAGCATGGCGTCGAAGGTGCGCGCGAGCTCGCCTACCTCGTCGGACCGACCCTCGTCCCCGAGTCGGCGGTCGAGCCGGCCCCGGCCGATCTCGTCGGCAGTGGCCGTGATGCGACCTATCGTCCCGAGCAGGCGCCGGAGCAGCAGGAACGCGCTCGCGACGCCGGCGGTGAGTGCGACGAGCGCCTCTGCGAGCGCGAGAGCAAGGACGCTCGAGCGCTGTGCCACCGACGGCGAGAGGTCCGCCGCTGCGAGGAAGGTGCCGACCCGGGAGTTGCCTGCGGTGACCGGGACGGCGACGATCTCGAACGGGCGCCCGGAGATCGTGAGCGACCGGACCACCGTGCGCGCCGGTGGCGCGGCGAGGAGCGCAGCCACCGGAGGGCTCGCGACGACTCGTCGTGCACCGGCCGTCTCGACCTGACCCGCACCGAGCTCCGAGATCGCGAGGACGTCTCCTGCCGCGAGCGCGTGGACCCGCAGGTACGCGATGGAGAGTGCATGCAGGCCCTCCGAAGGTGGCCGCGCGCGAGCCGCGTTCGCGAAGCTCCTCGCCTCCGCCGCGAGCGAGCTCGCCGCGAGCGACTCGTAGCTACCGGTGAAGTCCCGGACGAGAGCGACGACGACTGCGCCGAGGACGGCGGCGAGCACGAGACCGTGGAAGCCTGCGAGGCGACCGGCCGAGCCGAGCTTGCGGAGGCGTCGAGGGCCCGTTCGCGGGTTCCGACCGGGACGGGCGTCAGCTTCCCGTGTCGCCACCACCGCCACCCCCCGAGTCCTGCCCCGCGTCGTGCTCGTTCTCCCCTTCGACGACGACGGGGTGCCGGGGGGTCACGACGACGACGCCGGCAGCTCCCGGGCGTCGTGGGCTCGAGGCCCCGGCGACCGGACGCGACGAGCCGGTCGCCGTCGGCGGCGCCCCGGTCGAGGTGGCAGTCGGCCGTGCGACACCGAGGTCGATCCTCGCCGGCACCGTGGCCGGCCGCGCTCCTCCGCTCGTGGCGAGCAGTCCCACGGCGGCCCCGGCTGCGGCGACGAGCCCGAGGAGGATCGGCACGCGCCCTGGGCGGTGCTCGCGTGACGTGGCGCGCGCCGGTCGGTCACGAGGGTCCATGCGCCAATCCTCTCGCGCCGGTGTCGGGGGGCGCGCCCCTCCTGCGCTCCGGCGCACGAGCCACCTCGAGGCACGACAACGCCCGGGCAGGGCAGGCGGCCACCGCTCGTCGTGCCCGTGCGGCAGTGCGGGTGTCGTCGACCCCGCTCCCGTCCACGACCGCGTAGCCCCAGTCGTCAAGACCGATGCGCTCGGGGCAAACGAGCGCGCAGATCCCGTGCCCGTCGCAGAGCGTCCCGTCGACGACGAGGCGGAACGGCACGATCGCAGCGCGCCTCACGGGCCCGACCCCTCGCGTCGAAGTGGCAGCGGCAGCCCGGACAGCTCGCCCGACGACGCGCATGCCCGACCCGTGAGATGTGCCCGTACCTCGCCCGAGAAGGCATCGAGTGCGCTCTCGACGAGACCGGCGACACCGGTCGGATGGCCACACGCC
>JAJZCK010000237.1 GCA_021846125.1 Actinomycetes bacterium | reverse complement strand
CGTGTCCGCGTGGGCCTGGCACGACCTGCTCGTCGTAGCGGTCTGGGGGGTCGTCGCGACATTCGTGGCGCTGCGGCGCTTCGAGTGGGAGCCACGCCGGAACTGACGACAGCGACCGCGACCGCGACCGCGCCCGCGCCCGCGACCGCGACCGCGCCCGCGCGCTCGGCGAGCGCGCCGAGAGCGCCCTCTATGATTGCGACATGCCCATCTTCGAGCACGGCGAAGCAGCGCTCGACGGCGCATCTCTCGACCTCGGCGCGTGCGAGGGCAAGACCGACTTTTCCGTCCCGTGCAAGCAAATCTGCGAGCAGGGGCCGGGAGTGGCGAAGGAGATCCAGACCTTCTGCTCGACGACGTACGACATCACCGTCTCGACGACCGGGAAAGTCGACGTGAGCGGGAGCTCGCGCCACCTCGTCGAGCCGGAGCCAGCCGATGTGCTCGAGGTGCTCGAGGTGCTCGAGGTGCTCGAGGTGCTCGAAGCCGTCAAAGCAGTGCTCCCGCACTGATCGGTGGCACGCCCGGACGACGCTCTCGGCCCACTGATCGAGATCGAGGATCCTCGTGACCCGCGGCTCGCTGAGTACCGGGACCTCAAGGACCCGGCACGACGCACGGCGGGCGAGACGGTGTTCGTCGTCGAGGGGCGACTCGCAGTGCGCCAGCTGCTCGCGTCGCCCGTCGTCACGCGCTCGCTCCTCGTCGACCGCCGTCAGGCAGCGAGCGCTCCCGACCTCGTCGCCGGTGTGCGCGCATGCGGCTCCCCCGTCTACGTGGCCGAGCGGGAGGTGCTGGCCGCGACCGTCGGCTTCGCGTTGCATCGCGGGGTGGTCGCCGTCGCCGGGCGACCGGCCGCTGTCGACTGCCACACGCTCGTCGGCAACGCGCTTGCCCGGAGCCGACGATCGCGTGCTCCGGTGCTCGGAGTGCTCGAAGGCGTCAACGACCACGAGAACCTCGGGGCGATGTTTCGCAATGCAGCGGCCTTCGGCGTCGCCGGCTTGCTACTCGATCCGACCTCCGCCGACCCCCTGTACCGTCGGTCGGTGCGCGTGTCGCTCGGCCACGTCCTCACGGTGCCCTTCGGCCGTGCCGCACCGTGGCCCGGGGTGCTCGAAGAGCTGCGCGCGACGGGGCTGCTCGTCGCCGCCCTCGTGCCCGATCCGGCGCGGACCCACCGGACACCCCTCCACCCGCGGGAGCTTGCACGCAAATGGCAGGGGCGTGCCGTGGCACTGCTCGTCGGCGCGGAGGGCAGCGGCCTTTCCTCCGCGGCTCTCGCCGCTGCGGACGAGATCGCCACCGTCCCGATGGCGCCGGGCGTCGACTCGATCAACGTGGCGACTGCGGCAGCGATCGCCTTCTACGAGATGACCACTCCGGTGGGAGCCGGCCGGGACAGGGCCGACAGCGAGGAACCGCCACCTGGCCGGCTCCGCACTGTCGCTCCGCGCTAGTCCCAGGTGAAGAGCTTGCCGTTCTTCAGCTTGTCGAGCAGCCCGGGTACCCGGTCCGCTAGCGACCCCGTCTTGTGGACCGTGAGCCAAGCGACCAGGTCGCTTACGCTCTCGAGATCGACGTCCTCGTCCGTCTGCACCACGTAGAGCCGGATCGCATCGCGCTCCACGGTCACGGTCAGCTCGACCTCGCTCGCGGGCCCGAAGCACCAGACCGGCGGTGCGCCGGGCGATGGCGTCGCCTGCAGGTGCCAGCCCGGTCGGCGCTCCAGCAACTGGACGACCTGCTTCCATGCCTCGACCGCCACGGCGCGCACCTTCACCTCGAGATGTAGCACCACCGTAGGGCCTCGGAGCGGCTCTGCGGGATCGAGGGCCGAGATAGCGTGTCGTCGGCCGGTCTCGCTGCATCCCGTCTTGTCTCTCCGTGTCGTCCTGACCGGAATGGTCGCCCTGCCGCCGCTGTCGAATTCATGCTCGGGCCGCTGGTCGAAGCGCCTCGCCGCGCGGGCCATTCTCTCCACCGCGAGCTCGCGGGGCTGTGGTCCCCCTCCCCGGCGCGGCGCCTACCGGATCATCTGCCAGTTGGACGACGTCCGGCGAGTGGTCGACGTCGTGCGCATCGAGCACCGCTGCGACGTGGACGTCCTTGCAGGTGCTCCCCGCCGATGACAACCCGCCCGCACGTGGACAGTCACACGATCGGGGTCAGGCCCAGCCCTGCGCCGAGGGCGCTTCGAGTATGAGAGTCACACCGAAACGTGAAGATCAGTCGAGGCCAAACTTGAAGACCTCTTGGTGGGCCGTAGGCACTCGTATTCGAACCTCGATGACGTGCGGCTTTGCCTCGAACAGCTCGGCCTGTAGTAGCCACTTCGTCTCCGCGTGCGGTGCCGTCAAGACAGAATGCTATCATTAGCTGATAGCATCAAGGTATGGCTTCATCGAGAACCACCTTCACGCTGGACGAGGAGTTGGCTGAGCGGGCTCATCAGCTCGGCGTCAACATCTCGGCAGCAGCGCGCAAGGGAGTCGCTGATGCGGTGCGCGCCGCGTTGGAGCGGTCAGACCGAGAGGCGTACCTGAGGCACCCCGAACGTGCAGACACCTTCTGGACCGAAGCTGAAGCGTGGAACGAGCCATGAGGCGCGGCGAGCTTTGGCTGGCGGAGGTCGGTCGCAAGAGGCGACCCGTTCTCCTGCTCACGCGCTCCGAGGTCCTCGACGTCCGCGAGCTCGTCACCGTGGCCGAGATCACCACATCGATCCGCGGTCTGGCCGCGGAGGTTGCCATCGACCACGTCGAGGTTGGCCTGGACCGACCCTCGGTCATCAACTGCGACGGCCTTCACACGGTCACTCAGGCATCGCTCACCGGTCCGGTCGGACAAGTTGGCGATGACGTCATGCGCAAGGTCTGCTCGGCGGTCAGCTACGCGCTTGGCTGCTGATTGGAGGGGTGTGGGGTATGAGAGTCACCGTCGGGCACACAAGCGAGATGGGTCGTCGCGTACGACCAGCAACAGAATCCGGCGCGCGGGGACCGGGGCGGTTCGAGTAGGGAGATTTGGCTACTACGCCTCGTTGATGACGATGGTCGCCGACGGGCACGGCGAGGCCCTGCCCGAGCTCATCCGCCGCCGCCAGCTCTCCTCGTGCCGCCACGATCCGGTGCCGTCTTTCGTCGCCGTCGTCACGAGCAGCGCCGCGTCGGGCGTCGTCGTCCACGAGGTGCTGGCGGACTCGGGCTATAGGCGCTCTTCGGCCTCGGACCACTTGCCCGGGGCGCGAGCGAGGACGAGGTGGCCGCCCACGACGAGAAGAGCGCGGAGCTGTCGCGCTACAAGCTCTCCCGGCTCACGAACGACGACGCCGACGCCTATCACCGCGTGGGCTGCCCGGCCGTTGCGGGAAAGCTCCGCTGTCCGCTACGGCCGGCCTTGATGGCCCGCCCCCACCATCTGCCCGAGATCCTCGAGCCGCCCGCCATCCCACCGCCTTGCTGCACGAAGCAGAGCCTCACGGTCCCCCCGGCCGTCAACGCGAAGACCGCGCAGGCCCACGACTACCCGTCTTCGGCCTGGCGCTCCTCCTACGCACGGCGCAGCGCCGCTGAGCACTCGAACTCGCGTCTCAAGGACCC
>JAJZCK010000236.1:962-3604 GCA_021846125.1 Actinomycetes bacterium | reverse complement strand
TGACGAGCTTGTTCGTCAAGCTCCCGAAGGCGACGCCCACTTGGTCCCCCGTGTAGGGGATCGTCATGCCGTCGACGCGCTCGGTGCCGGACGGAGAGCTGAGATAGTTGCCGAGCTCGCTCGTGCAGTTCGCGGGGACGCCTGTCGTGTCGTCGCAGATCTGCAGGCCGAAGGTCTTCACCGCCTGGCCGGACGGCGGTGGGACGTCGAGGCCGCTCGCCCAGCTCCCGAGGATCACGAGGTCCGTCTGGGTGACGGCGCCCGGTGCGAAGGTGGCCGTCATGCCGAAGCCGCTCACCGTACCGCCGTCGGGACCGATCACCGCGGTCGCGAACGCCGTCGCGCCAGCCGGTGGCCCACCGGCGAATGCGCTGCTCGCAGGCAAGACGGCGGAGGCTCCCGCCGCGGCAACGGCGAGGGCGAGCTTGGACGCGAGGTGCTGGGACGAGGTCATCGTGGGCTGCTCCTTGGATTCGCTGGACTTGCCGGACTCGCCGGCACTGTCGGACAGCACGACGCAGCCGGGTGCATGCTGGTTCACCGGGACGAGGCTCGGCTGCGACGTTGCGAGGAGGTGGCGTGGCGCGAGGACCTGCGAGGAGAGGACCTGCGAGGAGAGAGCCGGCCGGGACCGGTCGCGCTCTGGTCGGGGCCGCCCGCCCGCCGGACAGGCCCGACAGCCAGGTGGCGCCCGCCGAGCCCCTGCTCGAAGACACCCTCCGGGCCCTCCATGCTCTCTACGCGCGCCCACTGTTCGACTTCGCGCTGCGGCTCTGCGGCAACCGTGAGCGTGCCGAGGAGGTCGTCCAGGATGCGCTCCTCCGGGCTTGGCAGCACCCCGAGGCGGTCGACGGAAGCCGAGGCTCGCCGCGCGCCTTTCTCTTCACGGTCGTGCGCAACAGCGTGATCGACGGCTGGCGGCGTGACGGGGCGCGCCCGCGCAGCTCGGACCCGGGCCAGCTCGAAGCTCTCGGCGTCCCCGACGAGGTGGAGCGTGCCGTCGAGGCGTGGGGGGTCGCCGACGCGATGCGACGGCTCACCTTCGAGCACCGCCAGGCTCTTCACCATGCCTTCTTCCTCGGGCACTCCGTCGAGCAGAGTGCAGCGGCGATCGGCATTCCTGCCGGGACGGTGAAGTCGAGGACCTACTACGCGCTGCGCGCGCTGCGCGCTGCGCTCGAGGAGATGGGGTACGTCCGATGACCGGTCACGACGATCTACGCCTCGCGCTCGGGTCGTACCTCGCAGGTGCGCTCGACGACGCGGCACGGGTCGAGCTGGACGTGCACCTGCGTGACTGTGCCACCTGCAGTCACGAGCTGGCAGAGCTCGCTCCACTGCCCGGGCTGCTCGCAGGGCTCCGTGCCGACGAGGCGGATCCCGGTGCTGCGGCTCTCCCGGAGAGCCTCCTTCCCGACCTTCTCGCACGGGCCCGAGAGGTCGAGGCGGGCGGGCGCCTTCGCCTGCGTCGCCGGCGGATACTGGCAGGGGCGCTCGGCGCGGCCACGGCAGCCGCGGTCGTCGCCCTCGTCGCGCTCTTCGCGCCGTCGTCGCCCGGTGGCCCGAGCTACGAGCTCCACGCGCCGACCGCGCCCGCCGCTTCGGCGGTCCTCGCGGGCCGCGTGCGCCTCGGCGGCCGGGTGACGCTGGTGGCCAAGCCCTGGGGCACGGAGCTGTTGCTCACCTTGACGGGACTGCCATCTGGCACGAGCTGTGTCGCAGTCGTGACGGGCGCTCGGGGGCACGACGAGGTCACGGGAAGCTGGGGCCCGACTCCCGACCACAGCGCCCTGGTCCAGCTGGCGACGCGGATGCCGGTCACGCAGCTCACCGGCGTCACCGTCGAGACTCTCGCTCGACGACGGCTGCTCACCGCCCGCGTCGGGCTCCGGCCGGTGCACGAGAGCTAGGGACGCCGCGCAGCGCCGCATGTCGCCGGCGGGACGGCAGGATCGATATCGCGTCATGTAGCATGAGAACTCTGGAGGATCTTGCAAGGGGGGCGCAGGTCATGGTCATGGCGAAGGTCCGCTGCAGCTCGTCGCGCCTCGTGGGCTCGACGCCGGTCGTAGGAGCCCACGCCGCGAAGGTGCTCGTCGCGACGTCGCTCGTCCTCGCGGCGCTCCTCGCCGGGCTGTCGTCGCCTGCTCTTGCAGCAAGGCCGGGCACGGGTGGCGGAGGTCACACCGGTGGTGGCGGGACGACCTCCGCCACGACGGGGAACGACCTGTCCTACCCGGCGTGCGGCAGCACCTTCCCGAGCGCACCGGCCTTTGGCATCGTGGGCGTGGACGGGGGGCTCGCGAACGACCTCAACCCCTGCCTCGGTCCGAGCTCGTCCTACCCGAGCTACACCGAGAGCGAGCTGTACTGGGCCGTGGCGAGCTCGACCGGTGCAACGGCGCAGCCGAAGGCGTCGCTCTACGTGAACACCGCCGATCCCGGCGACCTCTACGGCGGGACCCCGATCGCCGACTGGCCGACGTCGTCGATCAGCTCCGACCCCTACGGCACCTGCACGACGGCGACGGTCTCGACCGCCAGCGGCCCCGAGACGCTCGGAGCGGACACGCCGGGCTGCGCGTGGCAGTACGGCTACGACATGGCGACACAAGACGTGTCGTGAGTGGCGAGTGCCGCCG
>JAJZCK010000236.1:0-952 GCA_021846125.1 Actinomycetes bacterium | reverse complement strand
CGCGTCGGCCTACCCGTGGTGGCTCGACGTCGAGACGGCGAACACCTGGCAGACCGGGACGAGCGGCGAGGAGATGAACGTCGCGGACCTCGAGGGCATGGTGGCCGCCCTGCAGGCCGGCGGCGCCTCGGTCGTCGGGGTGTACTCCACCTCGTCGCAGTGGGACCAGATCACCGGCGGGACGACCTCCTCGACGCTCTACGGCGTCCCGGACTCGCTCTACGGCGTCCCGGACTGGATCCCGGGTGCGAAGACGGAGTCCGGAGCGGTGTCGAACTGCGGCCAAGCGTCCTTCACCGTGGGCTCGGTCTCCCTGACCCAGTGGTCCGGGCATCCCGACGACGACTACGCGTGCTGAGGCGGCTCACGGCGTGATCCGGTAGGACGCGACGGTCCACGCGAGCACGGGCACCGAGTTGTGGAACGGGTAGGCGAAGGTGAGGTTCGGCCCGCCGTCGACGGTCCAGCAGCCGAGGACGAGCGAGCCGTAGAGGTTCATCGCCTTGTTGCCCGTGTCGACGAAGTTCGCCGCGGGCGCGTAGAGCGAGCCGTCGTACCAGTAGCTCGAGCTCCCGCCGTCGAAGACGCTGCCGAGCGGGGCTTCCCAGTAGACGCTCAAGCTCCCCGGGTCCCCAGGCGGCGGGGGCGGTGGCTTGTGGTTGTTCTTCGTCGACGGCAGATTCGAGGTATCGACGTTGACATTGCCGCCGATCGTGAGCGAGGTGTCGGTGCCTGGCGGGTTCGAGGGGCACGCTGTCGGCGTCGACGGTGCGCCGACCACACAGCTCGTGCCGGACGCGCAGCTCTTCGCCAGGATGAAGATGTTCACCGTGCTGTTCTCGAGCGCCGTTTTGTTCTCGAGCGCCGTGTAGTCGAGGTTGCCGATGGTGACTTGGTTGCTGTCGAGGTAGTAGTTGCCCGACGGGATGCTCGTCAGGCCGAACGGCGGCAG
>JAJZCK010000025.1:3445-20500 GCA_021846125.1 Actinomycetes bacterium | reverse complement strand
GCGGCGACGCCCGCAGACGCACCGAGGCGGCGCTTGACGCCCTCCGCGTCGGCGAAGGGAAGGTCGAGGGCCGCCGAGATCGAGCGCGTCACCGCGTTGCCGCCGCCGGCGATCGTGCGGACGAACTGGACCTCGCCCCGCTCGTGGACGACGACGGTCGTGAGCTCGGCCCCGACGGCGACGATCGCCTCGGGGCCCTCCTCGGTGGCGGCAGGGTCGACGAGAGCCCTGAGCAGCGCCAGCGAGCCGAGATCCACCCCCTCGACCGTGATACCTGCCGCGGTCGCAGCGTCGACGACCGATTCGACGAGGTCCCGGTGGGCCGCCGCGACGAGCACCCGGACGTCGGTGCTCGGGCTGCCTTCGGCGGTCCGGCGTGTCGAAGGCCCCGTCGCGCGCGCGGAGAGGAGCGTCCGGTCGGCCGGGAACGGCAGGAGGTCCGGAGACTGGAGCTGGACGGCTGTGTCGATCTCCGCCTCGGGGACCGGCGGCATGTCGACCTCGCGGATGATCGCCCGCAGTCCTGCGACGTTCACCCGCCCGCGGAGCTCGCCCGAGGTGCGGCTCGCCTTGAATCCGCCCTTCGCGACGCACGAGACGATCGCCCCGCGCACCGCCGCGCGGTCCGCCACGATGCCGTCGACCACCGCGCCGTGCGGCAGCGGCGCCTCCGCGTAGCGGGTCAGCCGGTACCGCCCGCGGTCGACCGTGATCTCGGCCATCCGCACCGCTCCCGAGCTGATCTCGATCCCGAGGCTGGAGCTCATCGTCTTCCTCCGCTTCGATACCTCACGTGCTCCACGTCCTTCACGATCCCTGCCGGGGCCCCCGCCGTGGTCCCGGTAACGGCCTCAGCCACCGGGAGTGAGCAGCTTCACGTAGTCGAACATCGGCAGGTACAAGCTCACGACGATCGTCCCGACGCACGCGCCCATGAAGACGATGAGCGCCGGCTCGAGCAGCGAGGTGAGGCTGCCGACCGTCGCGTCGATCTCGTTGTCGTAGAAGGTCGCGACGCGCCCGAGCATGTCGCCGACCGTGCCGGACTCCTCGCCGGTCTCGACCATCTGGTTGACCATCGACGGGATCACGGGGAAGCCGGACAGCACCGCGCCGAGCGAGCGGCCCTCCCGTACGCCTGCCTGCGCGTCGCGTGCGGCCTTCGCGACGACACGGTTGCCGACGTTCTCCGCCGTGATCTCGAGGGCCTCGATGATGCCGATCCCCGCCTGCAGGAGCACCGAGAGCGTCGAGGAGAACCGGGAGATCGCGATCTTCAGCGACAGCGGTCCGAACACGGGCACGCGCAGCTTCAGCTTGTCCCATATGTCGCCACCGGAGTCGCTCCGCTTCCAGCGCAGCACGCCGATCGCAAGCAGGACGAGCGCTGCGACGATGGCGATCGACCAGATGCTCGCGATCGTGCTCGATATGTCGATGACGATCTGGGTAGGCGTCGGGAGCTTGCCGTGGAGGGTGCTGTAGAGGTGCTTGAACGTCGGGACGACGAAGATCATCATCGCAGTGACGATGACGACGACGACGCACACGACGACGATCGGGTAGGTGAACGCGGAGCGCACCTTGCCGCGCAGCTCCACCTGCTTCTCGATCCGGGACGCGAGACGCAGCAGCACGGAGTCGAGCTGACCGCTCGCCTCCCCTGCGCGGACCATCGAGACGTAGATCGGCGTGAAGACCTTCGGGTGCTTCTCGAGCGAGCTCGAGAACGACGAGCCGCGCTCGACCTCGGAGCGGACCTCGAGGACGGCCTCGCGCAACGGCTTGGAATCGAGCTGCTCGGCGAGCACGCTGAGCGCGCGCACGAGGGTGAGGCCGGCCGCCACCATCGTCGCGAGCAGCCGGCTCATCGTCGCGACGTCCTTCAACCGCACCCTGTCGGTGAGGCCGGGGATGTTGATGTCGCCGTGGAGGTCGATCGACGAGCCCTGCTTGATCTCGATGGGGAGGTAGCCCATGTCGCGTAGCCGGGTCGCGACGAGCGGCACGCTGTCCGCGTCGAGCTTGCCCTTGATGAGCTTGCCCGCCTGGTCCCGGACCTTGTAGTCGTAGGTGGTCGTCATCTGCCTCGCCGTCCGTTCCTCTCAGGACCGCAGGTAGTCCTGCAGCTGCTTCGGCTCGCGCGAGCGGTCGAAGGCCATCGCCTCGGTGATCTTCTGCTCGCTTACGGCACGCGCGAGCGCCTGGTCCATGGTCTGCATGCCCTCGGCGCCCCCGGTCTGCATGAGGGAGTACACCTGGTGGGTCTTCCCGCTACGGATGAGGTTGCGGATCCCGGCCGTGCAGACCATGACCTCTGCCACCGGGACCCGTCCGATGCCGCTCGCCGAGAGCACGAGCTGCTGGGTGACGACCGCCTCGAGTGCGCCGGCGAGCTGGATGCGGACCTGGTCCTGCTGGTTGGGCGGGAAGACGTCGATCATCCGGTCGATCGTCTGCGGGGCGTCCTGGGTGTGGAGGGTCGCGAAGACCAGGTGGCCGGTCTCCGCTGCGGTGAGCGCGGTGGAGATGGTCTCGAGGTCGCGCAGCTCGCCCACGAGGATGACGTCGGGGTCCTGGCGCAGCACGTGGCGCAAGCTCTCGGCGAAGGAGTCGGTATCCTGGCCGACCTCGCGCTGGTTCACGATCGACTGGCGGTGGGTGTGGAGGAACTCGATGGGGTCCTCGACCGTCATGATGTGCAGCGGCTTCGTGCGGTTGACGATGTCGACGATGGACGCGAGGGTCGTCGACTTTCCCGAACCGGTCGGCCCCGTCACGAGGACGAGCCCGCGCCGCAGGTCCGCGAACGACGCCACCACCTTCGGGATGCCGAGCGAGTCGAACGGGGGGACCTCGGAGGGGATCATGCGCAGCACAGCGCCGATCGCGCCTCGCTGCTGGAACACGTTGACCCGGAAGCGCCCCGCCCCGAGCACGGAATGGGACGTGTCGAGCTCCTTCGCCGCCTCGAAGCGCTCCCGCTGCGCCTGGGGCAGGATGCTGAACACCATCCGTCGCAGCTGGTTGTTGTCGAGCGGAGCCATGCCCGCGATCCGCCGGATGGAGCCGTCGATGCGCAGTGCAGGGGGGAACCCCTCCGCGAGGTGGAGGTCCGACGCGCCGTTCTCGACTGCGAAGACGAGCAGGCTGTCGAGGTCGAGCCTGAGCGCCGCACCCGAGATCCCCTGGATCTCGTCGGGTGCCCCGCCGACCGTGGGCACCGCCGCGCCCGCGAGGACGTGGGAGGCGGCCGGGCTCGAAGCGCCGTGGCCCGCGCTTCCCGGCACCGGGACGGGGACGCCTGCGTGACCGGCTGCACCGAAGCCGGAAGCCGCCCCCTCGACGGCGAGCCCTCCGGGGAGCTGGCCGTCATAGGTGCCCGTCCCGTCGCCGTCGCCCGCCGCGTCGGTGCCGAAGCCGGCGTCCGGAGCGCCGAGCGCGGCGAGCACGTCTGGCTCGGCGGGAGCGTCGTCGCCAGGCTGGTCGACGTGCGCGTGCACGGTCGCCAGGAACGCGTCCGCGTCGACGAGCAGCTGGTTGACAGCGGAGGGGTCGATGAGCACGCAGCCGGCGAGCCCGCGGTCGAGCGAGCCCGCGAGGGCGCGCAGCTCGGTGACGCCGAGCGGCTCGGCGCTCGCGATGACGATGCGCCCGTCCTCGACTCGGTAGCCGACCGAGCGGAACCGGCGAGCGACCTCGACCGGCACCGCGGAGAGCGCGTCGGGCGACGGCGGCTGGGCGTGGACGTCGACCGCTCGTACGCCCGAGATCGCCGAGAGGCACTCGAGCCCGTCGCTCATGCCGACGAGACCTTCGCCCGCGAGGACGGTGAGGATGGGCGCGCCCTCCGTCGCGCACCGGGCGAGCGCGTGCTGCGCGTCCTCGCGGCTCAGCCGGCCGCTCGAGACGAGCGCGTCGGCGACGCTCTGGGACCACTTCGAGACGGCACGCAGGTCGAGACTCATACGATCACCCTCAGGATCTCCTCGAGGCTTGTGATGCCCAAAGCTGCCTTGCGCAAGCCGTCCCGCTCGAGCGAGCGCATTCCCTCGAACACGGCGATCCTCCTGACCTCCTCAGTCGACGCGCGGGCGAGGATCGCCCGCTCGACCTCCTCGCTCACGGTCATGACCTCCTGGACCGCCACCCGGCCCCGGTAGCCGGTGCGGCCGCAGGCTTGGCAGCCCACCGCCCGCCTGAAGCGGAGGTCTCCCGCTGCGGGCGCGTTGTCGGAGATCCAGTGCGCGGCCTTCAGCTCCTCCGGCGTCGGGTCGTACTCCTCTGCGCAGTTGTCGCAGAGCACGCGGGCGAGGCGTTGGGCGAGGACGCAGTCGAGCGCGGAGCAGACGAGGAACGGCTCGACGCCCATCTCGATCAGCCGCAGCGGCGCGCTCGCCGCGTCGTTCGTGTGCAGCGACGAGAGGACGAGGTGGCCGGTGAGCGCGGCCTCGACGGCGATGGTGGCCGTCTCGCGGTCCCGGATCTCGCCGATCAGGATGACGTCGGGGTCCGAGCGGAGGATCGAGCGGAGCGCGTTCGCGAACGTCAGCCCGGCGCGCGGGTTGACCTGGACCTGGTTGACCCCGCGCAGCTGGTACTCCACCGGGTCCTCGACGGTGATGAGGTTCCGCTCCGGCACGTTGAGCTTGTTGAGCGTCGCGTAGAGGGTCGTCGACTTCCCCGACCCGGTCGGCCCGGTGACGAGGATCGTCCCCGACGGCTTCGTGTACGACTCGTGGTAGCGGTCGAGCACCTCCGGGTCGAAGCCGAGGCGGGCGAGGTCGAGAGGAGCGGTCGACTTGTCGAGGACCCGGAGCACGACCTTCTCCCCGTGCACGGTCGGGAGCGTGGCGACCCGCAGGTCGATCTCGCGCTTGCCCGCGTTCAGGGAGATCCGCCCGTCCTGGGGGACGCGGTGCTCCGCGATGTCGAGGTTCGCCATGATCTTCAACCTCGACGTCACCCCGCTCTGGATCGCCTTCGGCGCGCTCGTCACGTGGTGGAGCACACCGTCGATGCGGAAGCGCACCTGGAGGTCGTCGACCGACGGCTCGAGGTGGACGTCCGAGGTCCGCTCGTCGAGCGCCTGGCGGAGGATCAAGTTGACGAACTTCACGATCGGAGCGTCCTCGACAACCGCGTGGAGGTCGTTGAGCTCGCCGAGCGGCGACGCGTCCGCGGCTGCTGCGTTGAGCGCTGCCTTCTGCGCGGCGACGTCCGCCTCGTCGCTGCGCCGGTACATCCGGAGCAGGTACTCCTCGATCTGCGCGGAGGTGCAGATGACGGTGTCGACCTCACGGCCGACGAACGTCCGCACGTCGTCGAGGGCGAACACGTCCGACGGGTTCGCCATGGCGACCACCGGACGCTCTCCCCGGTAGCCGATGCCGAGGATGTGGTAGCGACGTGCGAGCGACTCTGGGAGCAGGTCGGCTGCCATCGGGTCGATCGTCCAGTTGTTCAGGTCGACGAACTCGAGGCCCTCGACGAGCGCGACGGCCTGCTGGAGCTCCGCGTCGGTCACGAGCCCGAGCTCGGCGACGATCTCACGCAGCGGCCTGCCCGTGGAGTGCTGCTGGCGGATCGCCACCTCCATGTCCTGCTCGGCGACCTTCCCGCTCTCGACGAGGATGCGCTCGAGCAGCGGTGCGTCGAAGAGGAGGTCGGCATCCGCGATGCCCGGCCCGGTGGGGACAGGCTCGGGGGGGACAGGCTCGGAGGGGACCGGCTCGGGATCCGGCTCGGCCTCCGGGTCGACCTCCGGCTGCACCGCCCGGTCCGGCTCCGCCTCGGGCTCCACGTCCGGCAGCTCGAAGTGCCGGGGCTCGGCCTCGAGGCGGGCCGCCTCGAGCTCCGCCGCGGCGGCTAGGCGCAGGTCGGGCAGCTCCGAGATCCAGTCGCTCGACGCGGTGCCGCCGGCGAGCCAGTCGCTCGTCGGCGGCACCGCAGCCGGGACGAGCTCCGACGGGCCGACGCCGTGGACCGGCGGCGCGCCGAGCCCGGGCACGCCGGGGTGCTGGGCGGGCGCGAGCGAGTACTGCTCGGCGATCGGCTTGGCCCGCGCCCGCGGCGGGGTCGCCGACGTCCCGTAGACGAGGTCGATGCACCGGTCGATCTGGGCAGGCGTCGCGACGACGACGTGGACGTCTCGCCCTGCAGTCAGGTAGACGTCGTCGAGGATGAACGAGTCGTCTGGTGTCGCGACGGCCACGATCGCGAGCCCGTAGCGCCAGCCGATCGGCACCGCGTGGTCACGTCGGGCGCGGTGCTCGGGGAACGAGGCCGCCGCGGTCTTGTCGACGTCGAACACGTCGAGATCGACGAAGTCGAAGCCGGCGCGCAACGCGACGACGCGTGCCCGCTCGAACTCTTCGTCCGCCGGCGCCGGCAGCTCGCGCCCGTCGGCTACGGACCTCCTCGACGCGTCCTCCATGGTATCGGGGGTCATCACCACCGCCGCTCCCCGGACGCGCCCTCGGCACATGGTCCGGTGAATGCCTCTTTTTCCAGCTCGCGGCCGTGCCGACACGCCGTGTCGACCTCCGAGGAGGGCGACGACGCGTAGTAGCGTTCGCCGTAGAGCTGTGACATCGACTCGGGTCCGAGGGACACGGTGCGCCTCCTGGACGTTCTGACGGCGCGACCCAGGCAGAGGTTGAACGTGGATGTACGTCGCTGTACGAGATGGCGGCCCACGTGAACGCTTCCGTGGTGGCGATCGCGGGGATCGCAGGGCTCCCGATCGGCTCGTTCCTCACCGTCGTCGTCCACCGCGTCCCCGCCGGCGAGTCGGTCGTCGCGCCCGGGTCCCGCTGCCCGGCCTGTGGCACTGCGATCCGCGCCGTCGACAACGTCCCCGTGCTCTCGTTCCTGCTGCGGCGGGGACGGTGCCGGACGTGCGGAGCCGCGATCAGCCTGCGCTACCCGGCCACAGAGCTCGCGACGGCGCTGCTGTTCTCCGCTGTCGCGTCCCGGATGCCGAGCCCGTGGGAGGTGCCCGCCTACTGCGTGCTCGTCGCCGGGCTCGTCGCGCTCGGCGCGATCGACGTCGCGCACTTCCGGCTCCCGACGCCGGTCATCGTCGCGACCCTGGCCGTCGGGGCACCGCTCCTCGTCCTCGCCTCCGCGAAGACCCACGCGTGGTCGTCCCTCGTCCACGCCGGGGTCGCCGGGGTCGCGTGCTTCGCGGCCTTCGCCCTCCTCTACGCAGCGGCACGTCGCGCGATGGGCTACGGCGACGTCCGCCTCGCCGGTCTTTGCGGGGTCTTCCTCGGTTGGCTCGGCTACCGCGTCGCGCTCGTCGGGGTGCTCCTCGGCGTCCTCGCCGCAGGAGCAGCCGCCGTCGCGCTGCTCGCGAGCGGCCGTGCCGGGCGCAAGACGCGCCTGCCGTTCGGGCCGTTCCTCGCCGTCGGGACGGTCGCCGCAGTGCTCTTCGGGCCGTCGATCGCGCGCTTCTGGCTCGGCTGAGCGGCGTGCGCCGATCGCGGCCTCGTGCCCACGTCCCGCTCAGCCGAGGACGGCCTGGGCCATTCCCTGGCGCTGGAGCGTGATGCGCAGGTCGTGTGCGTTCGGTGCTGCGTCGAGCGCCCCGTCGATGTCGATGAGACCTGCCTTCAAGAGCCCCGTGAGCGACTGGGCGAAGGTCTGCATCCCGTAGTAGTCGCCTTCGGCGACGATGTCGGCGATGTTGCTCGTGTGGACGGGTTCGACGATGCACTGCTGGATCCGGCCGTTGACGACCATGATCTCGAGGGCCGGGACCCGCGACCGCCCGTCGGCGGTCGGGATGAGCCGCTGGCAGATCGTCCCCCGCAGAGCTGCCGCGAGGGAGATCCGAGCCTGGCGCTGCTGGCCAGCGGGGAAGAAGTCGATGATGCGGTTGATCGTCTCGACCGAGTCGCCGGTGTGCAGCGTCGAGAGCACGAGGTGACCCGTCTCGGCAGCGGTGAGCGCCGTCTCGACCGTCTCGGGGTCGCGCATCTCGCCGACGAGGATGACGTCCGGGTCCTCCCGCAACGCGGAGCGGAGCGCGACGATGAAGCTGTCGGTGTCGAAGCCCACCTCGCGCTGGCTGATGGACGCGAGGTTGTCCCGGTGGAGCACCTCGATCGGATCCTCGATCGTCACGACGTGGCACTCTCGGGTGTTGTTGATGTGGTCGATCATCGCGGCGAGCGTCGTGGTCTTGCCGCAGCCCGTTGGGCCGGTGACGAGCACGATCCCTCTCGGCTCCTCGGCGAGACGGCGGACGGCCTCGGGCAGGCCGAGGTCCGTCAGGGACTGGGTGCCGGGCCGCACGTGGCGGAAGACGAGCGAGATCGTGCCGCGCTGGCGGAAGGCGTTCACGCGGAACCGCCCGATCGAGGGGACCGAGTGCGCGAAGTCCGCCTCGAAGTGGGCGTCGAACTTCGCCCAGAGGCGCTCGCGCATGATCGACCGTGCGAGGTCCTCCATGTCCTCGGCCTCGACCGACGGCTCGCCGCCGACGCGCCGCAGCTCGCCGTTCAGCCGCACCCGGGGGGGCGACCCGGCCTTTAGGTGCAGGTCGGAGCCGCCGATCTCCACCAAGCGACCCAGCAGCCTCTCCAGGTCGTTGTCGTCCATTTCCCGCCCTCCTCGAGCTGGCCTAACGGACGGGAGCGCCGCGCTGTTGAGCGGTCGCTCGGTCACGACAGGCCGCGTGGAGGCGCGTACCATCGGTCAGCGGCGGCCGGCCAGGGCCAGACGGGGAGCGTCGTGGACAGGACGAGGATCTCGGTGTGCTGCCTGACTGCAGGCCCGCTGCACCGCGTCGCGGCGATCCTCGCGCTCTACCGGCCGCTCGTCGGCGAGATCGTCTGCGCGGTGAGCAGCCGGTTCTCCCCCGGGGAGCTCTCCGTGCTCTCGGACGTAGCAGACCGGGTCGTCCCCTGCGAGATGCGTGCGGACTTCAACCCCGAGCACTACCGGGCCTGGCTCTACGGCCTGTGCGACGGCGACTGGATCGTGACGGTCGACAGCGACGAGGTGCCGAGCGCGGCCCTGCTCGGGATGCTCCCCGGCCTCGCCGCACGGCGGGACGTCGTCACCTACCTGGCGACATGCCGCTGGCTCTACCCGGACGCCTCGCACTTCCTCGACGAGTACCCCTGGGAGCCGTCGTGGAAGATGGTCATGGTCCGCAACGACCCCGCGACGCTCCACATCAAGGGGGGCGTCCACGAGGGCGTCATGGCGGTCGAGCCCTACCGCTTCGTCGACCTGCCCGTCTACCACCTGAGCTGCGTCGTCCTGCCGGTCGGGTCACGGCGCGAGAAGGTCGCCTTCTACGACTCGCTCGAGGGAAACCAGCTCCTCGAGGACGGCCGTCGCATCAGCGAGGTCTTCTACCTGCCCGAGGAGCACGCGCGCTACGACCCGGCACGGCTCGGGCCCGAGGACGTCGCGATCGTCCGCAGCGTCCTCGACGTCGACGTCTCGGGCGACCGCGTGCTCGAGCGCGACAGCGTGCCGAGCGTCGCGCCGCCGCTGCCCCCCGGCGCGACCCCCTACGGCGAGATCGTCGCGACCTGGCCCGAGCACCCGTTCGGCCCCGGTGCCTACCGGGCGACGCTCGCGCTACGGCGGGCGCGCACCCCTGTGCGCGAGATGAGCCCGGCCGCGCCCGGCGAGGTCCGCCCGCTCATGGTGGCGGTCGGCAACGAGGGCACGGAGACGTGGCTGCGGGACCTGCGCAACCGCGTCGCTCTCGGCTCGCGCTGGCACGTCCGCACGACAGACGGCACTCCCGGCGAGCTCGTCGCCGACGGGCAGCGCTCGGTGTTCGCCTCCGACGTCCACCCTGGCGACGAGGTCCTCCAGCCGATCGCCGTCGAGGCACCTGCGACACCGGGGGAGTACGTGCTCGTCGTCGACCTCGTCGAAGAGCAGGTGCGCTGGTTCGACTGCGGGATCGAGATCGCGATCGACGTCGAAGAGCCGCAGGCCGGTGCTCCCCTCGGCGCGGCGCCGGACGGCGCGACGAGCCGGCGCGAGCCGGCCCTGCCCACGTGCCCCCGTGTCCCGGGACCGGTAGATTCGGGCACGTGAGCGGCTCCCCACCCGCCGGCTCCGACGCCGCGCACCGGGCGCTCGCCGCCGCGTTCGTCCGCTACCTCGAGCGTGTCCTCGCCGACCCTCGTGCGGACGGGCGACCCGGACAGCGGCGGGAGGAGCGGCGGGTCGCCCTCGTCTCGTCCGGCGACGACCGCTTGCCCGACGACGTCGCGATCGCCGTCGTCGTCGGTGACCGCCAGCCCGGCTGGCTGGACGCCGAGCAGGCCCGCACCGGTCTCGCGCTCCAGTTCACCGGCAGGGCGCTCGCTGGGGACGGGCACCGCCACGGCCACGACGACCCGCCGGAGGGACTGCCGCTCACGGTCCTCGACCGGTTCGACCTCGGCGCAGTCCCGGCGACGCCCCCCGGCTACGACGTGCTGGCGATCGTCACCACCTACAACGAGGCGGACGTCGTCGGAGGTCTCGTCGACCGCCTCGTCTCCGGCGGGCTGCGCGTCCACGTCGTCGACAACTGGTCGGACGACGCGACGCCCGGGATCGTCGCCGGACGCGCCGCGCGGCTCGGACCGGGACGCGTCGTCCTCGAGCGCTTTCCCGTCGAAGGGCCGTCCCCGCACTTCGAGCTCGAGCGGCTCCTCCGCCGTGTCGAGGAGATCGCGCATGCCTCCGGTGCCGACTGGGTCGTCCACCACGACGCGGACGAGATCCGCGAGCCGCCGTGGCCGGTCGTGTCCCTGCGCGACGCCTTCTTCGCAGTGGAGCACTGGGGCTTCGACTGCGTCGACCACACGGTCGTCAACTTCGTGCCGGTCGACGACTCCTTCGAGCCGGGCGGGGACCTCGCCGCGTCGTTCTCCTGGTGCGCGCTCGGAGACTCCCCGGGCCACTTCCTGCAGCAAAAGGCATGGAAGCCGAGCGCCGCCCCCGTCGTCATGGCCTCGACGGGCGGTCACGAGATCGTCGCGTCCACCCGGCGGGTGTTCCCCTACAAGTTCCTCACCCGCCACTACCCGATCCGCTCCCAGGCCCACGGCGAGCGCAAGATCCTCGGCGAGCGCCAGCGGCGGTTCAGCCCCGCCGAGCGGGCGCGCGGCTGGCACCTCCACTACGACCACCTCGGGGACGGCTCCTCCTTCCTCGGCGATCCGGCCGAGCTGCTCCCGTTCGCGGAGCTCGAGCACCGGCTCCTCGTCCAGCGCCTGAGCGGCGTCGGGCTCGCGAGCAACCCGTTCCCCGGCGAGTCCGCCGACGCGGTCGCCGACGCAGCCGCCTCGACCACCACATCGCACGAGCCCGCGGGCCACGGCACGGCCACCGGGACCGGCGTGGCGACACCCGTGGCGAGCCGTCCGGCGCGGCTCCTGCGGATCCAGACCGTGCTGTTCGACACCCCGGAGCCTGTGCTCGCCCGCTACCTGCGCGGGCTCCGCCAGGCAGCGTCGCTGCTCACCGCGACACGGCCCGAGTACGCGGTCGAGGTGGCGCTCGGGGACTGCTCGGCGACTCCCGTGCTTGTCGACGACGCGATCGAGCGGGTCCGCTGGGGTTTCACGGGCACGGGCACCACCGCCGTCTACTACGACGCGTTCGGCGCGAACCTCGGCCACGGCGGCGCGCAGCAGCGGCTCTTCACGGGACGCGGTGCGGCGGAGGCCGTCGTCGTGCTCAACCCCGACACGTGCGCGAGCCCGCGTCTTCTCCTCGAGCTCCTCGACGGTCTCACGGACGGCGTCGGCATCGTCGAGGCGCGCCACCTGCCCCTCGAGCACCAGAAGGCGTACGACCCGGTCACCGGCGACACGAGCTGGGCTTCGGGCGCCTGCTCCCTCGTCGGGGCCGCCGTGCTCGACTCCGTCGGCGGCTACGACACCGATGCGTTCTTCCTCTACTGCGACGACGTCGACCTCTCCTGGCGCACCCGGCTCGCCGGCTTCCGCGTCGTCCACCGGCCGACCGCCGTCGTCTTCCACGACAAGCGGCTCTCGGCCGCCGCCGAGCAGGTGCCGAGCGAGCACGAGCGCTACCACTCGGGCCTCGCGTCCCTGCTGCTGTACGCGAAGTACTCCCGGCCGGACCTCGTCGCGACGGGCCTCGACGCGTTCGACACCTCGCCCGACCCCGTCCACCCCCGCGCGGCGGACGAGCTGCGCCGCCGCCGGGACGCAGGGCTGCTCCCCACGCCGATCGACCCCGGCGGGACCGTCGCCGACTTCTCGACCTACGCCTACGCGCCTCTCCGGTTCGACTATGCCCGCTGACCGACATGCCCGCTGACCGACATG
The DNA here is from genome assembly GCA_021846125.1 of Actinomycetes bacterium. GTDB lineage: Bacteria > Actinomycetota > Acidimicrobiia > Acidimicrobiales > Bog-793 > JAJZCK01. Next base: position 8,177 of record JAJZCK010000025.1, on the reverse strand, counting down.
CCCGCTGACCGCTACCGCTTCGGCTACCGCGAGGACTCCCCCTACGGCCACGCCGTCGGGCTCGTCGCGGCGCACCGGCACGCGGGAGGCGAGGTGGTGCTCGACCTCGGCTGCGGCTACGGCGCCATCGCCGAGCCACTCGCGGACCTCGGCCTCTCCTATGTCGGCCTCGACCTCGAGCAGGCAGGGCTCGACGACCTCGCCGCCCGCGGCTTCGAGGCGGTGCGCATCGACCTCCGCGACGCCGGGTCACTGCGAGCGACCCTCGAGCGCGCCGCAGGCGGCCGGACGGTCGCGGCGATCACCGCCCTCGACGTCGTCGAGCACCTCGCGCACGGTGGCGACGTCCTCTCGGGTCTCAACGACTTCGCGCTCGCGAACGGTCGCCCGCCGCTCGTGGTCTCGGTGCCGAACGTCACCCACGTGGACCTCGCGGCGAAGCTCCTCCTCGGCCGGTGGGACGTGACGCCGACGGGCCTGCTCGACGAGACCCACGTTGCGCTCTACTCGCCGGAGCGGATGTCGCGTGCGTTCCTCGACGCAGGCTGGGCGGAGATCGGCGCGGACGACTTCGAGCTCGGCGAGAGCGACCAGCACTTCCCTCGAGAGGCGGCCTCCCTCGCCGCGGCCAGCCCGCTCCACGAGCTCGTCGCCGCCGTCCGGCGCCGTGCGGCTCCGGGGGCGACGACGAACCAGTTCGTCCGCGCCTTTGCCCCCGTGCCGGCTCCGCCCGCGACGGCTCCGCCCGCGACGGCGCCGGACCGAGCGGCGCCCCTCGTCACCGCGCTCGTCGTGACCGCCCCCGGGCGCGGCGCTTTGCTCGAGGACGTGCTCGTCTCGCTCGACGCGCAGGGCACCACGGATCTCGAGGTCGTCGTGCTCGTCGGCGGCGCTCTCGGGACGGAGGTCCGAGCGGTCGAGCGGCTCGTCCAGTCCTTCTCCGGCGGGCTCGCGTCGCGGACGACCGTCGTGGGCACGAGAGACGCGAGCCGGGCGAGGGCGCTCGACCTCGGCGTCGCCAGGGCACGTGGTCGGTACGTGACGGTGCTCGACGACGAGGTGGTGGCGTTCGCTCACCTCGTCGAGGTGCTCGCCGGTCTCGCCGAGCGCGGGCCGGGCACGGTGCTGCGCTGCATCCAAGCCGTGCAGGCCTCCCGTCCCGTCGGCTGGCCCGGCGACGGGCCGGAGGGGTTCACCGCCACCGACGGGGCACGCACGCCCTGGCCGCCGGAGTTCGACCTCGTCGCGCAGCTCGGAGACGATCTCTCGCCGCCCGGCTCCTATGCCTTGCCGAGGAGCTGCTTCGTCGACCTCGGCCTCGCGTACGGCGGTGCCGTCGCCGGCGCGGAAGAGTGGGAGGTGCTCCTGCACGCCGCGATGCTCTGCGGGGTGACGAACGAGGCGACCGAGGTCACGACGCTTCGTCGCGCCGGCGCGCTCGGCGAGCCGGCCGGTGCGCCCACCCTGGCGGAGGTCGCAGCCGCCCGCGCGCGGGTACGCGAGCGGCTCGACACGATGCCGCTGCTGCTCCCCGCAGGCTCGTCCCGGACGCTCCGTGCGCTCCGATCCTCGTCACGCCCCGCGGACAGGCTCGCCTAGGCGAGGATCCGCAGAGGCGCCTCGAGCAGGACCCGCAGGTCGGCGAGGAACTGCGCGCCCGTCGCGCCGTCGAGCACGCGATGGTCGACCGAGAGCGTGAGCTTCATCGTCGTCCGGACGACCACCTCGCCGTCCCGCACGACCGGCTGCGGCCCGGCTGCACCGACCGCGAGGATCGCGACCTGAGGCGGGTTGATGATCGCCGTGAACTCGTCGATGCCGAGCATGCCGAGGTTGCTGATCGTGAACGTCCCGCCGCCGAGCTCGTCGGGCGAGAGCCTGCGGCTGCGCGCGCGCTCTGCGAGGTCGCGGGCCTGACGGGCGATCTCGCCGAGCGTCGCCCGGTCCGCGTCACGGATCACCGGTACGACGAGGCCGTCGGGCACCGCCACGGCGACGCCGACGTGGACCCGGCGGTGGCGGACGATCGCGTCCGTCGCCCACGAGGCGTTGACCTCGGGGTGCACGCGGAGGACCGCAGCGCACGCCTTGACGAGGAGGTCGGTGACGGTGACCTTCCCCGCGCCTTCGGGCAGCGAGGCGTTGACCTCGGCACGGAGCCGGAGGAGCGCGTCGACCTCGACCACCGTCGTCAGGGAGAAGTGCGGCGCCTTCGCGCTCTCCGTCAGCCGCTCCGCGGTGAGCCGCCGCATCGTGGAGAGCGGGACGACCTCGTCGTCCTCGCCGGCGGTGGCTCTCGACGCCCCCGCCGGGGCGGGCGGCGCGCCAGACGACGCCCGCTGCCCGTTCGCGAGCCGTGCTGCCCCCGGCTGCGCGATCGCAGACTCGACGTCGGCCCGGACGATCCGCCCGCCGGGCCCACTGCCTGCGAGGCTCCCGAGGTCGATGCCCGCCCGGCGGGCGAGCGAGCGGGCGAGGGGCGACGTGCGGAGCGAGCCCTCGGTGCGCGAAGGGTTGCCGGACGGGCCGGCGGCAGGTGCCGGTGCGACGGCTGCAGCGGTCACGGCCGCCTCGCCTTCCGGCGACTCGCCGGCCGCACGCACGGGCGCGGGCACCACGTCGCCCGCGCGCGCCGGCGGCGAGCTGGTGGCGGCCGGCGCGCCGGCGGACCCCGAGCCGTCCCCGATCTCTGCGACCGGCTCGCCGATCGCCGCGGTCGACCCCTCGGGGACCAGGATCTGCTCGAGCACGCCCGACTCGTAGGCCTCGAGGTCCATCGTCGCCTTGTCGGTCTCGATCTCCGCGACGACGTCGCCACGGGTGATCTGGTCACCTGGCTGCTTCAACCAGCGCGCGATCGTGCCCTCCTCCATGGTGTCGGAGAGCCGGGGCATGAGGATCTGGGACATGTCGTGCCTATCGGTCGATCGTGGATGCTGTCGGTCGCGTGCTGCCGGCGCAGCGGTCGGGTGCCGGGCTACCGGGAGAACGCCGTCGCGTCGAGGATCTCCCCGACGACCTTGCGCAGGGCGGTCGCGTCCGGGAGCGATGCCGTCTCGAGCGGCTTCGCGTACGGGACGGGGACCTCGGCGGCCGCCACCCGGCGGACCGGTGCGTCGAGGTAGTCGAAAGCGCCTTCCTGGATGGTCGCCGCGATCTCGGCGCCGATGCCGTAGCTCAGCCAGTCGTCCTCGAGCACCACGGCGCGGGAGGTCTTGCGGACGGACGCGACGACGGTCCCCCGGTCGAGGGGGCGCAAGCTCCGCAGGTCGACGACCTCGGCGGAGACGCCGGACTCCTCGAGATCGCGGGCGACCTCGAGCGCGACGGTGAGCGCCCGCGAGTACGCCACGATCGTGATGTCCGTGCCGGGCCTGACGACCGCCGCGGTGCCGATCGGGAGCACGTGGTCCCCGCCTGGCACCTCGCCCTTCGCGTTGTACAGGCCGAGGTTCTCGACGACGAGCACCGGGTCGTCGTCGCGCATCGCGGCGGTGAGCAGCCCCTTCGCGTCCGCCGGCGTCGCCGGCGCCACGACCTTGAGGCCCGGGATGTGCGCGTAGTACACCTCGATGTTCTGCGAGTGGCTGGCGCCGAGCTGCTGGCCACCGCCGCCCGGGGTCCGGATGACGAGCGGCACGGACACCTGCCCGCCGAACATCGCGTGGATCTTCGCCGCATGGTTCACGATCTGGTCGATCGCGAGCAGGCTGAAGTTGATCGTCATGAGCTCGACGACCGGGCGCATCCCCAGCATCGCGGCACCGATCGCGGCACCGACGAAGCCCTCCTCGGCGATCGGGGTGTCGCGCACCCTCTTCGGCCCGAACTCCGCGAGCAGCCCCGCGGTGATCTTGTACGAGCCCTCGAAGTGGCCGATCTCCTCGCCGATGAGCACGACGGAGTCGTCGCGCCGCATCTCCTCGGCGAGGGTGTCGTGGAGGGCCTGGCGATAGGTCATGGTCGTCATCGGGCTGCGACGTGCTCCTCGAGCTCACCGGGTGCGAAGAGAGGGTCGCCGGGCAGCTGGTGGGGCGCGTTCGGGACCGGGGTCGTGTAGACGTTCGAGAAGAGCTTGCCGACGTCGGGATCGGGGCTGTGCTCGGCGAAGGCGACGGCCTCGTCGACCGCCGCCTCGGCCTCCGCGTCGATGCGATCGGCCGCGTCGGCGTCGAGGGCTCCGGAGGCGACGAGGCGCTCTCGCAGCGCCGGCACGGGATCGGCCTTCTTCGCCGCCTCGACGTCCTCGGCCGAGCGGTAGCGGGCGGGATCGACGACCGAGTGGCCGCGCAGGCGATGGCTGACGGCCTCGAGGAGCATCGGCTGGTGCTCGTGGCGTGCCCGCTCGAGCGCCGCGCGCGCGGCCTCGCGCACCGCGACGACGTCGTCGCCGTCGACACGCGCCCCGGGGATCCGGTACGAGGCACCGCGCTTGTACAGATCCGGCTCGCCCGAGGAGGCCTGCACCGACGTTCCCATGCCGAGGCCGTTGTTGACCACGACGTAGACGACGGGCAGGTGCCAGACGGCCGCGAGGTTGAGGCTCTCGTGGAACGCCCCGATGTTCGTCGTGCCGTCGCCCATGAGGCACATCACTGCAGGAGAGTCCGGGCCGGGTCCGTTGCGCTGCGCGATAGCGAGCGCCGCGCCGGTGGCGAGGGGGATCTGGCCGCCGACGATGCCGTAGCCGCCGTAGAGCTTGGCTTCCTTGTCGAACAGGTGCATCAGATCG
>JAJZCK010000025.1:0-3435 GCA_021846125.1 Actinomycetes bacterium | reverse complement strand
CCCAGCCGCCCGATATCCCGTCCCGCTTGCCGAACAGCTCGGCCATGACGCGCCCCGGCGACGCGCCCCGGGCGATCGCATAGCCGTGCTCCCGGTAGGTCGTGAAGAGGTAGTCCGACGGCTCGAGCGGCGCCATCAGGCCGACGACCGTCGCCTCCTCGCCGAGGTTCAAGTGGCAGTAGCCACCGATGCGGGCACGCTGGTACATCTCCGAGGCACGCAGCTCGAACGCCCGTATCAGCGACATCTGCCGGTAGTAGCCCACGAGAGCCTCGACCGCCGGCTCGGCGGTCCCGGTGACAGGCTCCCCTACGACAGGCTCCCCTACGGCAGGCTCCTTCGCGCCCGCGGCGCGCCCGCGACGCGGCCGGCCTGGTCTCGTCGCGGTCTGATCGGTCATCGACGCTCCTCGGTGGACTCGACACACAGCTCAGCGCACCACCGGCGATCCGTGCAAGGCGCAGTGCCGACCATCGGCCCGCCCTGGACCGCCGAGCCACCGGCGGCTGCAGCCCGGACAGGGCTATTGGCGATGCGACCCTACGTTATCGCCCGGCCCAGGTATCGAGCGGGCCCGCCGCGCTCCGGCTCCGGCGAGGCTCTCCGGTTGGCCTCGAGCCCGATGCGGGGCGGTAGCGTCTGACCCGTGCCCGGCATCCCGGGCGGACGGCAGCGGTGTCGAGGAGGTCCAGGTGACGTCGGTGGCAGGACAGCGGGAGCTCGACGTGGTGGTGGTCGGCGGAGGCACTGGCGGCTACAGCACGGCTCTGCGGGCAGCCGGGCTGGGCCTCGAGGTCGCCCTCGTCGAGCGTGACCTCGTCGGGGGCACCTGCCTGCACCGCGGCTGCATCCCGAGCAAGGCGCTCCTGCACGCGGCCGAGATCATGGAGGGCATCGAGGAGGGCGGCAAGCGCTGGGGGATCGGCGCGACGGTGGCGTCGGTCGACGCTGCCGCACTCGGTGCGACGCGTGACGACATCGTCGACCGCAACTACAAAGGCCTGCTCGACCACCTCCACCACGACGGGATCGAGGTCGTCCAGGGCACCGGGCGCCTCTCCTCGCCCCGCTCGGTCAGCGTGACCGGGACCCCCGACGCAGGGCCGGTCGAGCTGCGGGCACGCCGGGGCGTCGTCGTCGCGACGGGCAGCCGGCCCCGCCAGCTCCCGGGCTGCCCCGCCGACGGCGAGGTGGTCCTCACCTCCGACGACGCGACGCGCAGCACCCGCCTGCCCGCCTCGGTCGTCATCGTCGGTGCCGGGGCGATCGGGGTCGAGTTCGCCACCTTCTACCGGGCCTTCGGCGCCCAGGTGACCGTCGTCGAGGCGCTCGGCAACGTGCTGCCGGGCGAGGACCCCGACGTCAGCCAGGAGATGGCCCGGGCACTGCGGCGCAAGGGGATCACCGTCCACCTCGGTGCCCAGCTCGGCGACGTCGAGCGACGGGGTCCGGGGATCTCCGCCCTCGTGCGTGACGCGAAGGGCGAGCACCGCGTGGAGGCCGAGATCCTCCTCGTCGCCATCGGCCGCGTGCCGGTCACCGACGGCGCGGGGCTCGAGGAGCTCGGCATCCCGCTCGACCGGGGCTACGTCGTGCCCGCGGACTGGGGGCGCCTCGAGACGGGCGTCCCCGGTGTCCACGTCGTCGGCGACCTCCTCGCACCCCCGTCGCTCGCGCTCGCACACGCGTCGTTCGCGGAGGGGCTCCTCGTCGCGGAGACGCTCGCCGGCCAGCCCCCCGCACCGATCGACTACGCAGGCGTGCCCCGCGCGACCTACTCGTCGCCCGAGGCGGCGAGCGTCGGGCTCTCCGAGCCGGAGGCACGCGCCCGGGGCGTCGACGTCGTCGTCAACCGGATGCCCCTCGGCGCGGTCGCCAAGGGCCTCATCTACGGCCAGGGCGGCATGGTCAAGATCGTCGCGGAGAAGGACGGCCCGGTCCTCGGGGTCCATCTCGTCGGTCCGCACGTCACCGAGCTCATCGCCGAGGGGATGCTCGTCACGAACTGGGAGGCCCTCCCCCGGGAGGTGGCCGAGTGGATCCATCCGCACCCCTCCCTCTCCGAGGCGATCGGCGAGGCGCACCTCACCCTCGCCGGCCGGCGCCTCCACCAGCAGGCGCGCTGAGCCTGCCGGGGTGCCGAGCCGGGCCCGCGATCGCCGCGCCGTGCCCCTTCTCAGGGGACCACCACGGCCTTGATGCAGGAGCGGTCGCTCCTCGTCGCCTCGAGCGCGCGCCCGTAGTCGCCGAGCGCGAACTCGTGGGTCACGATGCCGTCGGTGCGCACCCGCCCCGACCGCAGCAGGGCGAGCGCCCGGTCGAAGCAGTGGGTCTGGGCGAACGAGCCCTTGATCGTGAGCTCGCGTCGGAAGACCTCGTAGGGGCGTAGCGGCACGCTCGCCTGCTCGTCGGTCATGCCGTAGACGAAGAAGGTCCCGCCGTCTCGTACGAGCTGGAGGCAGATCTCGACGACGGAGAGCGCACCGGTGGCGTCGACCACGACGTCGTAGCCGTCCGGTGCTCCGGCACGCAGCGCCGGAACGGCTCCGGCGGGATCGTCCCGGTCGAGCTCGACGGTCACGTCGATCCCGTAGGAGCGGGCGAGAGCGAGCTTGTGCGCCGTCGGCGCCGCGAGGGTCACCCGGGCCGCGCCCCCGTGGACGAGCAGCTGCGCGAGGACCAGCCCCGTCGGGCCTGCTCCGAAGACGAGGACGTCCGCGCCGGGCCGCAGGCCGAGAACATCCATCCCGTGGACGACGCACGAGACGGGCTCGGTCATGACCGCCGCGTGGAGGTCGAGGTCGCCGGCGACGAAGCACTTCTCCTCGCGGACCACGACGGCGTCCGCGAACCCGCCCGGGCCGTTCACCCCGAGCGAGTAGAGGTTGTGGCAGTAAAGAGGCTCCCCGCGCCTGCAGGCCGCGCAGTGGCCACAAAGGACGGTGTTGTCCGCCACGACCCGCTCCCCGAGGGCGAGGCTCGTCACGCCGTCGCCGAGAGCCTCGACCCGGCCGACGATCTCGTGGCCAGGTGTCAAGGGGTAGCGGGAGAAGAAGCCGCCCGCGTCGATGTGCAGGTCGGTCCCGCACATCCCCGCCATCTCGACCGCGAGGCGGACCTCGCCCGCTCCCGGACCGGGGACGGCGACGTCGCGCACGGAGAACTGCCCCGGCGCGTCGTAGACGACAGCTCGCACGAGGTGCGACACTAGCTGCCCTACCGGTCGGCCGGGCGAGCGGCGGCGGCAGCGGTGGTGGCGGCGGCAGCGGTGGTGGCGGTGTCGGCGGCGGCGGCGGTGGTGGCGGTGTCGGCGGCGGGGCGTGAGCCGCAGTTGTGGCGCAGCGGTGTCACAGGCCGAGCTCGGAGAGCAGCACGCCTCGCGACGCTGCCGCGTCGACGATCTCGTCGACGCCTGTCACGACCCTCGACGCGGCG
>JAJZCK010000024.1 GCA_021846125.1 Actinomycetes bacterium | reverse complement strand
TCGAGGTCGTCGAGGGAGTGCCGGGAGCGGATCGCCGCGACTGCGCACGCGAGCGGGTGGCCGGCGGGAGTCGCGTAGTGGGCATTCGCTGTCGCCACGATCGGCACGCCCCGGCCGGTCGCAAGAACGGCGAGGACGTCGTTGCGCGCCGAGTCGAGCGGCTCGTCGTGGTCCCACAGCTCGACGGCGACGTTGTCGCGGCCGAAGGCCGCAACGAGCTCGTCGAGTGCCCGGCCCGCGGCACGTGGGCCGTCGGCCATGAGCGCCGCGGGCACGGCCCCTTTCCGGCAGGCCGTCAACGCGAGCAGGTGACCGCCGGCCGCCTCGGCGAGTGCCGGGAGGGAGAAGCTCGGCCGGCCCTTCTCGCCGCCAGCGAGCTGGGCCGCGGCGATCGCGGTTCCGAGGCGCGCGTAGCCTTCGGGGTCCCGGGCGAGAAGGACGAGGTGCCGGCCCGGCGGATCCGGCTCGCCGACCGGGCGCTTCGCGATCCCGAGGGTCACCTCTGCGCCGAAGATCGTCGGCACGCCGAGCTGCCGGGCGGCCTCTGCGAAGCGGACGACGCCGTAGTAGCCGTCGTGGTCAGTGAGCGCGCACGCGGCGAGCCGGAGGCGGGCCGCCTCGACGACGAGCTCCTCGGGCGACGACGCGCCGTCAAGGAAGCTGAAGTTCGAGTGGCAGTGCAGCTCGGCGTACTCAACCATGCGGCACTCCGGCCGCGCAGGCGACGTCAGTCATAGGTCGCCTCGATCCACCACCGACCGGACTCGGTGTAGGCGAGGTGCGCATCCTGGTCGGCCGTCAGCAGCTGGAAGCGGGCACGCCGGCGTCGCGCCCTCGGATCCCAGGTCCGCTCGTCCACGAGCCACGGACCGGCCCAGCCCGCGAGACCGACCCACGGGCCACCGCGGATTGCGACGAGCGCCGGGTCACCGGAGATACGGCCGCGTGACAGCACCCGGACCGGCTGGCCGTCGGCATCGACGAGCTCCGCGGGGACCGGCTCTCGATACACGATCGCCGGCGCAGGCGCAGGGTCCCGTCCGGGGAAGGGCCCGGCGGGAAGCTCCGGTACCGGCTCGCCCCACGGGACGAGGACGACCCGCTCGGCCGGCCCCCGGCCGCCCCGGACGACGGCCGTGAAGACCGCATCCGGGCCGAGCATCCCCCGTAGCCGGTCGAGCCCACGCATCGCGCGCTCGTCCGCGTCGGAGCGACCACCGAAGAGCTGGAGCTGGCGACCGCTTGCCGGGACCACCTCGTCCGCCACGAGCCGCAGCCACGAGATCCCCGCCGTCGGCACCGGCTCGGGCGCCGTCCCCGACAGCCAACCCTCGAGCTGCCAGCGCAGGCGCTCGACGATCGTCGGGATGGAGAAGCGGTCGTCGGCCCGCCACCGGCGGCTCAGCCTCTCGCCGTGCTCCGTCTCGGCCTCGATGACGAGCCGGGTACAGGCGAGGAAGCGCTCCCCGAGAGCCACGGCGAGCTCGTCGGCCAGCGACCGCCCGGCGAAGGCCGCCACGTCGACACGTTCGGCCGGCGGGTCGAACTCGGTGCGGACGGACAGCTCCTCCGCGGGCGCCTGGGCGTCGAGGTGCTCGACGTCGAGGCCGCGTGACCGGCGGTGGGCCAGCTCGCCGGCCGGCCCGAAGCGCCGGGCGACCCCGTCCGTGGGCAGCGCCGCGAACGCCCCGAGAGTCGGCAGGCCCAGCCGGACGAGCAGGCCGGCGAGGTCCGGGTCGCCGAGGACCTCGACGCCGTGCGGGGCGAGGAAGATCGCGGCCTCGCCCCGCGGGACAAGGAGGCCGTGACGAGCCGCGAGCGTGGCGGTGAAGCGACCGTCCGCGATCCCGACCCGGAGAGCCCTGCGGTACCGCTCGGGGAGCGCCGATCGCGCGACGGCCGCGACCTCCCGGCACAGCGCCTCCTCGCCACCGAGGTAGCGCGCCGGACCGCGCACGTCGAGCGCGAGCGACCCGGGCTCGGTGACCTCGACGAGCGGCGTGAGGGTTGCGACCGCGGCTGCCACCGGCTCGAAGGCGCGTGCCTCCACGGCCCGGTCCCGACCGACGACGGCGAGCCCGGGACAGCAGTGCTCGGCCTCACGCTTTCGCTGCCCGGTCGCGACGCCGAGCTCGGCCGCGCTCGCCGAGGCGGCCACCACCCGGTGGTCCTCGATGACCGCTACCGGCTCCTCGTCGCTATAGCCGAGCGCAGCAACCGGCCAGCGTGGACAGAAAGCGACAAGGACCCGTACCAACCTGGCCGTGCTCATCGAAGGCTCGTTCCGTGCTCCACCGACCGCTAGGCGATTCACCCCACAGTCGTGGACTGTACAGAACGTATGTTCGTAACCGCGCAGCGCCGGGAGCTGCACCGACCGCGCGACCGCCCAGCTCAGTGGCTACGTCACGGCACCAGATCTTCTCGCCCCGGTGCTCCCGAGCTGCCGCTGCCGGAACCGACGGGTCCTCACCGGGATGGGGCCCAAGCGTCCTTGGTGCCGGCATGCCGCCAGGCAGTACAGTGCAGAACACATGTTCGCCACCGCGTGGGACGAGGGACTCGACGACGCCCAGCTCGCGGCCGTCGGCCACACCGGCTCGCCGCTCGTCGTCATCGCCGGGGCCGGCACCGGGAAGACCCGCACCCTCACCGCGCGCGTCGCTCGCCTCCTCGAGCGGGGGGTGGCACCAGAGCGCATCCTGCTCCTCACCTTCACGAGACGTGCCGCCGACGACATGCTCGCCCGGGCCGCCGCGCTCGCAGGTCGGGCGGACCTCGGCCGGCGGCTCCGCGGTGGGACCTTCCACGCCGTCGCCCACCAGCTCGTGAGCGCCTGGTCACAGCCGCTCGGCGTCGGCGAGGGTTTCTCCGTGCTCGATCCGGCCGACGCGATCGACGTGATGGACCTGCTCCGCGACGAGCATGGCCTGACGGGGACCGGGACGCGGCTTCCGAAGCCGGCGACGCTCGTCGACGTCTACTCGCGCTGTGTGAACACCGGGCGGGTCGTGGCCGAGGTCGTGACGAACGACTTCCCCTGGTGCGAGCCGCACGTCGACGCGATCTCGACGCTCTGCCGGGCGTACGTGGCCCGCAAGCGCGAGCGCTCCCAGCTCGACTTCGACGACCTCCTCCTCTACTGGCGGGCCGCGCTCGCCGACGAGGCAATCGGGGCCGAGCTCGCGGCGATGTTCGACCACGTGCTCGTCGACGAGTACCAGGACGTGAACTCGCTCCAGGTCGACATCGTGCGAGGGCTCTGCCCGGGCGGGCGCGGCCTCACCGTCGTCGGTGACGACGCTCAGGCCATCTACGGCTTCCGCGGCTCGGACGCCGCCCACCTGCATACCCTTGCCGCCACGCTTCCCGACGCGAAGGTCGTCCACCTCGAGCAGAACTTCCGCTCGCTCCAGCCGATCCTCGACCTCGCGAACCACATCCGGCCGGCGCCCGCACCCGGTGGCACCGGCCCCGGCACGACCGCACCGCTGCGCCGGCTCACACTGCGGGCGAGCCGCGAGGGTGGCGCCCGGCCGACGTTCCTTCGCTGCTACGACGCGGCGTCCGAGGCCCGCGCTGTCGTGGACCGGATCCTCGGGCACCACGAGGCGGGCATGCGGCTTTCCGAGCAGGCGGTGCTCGTGCGCGCCGCCCACCACAGCGACCTGATCGAGCTCGAGCTCACAGCGCGCCGCGTCCCTTACCGCAAGTACGGCGGCCTCCGCTTCATCGAGGCCGCGCACGTGAAGGACTTCGTCGCCACCGCGCGCCTGCTCGACAATCCCACCGACGACGTGGCCTGGTTCCGCCTGCTCCGCCTCCACGAAGGCATCGGTCCCGCTCGGGGCCGCCGGCTCCTCGAGACGCTGCCGCCCCGACGGCCGGTCGGACCGGAGGCCTGGGCCGAGACCGTCGCCGCGGCCCCGGCGCCTGCCCGCGTAGCGCTCAGTGCGACGATGGTCGCGCTCGACGGAGCACGCGACCTCGCCGGCGCCGGCGCGCGCAGCGCAGCGATCCTCGAGCTGCTCCGTCCCCTCGTCATAGACCGCTACACCGACGCCGGCGCCCGGCTCGGGGACCTCGACCGGCTCGCCGCAACGGCTGCGGCGACCGACGACTTCGCAGCCTTCCTCGCCGAGGTGACCCTCGATCCTCCGGTGTCGAGCTCGGACTTCGCCGGGCCGCCGCACGTCGACGAGGACTTCGTGGTGGTCTCTACGGTGCACTCGGCGAAGGGGCTCGAGTGGCGGGTCGTCCACCTGCCACACCTCGTCGACGGATCCTTCCCCTCGGACATGGCGCTCCGGTCGAGTGCTGGGCTCGCGGAGGAGCAGCGCCTCTTCTACGTCGCGCTCACGAGGGCACGCGACGAGCTCCACCTGTACGCGCCGCTGCGTATGCCGCACCACCGGCGGGCCGGTGACGATCGCCACTCGCTCGCCCAGCACAGCCGCTGGCTCGACGAGCAGCTGCTCGCGCTGCTCGCCGTGCAGGAGCAGCCCTCACCGCGCACGCGGCTCGCGCCGCCCGGGGTCGAACCGGAGACAGGAGAGATCGTGCCCCGGCGCGCGGCGGTCGCGGCCGCGCTCGACCTCGACGCGCTCTGGCGGTAGGGCGGGCTCGGCGCAGCGCTTTCGAAGCTCGTGGCCCGCACCCTGGGTGGTCCCGGCGATCGGGCACCCGCATGTGCCGGGCCGCTCGCGCTGTTACCCGACCGCGCAGGCCGCCGCGGGGACCGGCGCGTCCACCTTGATGGGCGCCGCCGGCGCAATGACCGGCGCGAGCGGGCCGCTCGCCTCGGGAAGCACGAGCCAGACCCGGTCGCCTCCGCCCGGCACCCGCCGGCCGGACGAACGGACCTGCAGCTCGCGGCTCGCAAGCCTGCCGTAGCCGGAGCCGAGGCCGTGCCAACGCACCGCGTCGGCGTGGAGCACGACGTCGAGCGGCTCCGGCCAGCGAGCCACCGCCGCACGCGGACCCACCCTCGAGGGCTGCGCGACGATGAGCAGCGCGCCACGCTCGCGTGTCCGAGACGCGAGCCGCCGGGCAAGGCCCGGTGCGGGCCGGCTCGGCGGGCAGAGGACGACGACATCGGTCGTGTCGACGAGCACGGCGGCGACCTCCCACCAGGCCGTGCCGGGGTCGGGCACGAGCGCGAGGCGGGCGAGCGGTACCCCGAGCTCCGCTGCGGCCTCGACGCCGAGATCGGGCCAACCGAGCACTGCGCCCCACGCGCCACGGGCGAGCGGTTCCGCCAGCAGCGCCAGCACGAGCGCGCTCGCGCCGGCACCTCCCGCGCAACCGAGCGAGCTTCCCCGGCGAAGACCTCCACCAGGCAGGACCCGAGCGAGCGCCGGACTCGCGGCAAGACCCGCAGCGCCGTGAACGGACGCGCCGCGTGTCAGGGCCGCCGGACCGCTGGGCCAGTCGAGCGTCGGAGAGGGTCTCACGACCGAGACACTAGCGAACTGGTGTTCGGTACCAGCCGGCCGGCATGCTTCCTGGGGCCGGTGTTGTCGCTGTGGCTGACGAGCCTCGATCAGGCTATGCGGACGCTTCGACATCGAAGGCGATCCGCTCGATCAGTCCCGAGTCGTCGTTCGCCACGTTCCCCACCCGACCGCCAACCGGGTAGAAGTCCAAGGCCCCCTCGCTCGCTGGGCGGAGCAGGCTGACCAGCTCGTCGGCATCATCGCTCTCGCGGTCGAGCCACACCTCGAGCGCCTCGCGCCCGAGGATCGCCGGCATCCGGTCGTGGACCATCGCCAGATCGCTCGGTGCGTCCGTCGTGACGACCGCGCACGACGGGACCCAGGACTCGGGGTCATCTGTCGGACGGGTGTCGTCGTGCCAGAACCGGTAGATGCCGGCGAGCGCGAGCGGCGAGTCGTCGGGCCGGTGGAAGAAGAACGGCTGCTTTCGCTTCGCCCGGCCGGATGCCGCGCGCCACTCCCAGTACCCGTCGGCCGGGAGCGCGACGCGGTGCCCCGTGACGAGCGCCTTGCGGAACATCCCCTTGTCCGCGAGCGTCTCGGCGCGCGCATTGATCGGCTTCCTCGGGGCTGAGGGGTTGCGCCCGGGAGGTATGAAGCCCCAGTAGAAGGGGCGGAGAAGCCGGACGCCGTCCCGGTCGCCGACCAGCCCGAGCACGTCTGTCCCCGGAGCAACGTTCCAGCTCGGACGCCACCTGTCGACGATAGCCGGATCCACCACCGCGCCGAACAGCTGGGCCAGCCGATCCGGTGGCGTAGCGAGGACGAAGCGGCCACACATGCGAGCAATGGTAGGGCCGCCGCAGCGCTTCCAGGCTGACCGGGCCCGCGGCGAGCATGGAGGGGCACCTCCGTCACTGGCACGGCACGGTTCGTGCTGGCGACCTTCTACATCGCCTTCACTCCCCTTTCAAGACGCACATCCGCGCTGCACCTCTACGACCTGATCGGTCTCGAGAGCTACGCACCGAAGCGCTGAGTCAGGCCATACGCGCGGGGCACAATCTTCGCCATGAACTAGGCAAATGAGGCTCCGCTCCTTGCTAGCCACGAAGGTTCCGCTAGCTGCTCGCGAGGTCGCCCAGCACGACCGCCACGACGCGCACCGCCCCCGACGGGCTGCTCACGGTCACCTGCACACGACTTCCGGGGTCGAGACCGGCGAGGACCGTCTGCAGCTCCGCAAGTCCGGGAGTCGGGGCGCTGCCGATCTTCGTGATCAGGTCCCCGACGGCTATGGACGCCCTTGCCGCGGGACCGCCCGGCACGAGGCCCGTGACCTCGACCCCGACCGCCTGGCCGCCGAAGCTGAGGGCGGTGGTGCCGCTGATCCCGAGCGACGCCCGGCCCGACGTCGTCACCTTGCCGGTCGCGACGAGCTGCGGCGCGACGAGCCTCACGGTGTCGGACGGGATGGCGAAGCCGATCCCCGTCACCGCCGTGCCGTTCGGCCCGCTGCCCGCCCCGAGGGTCGGGATCCCCACCACCTGACCGGACAGGTCGACGAGTGCGCCACCACTGTTGCCCGGATTGATCGCAGCGCTCGTCTGCACGAGGTCGGGGAGGACGACGCCGTTCCCTTCGCTCACGGCCCGGCCGTTGAAGCTCACGATGCCTTCCGTCACCGAGCTCGAGAGCCCGAGCGGGTTGCCCATCGCGAGCACGATGTCGCCGACCTGGAGCGCGCTCGAGCTGGCGAAGTGCGCCGGGCGTATCCCCTTCGGCGGGCTGACGCGCACGACGGCGAGATCGTCCGGGGCGTACGTGCCGACGAGCGTTCCCTTGGCCCGGGTCCCGTCCGAGAACAGCACCACGAAGCTCGTCGCGTCACCGACGACGTGCGCGTTGGTCACGATGTCGCCCTTCGCGTCGAAGACGACACCCGATCCGAGACCTGCCGTCGTCATGATCTCGACCACCGACGGCTGCACGGCCTTCACGACCCTGACGAAGCCTTGCTCGAGCGCCATGGTCGGATCCGCCGGCTTCGTCGTCGTCGTGGCCTGCGCCACTTTCTCCAGCGTCACCGACTGCGGTGCGGCAGAGCTCGTGGCGGAGACGACCGCAGCGCCCGTCGCGCTGCTCGCCACCGCGACGGCGAGAACGCTCACGGTCGCGTAGCGTCGCGGCCCATGCCCGCGGGGATGGCTGCTGCTCTTCTCGGGCGTCGTCATCGCTCTCTCCTCGCCTCAGTGTCGCCGGCGCTGCCACGCCGGCTGCCGTGCCTACCTGGCGATTCCACCGTGCCGGGTGGGAAGCCGCGTGGAGGGGAGGTGGAGGCCTCGTGGAGGTGCGGGTCAGCGAGGAGGTGCTTCGGCGACCGGAAGGACGACGACGAAGAGCGCGCCGCCTCCGGCAGGGCTCTCGAGGCGGACCTCGCCGCCGTGGGCCTCGACGAGCTGCTTGACGACGGCGAGGCCGATCCCGCTCCCACCCGACCCTCGCCCAGCGCTCCCCCGGAAGAACCTGTCGAACACCTTGTCCCTCTCGTCGGGCGGCACGCCGGGACCGGTGTCGGCCACCTCGAGCCGCGCCCGTCCCCGCTCGGTGCCGACCACGAGACGGACCGCTCCTCCCGCCGGCGTGAACTTCACCGCGTTGGCGAGCAGGTTGGTCACCACCTGCGCGAGGCGCTCGGGATCCGCGAGGACCGGGACGGGCGAGAGCTCGCGCCCGAGGGACACGGCAGCGTCGGAGAAGCGACCGTCGAGCGCGTCCGCTGACCGGGCGGCGACGCGCGCGAGGTCGACCGGGCGGCGCGCGAGGCTGAGCCCTGCAGCGTCGGCCGAGGCGAGCGACTGGAGGTCGTCGACCATGCGCCCGAGCCGGAGCACCTCGTCGTGCAGAGACGTCAGTGCCTCGGGTCCGGCCTCGCGCACCCCGTCGACGAGCGCCTCGGTCTCGCCCCGGAGCACGGCGAGCGGCGTGCGCAGCTCGTGCGCGACGTCGGCGACCATCGCCTGGCGCAGCTGCTCCTGGTGCTCGATCGCGACGGACATCGCGTCGAACGCGGCACCGAGCTCTCCGAGCTCTCCTGGCCCGCCACCACCATCGGCGGCGAGGCGCACACTACGGTCCCCTGCTCCCACCGCGCGAGCTGCCGCGGAGAGCCGCCGGAGCGGACGGACGAGCCTCCTGGTCACGACGACCGAGACGACGAGCGCGGTGAGGACCCCGAGCCCTCCGGCGAGCGCGGCGGAACGCGCGAGCGCCGACCGCAGGCGTTGCTCGGCCGGGCTGAGCCCCTGGTCGGGGAAGTCGAGGCGGACCTCGCCGACGACTCGACCCCCGGAGACGACGGCCCGCGTCTCTGTGCGCGCCCCTGTCCCTCCGGGCACCGCACCCGAGTGGAACAGCACGACGCCTGCCGGGTCGTCCAACGCGATCCTCGCGCCCGACAGGTCCGCGAGAGCCTCGAGCGGCGCGAGGTCAGCGCCCGCCCATCCGTGGCTCGCCTGGTAGGCGCTGCGCGCCACGGACAGCGCGGCGGAGCTCGTCTCGTCGAGCTGGCTCTTGCGGAGCGCAGCGAAGCTCGATCCCTCCGCAGCGAGGGTGAGCGCAGAGAAGAGGGCGAGCGCGACGAGCGCGACGGCCACGAACGCACCCGCGAGGCGCGTGCCGAGCGGGCCGAGACCGCGCACGACGGCCGCGCTCAGGGGTCCCGGCGCAGGCCGAGCCGGTAGCCGCTGCCGAGGACGGTCTGGATGATCGTCGGGTGCGCGGGGTCGCGCTCGATCTTGTGCCGGAGGTTCTTCACGTGGGAGTCCACCGTGCGTTCGTAGCCCTCGAACTCGTAGCCGCGCACTCTGTTGATGAGCTCGTAGCGCGAGTAGACGCGCCCGGGCGCGCCGGCGAGCGCGAGGAGCACGCCCCACTCGGTGGGCGTCAGCTCGACGACGTCCCCGCGAATGCGCACCTCCCGGCGGTCCTCGTCGATCTCGAGCTCGTGCCCGTAGGAGAGCGGAGCGCCGGGCGTCACGCTCGCGTGGCCACGCCGCAGCACCGCCTGGACGCGCAGCACGAGCTCCCTCGGGCTGAACGGCTTCGTCAGGTAGTCGTCGGCACCGAGCTCGAGGCCGGCGATCCGGTCCTGCTCGCTGCTCTTGGCGGTCAGCATGACGATCGGCACGTTGTAGCGGGCCCGTAGCTCCCGCGCCACCTCCTCGCCCGAGACGTCCGGCAGGCCGAGGTCGAGCACGACGAGGTCGACCGGCGAGCGCTCGGCGAAATGCAGCGCCTCTGCACCCGAACCGGTGGAGAGCACCACGATTCCCTCCCGCTCGAGGTAGGAGCGGACGAGATCACGCAGCTTCAGCTCGTCCTCGACAACCATCACCGTCGTCGCCACGCGCCACCTCCGCCCCAAGTATCGCCGCTACCGATGGGTGCGGGCGCGGGCTTACGCGGCTGTCTCCATCTCGCCTCCATGCCGGCTCGACGCCAGCCCCACCGTGCGGGAGTTGCCTTGGGAACTGGACCCGGGCACCCGGGCAGCCCGATGACCACACACGGCAAGCAGACAGGAGAATCGTCATGCACAAGCACGTGAAGAGGATGACCGCCGCAGTCCTCGCGGCCTCGCTCGCTGCTCCGGCGCTCGCGATCGGCGGTGCCGGCGCGTCCAGCCACGCGACGACGAGCTTCCCTCGCAGCCAGACGCTGTACACGAGCGGGACGGCGTACAGCCCGCCGACGAACTGGAACCCCCTCAGCATCGGCGCGTACGCGACGGGCACGATCGGGCTCTTGTACGAGCCGCTGTTCTTGTACGACCCGACGACCAACAAGACCGTTCCGTGGCTCGCCACGAGCGGGTCCTGGACGAGCCCGACGAGCTTCGACATCAAGCTCCGGAGCAACGTCACCTGGAGCGACGGCCGGCCCTTCACGGCAGCTGACGTCGCCTACACGGTCGGCCTCGCGAAGTCGAGCCCGACCGTGCCGTACGCGAACCTCGGCCAGTACATAGCCGACGTCGAGCAGGTCGGCAGGTACGAGGTGGTGGTCAACTTTGCGAAGCCCGCCTACACCCAGTGGCAGAACTTCCTCTACGGAAACAACGCCACGCCGATGCTTCCCAAGCACATCTGGTCCAAGCTCCCCGCGAGCGCTGTGGCGACCTTCGCGAACCCTCACCCGGTGGGCACGGGTCCGATGCTGCTCGACGAGGCGAACGCACAGGAGGTCGCGTACAAGACGAGCACGCACTGGTGGGCGACGAAGGATCTCGGGCTGAAGCTCGAGTTCAACTACCTCGTCGACATCGTCAACGGGAGCAACAACGTCGAGCTCGGTCAAGTCCTCCAGGGCAACATCGACTTGAGCAACAACTTCCTCCCGGGCATCTCGAAGCTCGTCGGCGGGATCTCATCCAGCTACGGCCTCCAGACCTACTACGCGAAGGCGCCCTACATGCTCTCGGCCAACACCGTGTGGCTAGAGCCCAACATCTCGAAGGCGCCGATGAACAACGTGAACTTCCGTAAGGCGCTCGCCTACGCGGTGGACTCCAAGCAGATAGCGAGCGTGGTCTACTCGAACATCGTCCAGCCGGCGAACCCGACCGGGCTGCTCCCCAACCTCACGAGCTACATCGACAGGAGCGTCGTCGCGAAGTCCGGTTACTCGTACAATACGGCAAAAGCCAAGGCACTTCTGAAGGCCTCGGGCTACAAGGGGCGGACGATCACGCTCGAGGTGCCTAACGGCTGGACGGACTGGATGGCGGCGGCGCAGGTGATCGTCGGCGACCTGAAGGCGGTCGGCATCAGCGCTCGAGCCACGTTCCCCGTCTACAACACCCGGGTGGCGGACCTGACGAACGGCACCTACGACCTCGCTCTCGACAACAATGCAGGTCCGAGCACGACGCCATGGGCGTACTACGACCGGGTCTACCAACTCCCGATCCAGCAGAAGCAGACGGCCCAGCTCAACTGGGAGCGTGTGAACGACCCCGCGTCCTGGGCTCTCGTGCAGGAGCTCGGCACGACACCCCCGACGAGCACAGCCACGCTGCAGTCGGTCTACTCGCAGCTCGAGCGACGGACGCTCCAGACGATGCCGGTGATCCCTCTCTGGTACAACGGGGCCTGGGCCCAGTACAACACGACCTACTGGACCAACTGGCCGTCGGCTGCACCGACGTCGAACCACTACACCCCGGTGATGTGGGCCGGCTGGCTCGGGCAGGACACGACGATCCTCGCTCTCGCGGCACTGAAGCCTGCGAAGTGAGCCGGTAGGACGCGGCGGAGGAGGTGAGGGATGCGACGGTATTTTGCACGGAAGCTGCTGACCTACTTCCTCACCTTCTTCGTCGCAGTCACGCTCGACTGGGGGATACCTCGGCTGATGCCAGGTGACCCGATCGCCGGGCTGCTCTCGAAGTTCCAGCTCCAGCCGAGCAGCTACGCGGTGCTCCACAGCAGCTACACCAGGGCCTTCAACCTCGGCGAGCCGCTGTGGCGCCAGTACCTCGACTTCTGGCGGGCACTCTTGCACGGCAGCCTCGGGACGAGCATCTACGCCTACCCGGACCCGGTCACGACAGTGATCCGGCACGCTGTCGTCTTCACCTTGGCACTGCTGCTCCCGGCGACGGTCCTCAGCTACCTCGCCGGCAACAAGGTGGGCGCGATCGCCGCCCGGCGCAAGCTGCTCGACGACACCGTGCTGCCTTTCAGCTACGTGCTCACCGCCACGCCATACCAGTGGCTGGCCCTGCTCCTCGCATTCGTGCTCGCCAGCGTGGCGCACGTCTTCCCGATCTCCGGCGGCTTCTCTTACTCCCTCGTCCCGACACTGTCGTGGGCCTTCTTGTGGAGCCTCTTGACACACTGGTTCCTGCCCTTCGTCACGCTGTTCCTCGTCGGCTTCGGCGGCTGGGCGATCGGGATGCGCAACCTCATCATCTACGAGCTCGACGCGGACTATGCGCACTTCCTCGAGAGCCTCGGCGCGCCGCGGCGCCTCGTGCGCAAGTACGCCTACAAGAACGCCCGCCTGCCACAGCTCACCGGTCTCGCGCTGTCGCTCGGCACGATCGTCGGCGGCGCGGTCGTCACCGAGATCGTCTTCAACTATCCCGGGATCGGGTGGCTCGTCCTCCAGGCGATCAACAGCGAGGACTTCTTCCTCCTGCAGGGGATCTTCCTGTTCATCATCGTGGGCGTCCTCCTGGCCAACTTCGTCGTCGACGTCGTGTACGTGCTGGTGGACCCCCGCACGCGCATCGGACTCCAGGAAGGCACGCGATGAGCAAGGACACGACGACGACCAAGGACGACACGGCTGCCCCGACCGAGGAAGGCAACACAGCCCCGCGCCACGAGCTCGTCTACTTCGCCCTGCGCAACCGCAAGCTCGTCATCGGTCTGTCCATCGTCGGGCTGCTCGGGCTCGCCGCGATCGTCGCTCCGTTCTCCGCGCGGTCCAACCCCGACGCGTTCGTGGGTCCGCCGATGCAGCCCCCGTCCTCGTCGTACCTTCTCGGCACGACGTACTTCGGCCAGGACGTCTACTCCCAGCTCGTCAACGGGCTGCGCCAGAGCTTCCTCGTCGGGATCATGGGCGGAGGGATCGCCTTCGTCGTCGCGACAGCGGTGGGCTTCACGGCCGGCTACCGAGGCGGGGCGGTCGACGAGGTGCTCAACATGTTGACCAACGTGCTTCTCGTCATCCCGACCCTTGCCCTCCTCATCATCGTCGGCGGCTACCTGAAGGGGACGAGCATCGTCTTCGAGGCGATGTTCGTCGGAGCGACCGCCTGGCCGTGGGCCGCCCGGGCGATCCGAGCGCAGACCCTCTCGCTCGTCTCGAGGGACTTCGTCGGCCTCGCGCGGCTCTCGGGGGTGCGCAGCTGGCGGATCGTAGTCGGGGAGGTGGCACCCAACATGAGCTCGTACCTGTTCCTCACCTTCATCTTGCTGTTCGGAAATGCGATCCTCATCTCGGCGAGCTACGACTTCCTCGGCTTCGGCCCACCTGGTGGCGTGTCGCTCGGCAGCATGATGAACCTCGCCTTCGCCTGGAACGCGCTCCAGCTCCACATCTGGTGGTGGTTCGTCCCGCCGGGCGTCGCGATCATGGGGATAGTCGGTGGCCTCTACGTGACGAACGTGGGTCTCGACGAGGTCTTCAACCCCAAGCTGCGGTCCTTGTAGCGCCATGAGCCTCGACGTGCAGAACCTCGTGGTGGCCTACCGGACGCTTCGCGGAGACGTCAGAGCCGTCGACGACGTGTCGTTCTCCGTCGCCGACGGCGAGATCATGGGTCTCGCAGGGGAGTCGGGATGTGGCAAGTCCACTCTCGGCAACAGCCTCGTGCGTCTCGACAGGACCATGCGCTGCCTCGGCGGGCGCGCACTGCTCGACGGGACGGAGCTGCCGCTCTCGGACTGGGATGCGATGGACGACTTCCGCTTCAAGAAGGTCTCCCTCGTCCCCCAGTACTCGATGAGCGCTCTCAACCCCACACGGCGGATCGGGAAGATGATCTCCGAGGTCGTCCGATCCCGCAAGATCCGCTACAAGGACGTGCTACCCGAGCTCGAACGGCGCCTGAGGCTCGTCGGGCTCCCGACCGACGTCCTCGCGAAGTACCCGATCGAGCTGTCGGGAGGGATGAAGCAGCGCGTGGTGATGGTCCTCACGACGCTGCTCGACCCGTCGCTTCTCGTCGCCGACGAGGTGACGTCCGCCCTCGACGTCTCCACTCAGCGTGCCGTGGGCGGGATGCTCGTGGAGCTGAGGGACATGGGCATCGTCACCTCGACGATCGTGATCACCCACGACCTCTCGGTCCTCGTCCAGGTCGCGGACTCCGTCGTGGTCATGTACGCGGGCAAGCTCGTCGAGCGTGCGCCGACGGCGACCGTCGTCGACGCACCGCGCCACCCCTACACCAAGCTGCTGATCGCGTCCCTTCCAGAGGTCGGGGTCCGCTACGCCGAGCACGTGCTCGCGGGGATCCCCGGGCACCCGCCGTCGCTCCTCGACCCCCCGAAGGGCTGTCGCTTCGCGGACAGGTGCCCTTTAGCATCGGCGGAGTGCGCCGTCGAGCCGCCCCTCGTCGAGCTGGAGAGCGGGCACTTCGTGGCCTGCTGGAAGGCAAGCTAGGACATGTTGAACCTGGAGAACCTGTCGAAGTCGTTCCGGGGAGGCTCCTTCGGGAGCGGGGCCGTCCCTGCGGTCCGCCAGGTGAGCTTCTCGATCGCCCCCGGCGAGGTCACGTCGCTCATAGGCGAGAGCGGGAGCGGAAAGTCGACGATCGGAAAGATGATCCTGCGCCTGCTACCGGTCAGCTCGGGCAGGATCACCTTCGACGGCGTGGACGTCGCCTCGCTCGAGGGTTCGGCGCTCAAGGAGTACTACCGCAAGGTCCAAGGTGTCTTCCAGGACCCCTTCAGCTCCTTCAACCCCGTCTTTCGCGCCGACCGGATCTTCAGGATGCTCGAGCGCGAGTACTTCGGCGATCTCGGCGCCCGCGAGTGGAGCGCGAAGCTCCATACCTCGCTCGAGGCGGTCGGGCTCAACCCGGCGGACGTGCTCGGCAAGTTCGCCCACGAGCTCTCGGGCGGCCAGCTCCAGCGGCTTCTCGTGGCGAGAGCGCTCCTACTCGACATCGAGATCCTCGTCGCCGACGAGGTCATCAGCATGCTCGACGCGTCGACGCGGGTCGACGTGCTCAACCTCCTCGCCGGGCTGAAGGAGCGCGGCCTCGGCGTGCTCTTCATCACCCACGACCTCTCGCTCGGCCACTACATAAGCGAGCACACGGTCATCTTGCGCCGCGGGGTCGTCCTCGAGATCGGCGAGACGGCGAAGGTCTTCGGCAACCCTCAGCACTCCTACACCAAGATGCTGCTCGCGTCCGTCCCGCGGCTGCACAGCCACTGGGAGCCACTCGAGCCTGGCGAGCCGGCTCGGACCGGCCCGCGGGACGCGCCCCGCGGGCGTGGCCGGCGGGCGCGTGGACAGCCACTCGAGCCTGTCCCGCTCCTGGTGGAGGTGGAGCCAGGCCACCTCGTCGCCTTCGAGGACGGCGGCACGGCTACGGCCGGGGACGAGCGATGACGCCGTCGCGACGGCCGGCAGCCCTCGCCCAGCCGACCTTGGCTCTCTTGACGTGCTCGGTCGGTGGTCTCGCCGGGGGAGGCGTCGCTCTTGTTGCAGGTGCCACGCCAGTGGGCCACGCGCTCTGGCTCTCGGTGACGGCACTCGGGATCGCGTCGGCGACCTGGTGGATCGTCGAGGCCGCGCGCCGCCGGCGTCTCGGAGCCGACGTCGTCGCACTGCTCGCCCTGCTCGGCACCGTGGTCGTAGACGAGCAGCTCGCCGGCGCGCTCGTCACCGTGATGCTCGCCACGGGCCGCGAGCTCGAGGCACGGGCCGCGGCACGCGCCAGTCGGGACCTCTCCTTGCTCGTCTCGCGCACCCCACGCACAGCCCGCGTGCACCGGGACGGGGGTCTCGTGGTCGTCCCGGTCGGCGACGTGCGCGTCGGCGATCTCGTCGCGGTCGCCACGGGCGAGGTGGTCCCCGTCGACGGTCTCGTCGAGAGCGGGCCCGTCGTCCTCGACGAGGCTGCGCTCACCGGGGAGAGCGTGCCGCGCCGCCTGCTCGCCGGGGAACGCGTGCGCAGCGGAGTGGTGAACGCCGGCCAGCTCTTCGACCTGCGCGTGTCTGCGCTGTCGGGCGACGGGACGTACGCGTCGATCGTCCGGCTCGTCGAGTCCGCGCAGTCCTCGGCCTCGCCGGTGCAACGGCTCGCCGAGCGGTACGCGACGTGGTTCGTCGCGGCGAGCCTCGCCGGGAGCGGCGCCGCCTGGGCTGCGTCGGGCTCGCCTGCGCGGGCGGTCGCGGTGCTCGTCGTCGCGACCCCGTGCCCGCTCGTCCTCGCTGTTCCCGTCGCGCTCGTCTCGGGGCTCGCGCTTGCCGCACGCCGGGGTGTGGTCGTGAAAGGCGGTGCGGTGCTCGAGCAGCTGGCCCGTGGCGGGACGCTGCTGCTCGACAAGACGGGCACGCTGACGAGCGGGCGCCCGGTCGTGACCGACGTGGTCTGCAAGGACGGCATCGAGCCGGACATCCTCCTCGGCTTCGCTGCCTCCCTCGACCAGGTCTCGCCCCACGTGCTCGCCGCGCCCATCGTCGCGAGCGCCCGTGCCCGGGGCGTGGCGCTGCAGCTCCCTCGTAGCGTCGAGGAGGCCCCGGGCTCGGGTATCCGCGGGACGGTCGACGAAACGGTGGTGGCGCTCGGCCGCGCCGAATGGCTCGGCGTGCAGACATCCGAGCCGTGGCTGGGGTCCGTCCGCCGTCGTGGCGACATCGACGGCACCTCGACGGTCTTCGTCACCCTCGACGGGGAGACGGCCGGCGCGATCTCCCTGGAGGACCCGGTACGGCCCGACGCGGCTCGCACGATCAGGAGCCTCCGCAGGGACGGCTTCGACCGGATCGTGATGGTGACGGGAGACCGCCGGGGCACGGCCGAGTCCGTAGGGGTCGTCCTCGGGGTCGACGCCGTCCTCGCCGAGCGCGGCCCCGAGGAGAAGGTGGACGCGGTGGAGCTGGAGAGGCGCCGGGCGCCCACGGTGATGGTGGGCGACGGCATCAACGACGCGCCAGCGCTGGCACGCGCAGACGTGGGCGTCGCCCTCGCGACGCGGGGGTCGAGCGCAAGCTCCGAGGCGGCGGACGTCGTGCTCACCGTGGACCGGCTCGACCGTCTCGGCGAGGCGGTCACCATCGCACGCCGGTCGCAGGCGATGGCCCGGGACGCTGCCCTCGTCGGGATCGGGCTCTCGGTCGCCGCGATGGGCGTCGCGGGTGTCGGGCTCCTCGCAGCGTCGTGGGGGGCGCTCTCCCAGGAGGGGATCGACGTCGTCGCGATCCTCGTCGCGCTCCGGGCGCTGCGGACGGGCCGGCGGCGCAAGCTCGCGCCGGGAGAAGACGCTCTGCTGCGCCACTTCGCGCAGGAGAACGTCGCGCTCGCACCGCTCGTCGCGCGCGTCCGGAGCGTTGCCGACCGCCTCGGCCGGGACAGCGCGGCGCTCGCAGAGGCCGGGAAGCTACGCACCGAGCTCTCCGAGCGCCTCGAGCCGCTCCAAAGCGCCGAGGAGGGCCAGGCGTACCCTGTCGTCGCACGGCTCACCGGCGGCCTCGACCCGACAGGAGCGCACCTCCGGGCGCATGCAGAGATCCGCCACGACCTCTTCCGGCTGGGCCGCCTCCTCGACGCCGTGCGAGGCGACAGCCCGGATCCGGGAGACGTCCTCGAGCTCCGCCACCTCCTCTACGACCTGCACGCGTTGCTGCGTCTGCACGTCGCGCAGGAGCGCGACGGCTACGAACGGCTCGTCGACGCGGCGCTGCCCCAGGCGGAAGGAGCATGATCGGGCTGGAGGCCGCCCGTCGGCGATGCCCTCCCGTGGGTAGGGTTCATCGCTGTCCGAGCGCGATCCCACCCGCACGGCAGGGCCTGATGTGGCCCAGACTGGAGCTCCGGCAAGTAGGCGTTGGCTGACTCTCGCGACGCTGTGGAATGCCGTGCGACGCCCCGAGGCCCGGTGGCTGGAATCTTCCCCTACCTGCGCCTCGATCTCGGCCTAGATGCCCTCGACAGCTACGCGAAGGACCAAGACGACCTCGCCCCCAGCGTCTCGAACCCGAAGAAGAAGGAGGCCGCGAAGAACGTCCGCGCTGCGAAGGCGGCGCTGCTCGCCGCAGAAGCAGACGTCGCCCGGGAGACCCTCGAGCAGGGAAGTGCCGGCATCGAAGGGATCGAGCAGGCACACGAGGCGCTCGCTGACGCGAAGGCCGCCCAGCGCGCCGTCCCCGCCCGCGTCGCTCTCGGTGAGCTCTATCCCGACGCGATGCGCCTCTCACCCGAGCGCAAGCGCCTGCACGACGCGATCCGCATGGCCACCTACAACGCGACGACCGCCCTGTGCCGCCTGCACGCTCCCCCCACTACCGCCGAGCCGAGGACGAGGGCAGGACGCTGCTGCTCGAGGCGCTGCGCTCACCGGCCGACCTCGCGGTCATCGGCGACGAGCTCCACGTGCGCATCAACGCGCTGTCTGCCCCACGGCGCAGCCGGGCGATCGCCGGGCTCTGTGCGGAGCTGAACGCGACCGAGACGCTCTATCCCGGGACGAAGCTGCGTCTCGTCTTCGCCGTGAAGGGCTTCTGGCGCAGCTCTGCTGCGGCCGTCGACCCGCAGCGATCATCCCGACATGTCAGGAGTCCTGGTATCGGCCACCCAAACCGCGCACCTTATCGGGCTACGGGCCCTTAGCGCGGACATCGACCAAGCGGGCGGAGTTCGTCGATGTCCGTTCAATCGAGGCGCAATCAGCGACCGACAGCGTTACCCGTAGCCCAGCGCCACCAGCTCGGCGAGCAACTGATCCCGCTCCGCCGTGACCGCGGCAAGCTGCACGAGGAGCATAAGGAGCACGAGGAGCATGAGGCCGGTCTCGCGACGCAGTCCGCTGGGCGCCTCGGGCGGCAGCATCGCGATGCTGCGGGCGAGCTGTGCGATCTCGTGCTTCGGCATGTCGGGCTCGTGACGAGCGCAAGCGAACGAGTGTTCGCACAACATTGGTGGCTCCAAGCCCTCGCCGTGCACCTATCGTCCACCTGTGGAAGGTGCACGACGGCATTTCGGGGGTCTGAACGGTACCGAACGGCGAAGGTAGGGAAACGCCCTTCCTGGTCATTTCCGCAGGTCAGGAGCTATAAACCCTGGTCTTTCTGTGGAGCGGACGACGGGATTCGAACCCGCGACCCTCACCTTGGCAAGGTGATGCTCTACCAGCTGAGCCACGTCCGCGTGCCTGTGCACCTTACCAAGCCCGTGGCCCCGTGCGCGCCACACCGGCCCCGCGCGCCCCGGTCGGGGGATCGTCACCGACCGGTGTGACCGAAGCCGCCCTCCCCGCGCTCGCTCGCCGGGAGCTCGTCGACCAGGACGAAGGCGGCCGCCGCGAACGGGACGAGAAGGAGCTGGGCGATCCGGTCCCCGGCATGCACCTCGTAGGGCTCCTCGGGGTCGGTGTTCACGAGAAGCACTCGGATCTCGCCCCGGTATCCCGAGTCCACCAGCCCGGGAGTGTTGAGACAGGTCACACCGTGCTTGGCGGCGAGCCCGCTGCGTGGCAGGACGAGGCCCGCATAGCCCTCCGGCACGGCGAGTGCCACTCCCGTCGGGACGAGGGCGCGCCCGCCGCGGGGGGAGAGGAACGCCCCGGCGCTCGCCACGAGGTCCGCTCCCGCGTCGCCTGGCTTCGCGTAACGCGGCACGTCACGACCCGACTCGAGCACGCGCAGCGGAACCTCGACGCCGGCTCCTGACGACGTCTCGCTCATGGCGTCGCACCGTAGCCCGCGCGAGGCGGCCACCTGGCTGTGGCTCTGGCACGGTTAGCATCGGTCGATGCTCGTCTGGATGGACCTCGAAATGACCGGCCTCGATCCCGCACGCCACGTCATCGTCGAGATCGCGACTCTCGTCACGGACGACGACCTGGCGATCGTCGCCGAGGGTCCGGACATCGTCGTCACGGCGAGCGGTGAGCAGCTCGCACAGATGGACGAGGTCGTGGTGAAGATGCACACCGAGAGCGGCCTGCTCGATGCGATCGCCGCGTCGAGCACCACGCTCGCGGATGCAGGCGAGCAGACGCTCGCGTTCATCCGCACCCATGTCCGCGAGCCTCGCCGCGTGCCACTTTGCGGCAACTCGATCGGCGTCGACCGCCGCTTCCTCCGCCACCAGCTCCCCGAGGTCGACGCCTACCTGCACTACCGATCGATCGACGTATCGACAGTCAAGGAGCTCTGCAAGCGCTGGCACCCCTCGCTCTACGGCAAGGCCCCGAGGAAGTCGAGCACCCATAGGGCCCTCGACGACATCCGCGAGAGCGTCGCCGAGCTCGCCTACTACCGGGACAGCTTCTTCCGGCTCCCCGGGTCCTCGCGCGACGACACTGCTACCGCCACCTGATGCACGTGGCGGGGGCAGCCCGATGACCAAGGCGCCCCGGCGAACCGGCCGCTCTTGCCGTCGTGCCCGGTCAGTGGACCACCTGCCGCGAGAGCGCCGCTCACCTGTCGTACCAGCCGGGGACACCGCCGCTTCGCCCGATCCGCGAGCGCTGGATCTCCGCGTCGCCCCAGGCACCGTCTACGGCT
>JAJZCK010000235.1 GCA_021846125.1 Actinomycetes bacterium | reverse complement strand
CGGAGGCGGGTCGACCGCCACCGCCGCCCGCGGACCTCGTAGACACGCTCGGCGAGCTCTTCGAGCAGCACCACGCAGGTCTTCAGCTCGGCGAGGGTGAGCCCCGTCCCTCGCAAGCTCGCCACGCAGCTCGACCAGCGCCTCGTCGCTCTCGGAGCAGAGCTCGATCCACTCCGCCTCCCACTCGGCGGCATACAGCAGAGCGCGACCGCTCTCAACCGGCAGAGCTCGCGCCACACCTCGGTCCGGTGACAGGACTGCTCGCGACCGAGGCGGTCGGTCTCGATGCGCCGAGACACGTAACGAACGCTACATTGACCAGACGACAACGGCGAAACTTTGCTCGGCGCAGGACGAAAGCAGCGAGATGGTCGTTCGACCTGGCAGCTGCAGGGAGAAGACGTCACCCAGGTCCGACATCTCGCTCGGCTCGCCGGCGAGCCGAGCGGTCAAGCTCGGCGTGCCGTCCGCATCGCCGCGGTGCTCCTCGGCGTCGGCGTCGCGATGCTCGCTACCGGGCTCGTCGTGGGACTCTTGCTCGCTGCCATCTGTGTCGCGCTGAGCGCGATCCTCGCCGTGACGTTACGCCCGATCCGGGCGCTTGTCCCGGCCGTCGCCTACCTCGGCGGCGAGTTTCAGGTGTTCGCCATCCGCGAAGTCATCCTCCGCCAACGGCCCCCGACCGCGAACTACCCGGCCCCGCGCGCGGTGGAGGGCGTGCACGAGACGAGCTGCTCGTTTCCCTCCGGCCACTCCGTCGCGGTGACCGCGGTGCTCTTCGCACCTCTCGGCACGGTCGCTTCGACCTACAAGACCTGGTGGCCGTGGCTCGTCGCTCTTGTCGGCTCGCTCTTTGTGGCCGACACCCGCCTCGTGCTCGGCGTGCACTGGTTCAGCGGCGTCACCTTCGGCCTGTTGCTCGGCATCACCTGGGGGGTCACCGTGACCGCCGCCGCCCAGCACCTCGAATGGGCCGACGTCGCCGCCGTCCTCAGGTCGCCGCCGAGGCCGCATCTCGGCGGCCAACGGGCCGCCCGTAGAGCGTCGTGCGCTGCGCAACAGGACGGCCGAGGGGCTCGACAAGGGCACGGAAGTCATCCGGCGTCATGAGCTGGCCATGGCTCGCTCCTGCGGCACGGGAGATGTTCTCGTCCATGAGCGTGCCACCAAGATCGTTACAGCCTGACGCAAGAAGTTGAGGGATCCCCTCCTTGCCAATCTTCACCCACGAGGCCTGGATGTTGTCGATGGAGCCGTGGTACGCGATACGACCGACGGCGTGCATGAGGAGCGTCTCGCGGAACGTCGGACCTCGGCGGCACCTCCGTCGGAGGTAGAGGGGCGTCGCCATGTGCACGAAGGGGAGTGGGACGAACTCGGTGAACCCGCCGGTCTCCTCTTGCAGCTCCCGAGTGCGAACGAGGTGACGAGCCCAGTGGACAGGCTGCTCGATCGCGCCGAACATGATCGTGACGTTCGAGCGGAGCCCGACCGCATGCGCCGTCCGGTGAGCATGGAGCCACTCCTCGGTCTCGATCTTGTCCGGGCAGAGGACGGCTCGGATGTCGTCGTCCAGGATCTCGGCTGCCGTGCCGGGAAGGGTCTTCAACCCGGCGTCCATCAGCCGGCGGAGGTAGGAGTCGAGCGGCTCGCCCAGTCGCCTCGCACCCTCGGTCACCTCGAGGGCAGAGAAGCCGTGGATGTGGATGGTGGCCGAGGCCGACCGGACGGCCTTGACGACCTCAAGGTAGTAATCGCCGTCGAAGTCCGGGTGTATGCCTCCTTGCAGGCAGACCTCGGTCGCCCCCCGCCTCTCGGCGTCAGCCACCCGCGCGCTGATCTCGTCGACACCGAGCAGGTAGGGAGCGCCTCGAAGGTCGAGCGACAGCGGGCCCTTGCTGAAAGCACAGAAGCGGCACTTGAACGTGCAGATGTTCGTGTAGTTGACGTTCCGGTTCACCACGAAGGTGACGGTCTCCCCGACCGCGCGACGACGCAGCTCGTCGGCGACCTCTGCCACCGCGCTCACCTCGGGACCGCGGGCGGCGAAGAGGTCGACGATCTCCTCGACCATGGGTTGCTCGCCGCCGAGGACACCATCGAGGATCTCCCGGACGCGACCGTGCACCGCCCGCCGGAGCGGGCCGGGTCGAGATCGGTCCGAGATGAGCTGTGGCGGCGATCCGTCGCCGCCGGAGTACCACGCTTCGATGTCACGGCCGAGCAGCTCGGCATCCGCGTGGTCGAGGACAGGAAAGCGCATCTCCTCGTCCAACCATCGTTGCGGATCTGCTGCGAACTCGGGATAGATGGTCAGCCTCGGCGCAAGCGTGTACCCAGCGATCTCGGTCACCTCTCGGAGGCGCTCGAGCGTCGGCCACGCCCGCTCTGGGTTGACGTGGTCCAAGGTGACGGGCGAGACGCCGCCCCAGTCGTCGATCCCCGCAGCGAGCAACCGGCCGAAATCGTCGCTCAGGTTCGGAGGTGCCTGGAGGTGGACCTGCTCAGGTAGGATCATCCGCGCCGCGGCGATGCTCCAGAGATGCTCGTCCTCTCCGCATGGGGGCATGGCATGCATAGCCGTGCCCGGCTTCGGCACGAAGTTCTGGACGATGACCTCCTGGACGTGGCCGTAGCGGCGATGCGCCTCGGCGATCGCCTCGAGCGCTGC
The DNA here is from genome assembly GCA_021846125.1 of Actinomycetes bacterium. Lineage (GTDB taxonomy): Bacteria > Actinomycetota > Acidimicrobiia > Acidimicrobiales > Bog-793 > JAJZCK01. Next base: position 985 of record JAJZCK010000235.1, on the reverse strand, counting down.
GATCCGGTCCTCCCGTGACTCGCCGATTCCGACGAGGATCCCCGTCGTGAACGCGATGGCCTGGCGTCCCGCGGCTTCGAGTGTCGCAAGGCGTCGGGCGGGCGTCTTGTCCGGCGACCCCCGGTGACAGGCGAGCGCCGCGTCAAGGGTCTCGAGCATCATCCCCTGGGACGCCGTGACCGGACGGAGCCTCGCGAGCTCAGTCTCGCCCAGCGCGCCTGCGTTGGCGTGCGCTAGGAGCCCCACTTCGTCTCGTACCGCTCGGCAGGCGGCGACGAGGTAGTCGATCGTGTCGGTATAGCCGTGCTCGGACAGCCACGCAGCGGCCATCGGGTAGCGCAGCTCGGGTCGCTCGCCGAGCGTGAACAGCACTTCGTGACAACCGGCAGCGGCTCCCTGCCGAGCAACCGCGAGCACCTCGTCGATCGCCATGTAGGGCGACGCCAGCCGAGCGGGAGGCTGCGCAAACGTGCAGTAGCCGCAGCGATCTCGGCACAGCTGCGTGAGCGGGACGAAAACCTTGGGTGAGAACGTCGTCCGTATCCCGTGCCGTGCCAGGCGACGCGCCCGCGCCGCGTCGAGGATGGCCCCGAGCGGCATGTCGTTGACCCTTGCTCCGTCATGCACGGGCGCATGGTATCCCGTGTCGGTTTCGAATGCGAACCTCATGCTTGCGCACTATTGTCTGTCCGTGGTGGACGCCGAGCCCGACTCGTTCGACTCGGTCGCCCGCACCCTTGCCGTAATCGGTGATCGGTGGACGATGCTCATCCTTCGTGAGGCGCTCCGCGGGCGCCGCCGCTTTAGCGAGCTGCGCCAAGAGCTCGGCATCGCCCGCCCGGTGCTCTCGAACAGATTGTCGAAGCTCGTCGGTGCCGGGATCCTCGAGCGCGTCCCCTACGACGACCGTCCTCCACGTTTCGAGTACCGCCTCACGGCCATGGGTTTCGAGCTGTCGCCGGCGCTCGTCGCGCTTATGCGCTGG
>JAJZCK010000023.1 GCA_021846125.1 Actinomycetes bacterium | reverse complement strand
CTTGCTCTGTGACGCCTTGCTCTGTGACGCCTTGCTCTGTGACGCCTTGCTCCATGACGCCGTGTCTAGCGCGCCAGAAGGGCAGCGGTAGGCTCCGCAGCGTGGGCAGGATCTACGACGGGATCGACCAACGGCTTGCCGCGTACCTCGAGTCCCAGCCCGTCTTCTTCGTCGCGACGGCCCCTCTCGACGGAGGGGGCCACGTCAACTGCTCGCCGAAGGGGAACCGTGGCGAGCTGGTGGTCCTCGGTCCTTCGACGGTCGCCTATCTCGACCAGACGGGGAGCGGGGTCGAGACGATCGCGCACCTCGAGGAGAACGGCCGGATCGTCCTCATGTTCTGCTCCTTCGAAGGGCCGCCGCGCATCGTGCGCGTCCACGGCAGGGGAGAGGCCGTGCTCGCCGGCGACCAGCGCTTCACCGGTCTCGTCGAGCGCATCGGCCGTGTCGCCGGTGCCGGTGCCGGTGCCGAGGTCGGGGTGGGCGTGCGCAGCGTCGTCGTCGTTGAGGTCGACAGGGTGGCGGACTCCTGCGGCTACGGCGTCCCGCTCATGAGCTTCGCGCAGCACCGGACGACGATGGACGAGTGGGCGGAGCGCAAGGGAGCCGACGGAATCCGTCGCTACTGGGCGGAGGAGAACTCGTCCAGCCTCGACGGGCTGGCCGGCATCGCGCCGCCGTCGCCCTCGGGCACGACGCGGAACCACTCGACGACCACCCGCGTGCCGTCGCCGAGCGACCAGGTCTCGTCGCCGAGCCTGGACCTGATCTCCACGAGGAACCCGGACCAGTAGTGCTCGTGGGCGCGTCGCCAATCGGCGGCGTCGCGGAGCCCTTCCCCTTCGGCGCGAGCCACGTCGTCCCCGACGTCGGCCAGGAGCAGCATCGAGGCGTCGGTCACCTCGACGACGCAGAGCGCCTCACCGGCACTTCCGACGAGCGTGGAGCGATCGCCCGCCCTCGGCAAGCGGGTGCCACCGATCGTGTAGAAGACCTCGAGGCTCGTCGTCGCGGTCTTCTCGCCGCGTAGCACCGCGGCGACGAGCCGATCGCGCATCGGACCCGGGTCGCCGAGCTCGAAGAGCGCGTCGGGGCCGAGATCCGCCTGCCCCACCCGCACCGCGTCCGCGCCGCAGACCACGACGTCGCCCGGGTGCAGGCGCCGCCCCCGGCGTGTCTCCATCGTGCCGTTCACCGAGACCATGCCTGCCGCGAGGGGCTGCTTGGCGTCCGAGCCGCTCCCGACGAGGCCGGCGAGCTTCAAGAACTGCCCGAGACGTATCTCGCCGTCGGTGATGTCGGTCGTCCTCACGCGGGCTCCCCGGCCGTGCTCCCCGCCCGGTCGCCGAGGACGGCGCCGGCGTCCGCCGAGGGACCGGCGAGCAGGGCGAGAAACGCTGCAACAGGTGCAGGGATCGTCCTCGACACCGCTTGCGCGCGTTGGGCCATGGCGGCATGCTAAGCGCTCCCGGCCGGGCGGCCGGGCGGCCGGGCGGCCGGGCGGCCGGGCGGCCGGGCGGCCGGACGTCGCCGATCGCCGGCTCTTTGCGTCCCGTCAGCGATCTCACAGCGAAGTCACAGTGTCACTTGGCATGATCGCGTGGTGGAGAGCACTGCCGGACGCGTCCTCGTCGTCGACGACGAGCCCAACATCACCGATCTCGTCGCGACCGCACTCGGCTACGAGGGCTTCGAGATCGCCACGGCTGCGACGGGACGGGAGGCGCTCGACCAGGTGGCGAGCTTCCGCCCACATCTCGTGGTGCTCGACGTCATGCTTCCGGACCTCGACGGGTTCGAGGTCGCGCGCCGGCTACGCCAGGAGGGGCGGCGCGTGCCGATCCTGTTCCTCACCGCTCGCGACGCGACGGAGGACAAGGTGCGCGGCCTCACCCTCGGTGGCGACGACTACGTCGCGAAGCCGTTCTCCCTCGCGGAGCTGCTCGCACGGGTTCGGGCCGTGCTGCGACGCGTCCAGGAGGGGAGCGAGGGCTCGTCCCGCCTCGCCTTCGCGGACCTCGAGCTCGACGAGGAGACCCGGGAGGTCTTCCGCGGCGCGACGCCGATCGAGCTCACGCCGACGGAGTTCAAGCTCCTGCGCTACCTCATGCTCAACCCCCGGCGAGTGCTGTCGAAGTCGCAGATCCTCGACCACGTCTGGGAGTACGACTTCGGCGGCGACGCGAACGTCGTCGAGACCTACATCAGCTACCTGCGCAAGAAGATCGACACGCTCGGTCCGCCGTTGATCCACACGCTCCGGGGGGCTGGCTACTCGATGCGCGTCCCGGGCAACGCCTGACCGCCCCGTGCGGGCCCGCGGATCGTCGGCCCTCGCGTGGCTGCGGCGCTCCGCGCACGAGCTCTCGCTACGGGCGCGCCTGCTCCTCGGCCTCGTGCTGCTCGCGGCAGTCGGCCTCGTCGCGGCAGACGTCGTCGTCTACGGCCAGGTGGAGTCGTTCCTCACGAGCCAGGTCGACCAGCAGGTCAAGACCTCGCTCAACCCCTTCCTGCGCCAGGTCTACTCGCTCTTGAACATCAACCCCGGCTTCGCCGGACCGGGCTTCGGCGGGGCGCTCGACTTCCGTCAGGACACGCCCCGGGGAACCTACGGTGCCATCGTCTACGGACGCGGCACGATATACCGGCAGATCTTCCAGGGGAGCACGCCGCTCGGGCCGCCCCCTGCGGTGCCGAGCGACATCGTCACCCGGACCGAGACGAGCGCCCAGTCGATCACGACGCCGTTCGGCGTCGCGCACGACGTCGACTTCACCGTCGGTGCGGTGGGCGATCCCGCGTTCCAGTACCGGCTCATCGCGGTGCCGCTCAACACCACGACGCCGTCCGTCGCGCTCGTCGCGATCCCCCTCGCAGACCTCGACGCGGTCCTCCACCACCTCGTCGGCATCGACCTGCTGGCGTCCGCCGCCGTGCTCGTGCTGCTCCTCGGCCTCGGCTACCTCGTCGTCCGGCTCGGCATGCGCCCGCTCGTCGACATCGAGCGGACAGCGGGCGCGATCGCTGCGGGGGACCTCTCGCGTCGCGTCGCGCGCGACGAGCGCGCGACCGAGGTCGGCCGTCTCGGCGCCTCGCTCAACACGATGCTCGGCCAGATCGAGCATGCGTTCGCGGAGCAGCGACGCTCCGAGAGGCGGCTGCGGCAGTTCCTCGCCGACGCGTCGCACGAGCTACGGACCCCGGTGACGTCGATCCGGGGCTACGCCGAGCTTTTCCGGCGGGGCGCCGCGAGCAAGCCGGAGGACCTCGCGCTCGCGATGCGCAGGATCGAGGACGAGGCGGTGCGCATGGGCCTGCTCGTCGACGACCTCCTCCTGCTCGCCCGGCTCGACCAGGGACGCCCCCTCGAGCACGCCGCGGTCGACCTCGTCGCCGTCGTCGCGGACGCCGCCGCCGACGCGCAGGTGGTCGCTCCGGACCGGACGATCACCCTGGACGCCGCGGGGCCTGTGGTCGTGACGGGCGACGAGCAGGCGCTGCACCAGGTCGTCACGAACCTCGTCCAGAACGCTCTCCGCTACACGCCCGACGGCACCCCCGTGACCCTCGGCGTCGGCGCGGCCGGAGCGACGGCAGTGCTCACGGTGCGCGACGAGGGCCCGGGAATGTCCGCGGAGCACGCGGAGCGCGTCTTCGAGCGCTTCTACCGGGCGGACCCGTCCCGGACGAGGGGGAGCGGAGGCACCGGGCTCGGGCTGTCGATCGTCCAGTCGATCGCGGAGGCCCACGGAGGGTCCGTGCGTGTGGCGACCGCTCCGGGCGAGGGGGCGACCTTCACCGTCGAGCTGCCGCTCGCCGGTCGGTCAGGGGCGCACGGCCTCGAGGTGCGCGGTGTCGTTGAAGCGCCGGAGCGTCAGGTGCTCGCCGTCGACGACGATGCTCGAGATCGAGGCGTTGTCCACGGAGACGAAGGCGAACGGCCGTGAGGACGCGGCTGCTGCGAGCACCGACGCGATCGCGGCGGCATGCGAGACGGCCACCACCGTCGAGCCGCGGTGCGCCCTGGCGATCCGGGCGATCGCCGCGGACGTGCGGCTGGTGAGGGAGTCGTTCGACTCCGCTCCGGGAATGACGTCCCAGCGCTCCTCGAGGAACACCCGCGCGGCGAGGGGGTCGCGAGCCGCGATGCGCTCGCGGTAGAGGCCGCCTTCCCACTCGCCCATGCCGACCTCGACGAGGCCCGGCTCCACCACTGGCTCGAGACCGAGCTTCTGCGCGAGCGCCGCCGCCGTCTCGGCGGTCCGCCGGAGCGGGGTGACGTAGATCGCGGCCAGCTCGCGCGACGCGAGGCGTGCGCAGACGGCCTCGGCCTGCATCCGTCCCTCGGCCGACAGCTCCGGGTCGCCCCGTCCGTCGAGGAGCTCGAAGGGGTGCGCAGGGTCCGCGATGGCGGACTCGCCGTGACGGACGAGCAGGATCTCCGTCGCGCCGTCGCCGCGCTCGAAGCGCACCTGACGGTAGGTGGTTCGGGTGCGCCCCGCTGCCGGCCCAGAGGCGGCGGGCCCAGAGGCGGTCGGGCCGGCGGCGGCGGGAGGCACGGTGCTCACGGCCCGAGCCTAGGCGGACGCGCCCGGCTCAGCCGAGGCGGGTGAGCTCGACGGTGACCTCGAGCCGGTCGAGCGCTCCGCCGTGGTACAGGCCGCGTAGGGGAGCGACGTCTGCGTAGTCCCGCCCGCGGGCGACCGTCACGTGCCGCTCGCCCACCGGCTCGTCGTTCGTCGGGTCGAAGGGGAGCCAGCGGCCGATCCATGCCTCGACCCACGCGTGGCTCGCTCCCGTCACCGTCTCCCCGATGGCGGCGTCGGGGTGCGGGTGCAGGTACCCCGAGGTGTACCGGGCGGGGATGCCTGCCGCGCGAAGGAGGACAAGCGCGACGTGCGCGAAGTCCTGGCAGACTCCCGAGCCTTGGCGCCACGCCTCGACGGCCGACGTCGCGACGTGTGTCGTGCCGGGCTCGTAGCGCAGGTGTGTGCGCACGCGCTCGCCGATCGCGGCGGTCGCCTCGGCGGGCGACGCGAGCCCCGCGGCGTCACGAGCGATCTCGGTGAGCGAGGCGTCCGCGGGTGCGTACGCGCTCGCGAGGAGCAGCTCCGCGAAGCGGTCCTGGACGTCGGGCTGGTGGAGGAGGTCCCACCCGACCTCCACCGCGAGCAGCTCGGTCTTCGCGGTCTCGACGACGGAGGAGCCCGTGACGACGAGGTGGTCGTGCGGCTCGTGGACGTCGAACGCGTGGACCGTCGTCGACCAGTAGTCCACGTAGCGCAGCAGCGTCGCGGACGGTCGGACCGAGACGTGGGTCTCGAGCACGGACTGGCGGTCCGAGGCGACCGGGGTCATCCTCGCCTCGTTGTACGAAGCGGAGACCGGCGTCGCGTAGCGGTAGCTCGAGACGTGGCGGGTCGCGATCCTCCAGCTCACCGGCGCGGCACCGCCACGGGAGCGAGGGCGAGCGGCACCTCGGGTCGCCACTCGAGCTCGACCTCGCGGTGGAAGAAGCGCTCGGCGACGGCGAGGGTGGCGAGCGAGCACGATCGCTGCAGCTCGCTCAGGTGCACGGGCAGCTCGTCGAGGAGCTCGTCGATCTGCCTGTGCTCGAGAGCGCTGCGCGCGCGCCCGAGGATCCGGCGCGCCTCGTCGCCCGACGCGAGGCGCCCGCGGTCCGTGCCGAGAGCGCTCAGGCAGTCCTCCGCAGTCGCGAGCGCGAAGTACGCGCTCCTGGGGAAGAGCCGGTCGAGCAGGAGGAACTCGGTCGCGTGCGCGGCGTCGACCGATCCGTGGTAGGTCCGCAGGTAGGCCTCGTGCGCGGAGCAGCAGCGGAGCGTCGTCACCCAGTCGGCAGCGCTCTCGGGGAGGTTGAGCCGGACGCCGAGCAGCCGGGCGGTCATGTCGGCACGCTCGAGGCTCCGCCCGAGGACGAGGAAGTGCCAGCCGTCGTCCCGGCTCATCGTGGCCTCGGCGATGCCGTTGCCGAGCGCGACCCGCTCCTTGACGAACTTCGCGAACCTGAAGAACGCGTGCGGGCCTATCGCCCGGGCTGTGGCGACACGTTGGTCGAGTGCCACGTAGGTGGCATTGAGGCACTCCCAGAGCTCGGAGGAGATCGTCTCGCGGACCCCACGGGCGTTCTCCCTCGCGCCGACGAGCGAGGACACGATCGAGCTCGGCTGCGTGGTGTCGAACGCGAGAAGGGCCGTGACCTGGCTCAGGTCGAGGTCCGGGCCGTGGTCCTCGTGCTCCCCGCTCGCAGCGGCGCTGTCCCCGTCTCCAGCGGCGTCGTCCCCGGAGACGCCCATGACGGAGCGGAGCACCCGGGACGCGAGCGTCTCGTCCTCCGTCGCACCTTCGAGCAGCTGGTGGATCTGGACGTCGAGGATCCGAGCCGTGTCCTCGGCGCGTTCGAGGTAGCGCCCGACCCAGAACAGCGACTCGGCGATCCGGCTCAGCACGCCAGCGCACCCGGCTTCCCGGGCTGCTGTTGCTGCTGCTGTTGTTGCTGCTGCTTGGGCGACGTGACGAGCGCCGGAGCGAGGTCCGGGCTCCGCAGGTTGGCAGGAAGCGCTGCGAGAGCTGCTGCCGCGGTGCGCTCGGTGCCGTCGGTGTCCCGCGTGCCGGCGCCCTGGGGATCCGCGTCGCCGGCGATGACCCAGGTGTCCTTCGAGCCGCCGCCCTGGCTCGAGTTGACGACGAGGCTGCCCCGCGGCAGCGCGACGCGTGTGAGACCGCCGGGGAGCACCCAGACGCGCTCGCCGTCGTTGATCGCGAAGGGCCGGAGGTCGACGTGGCGGGGTTCGAGGTGGCTGCCGACCTTCGTCGGCACCGTCGAGAGCTGGACGACCTCCTGGGCGACCCATGCCCGCGGGTCGGCCCGGATCGCGGCTGCGGCCGTCTCGAGCTGCTCCTCGCTGGCGCTCGGCCCCACGAGGAGCCCGTAGCCTCCGGACGCGTCCACCGGCTTCAGCACGAGCTCGTCGAGCCGGCCGAGCACGTGCTCGCGCTGGTCGGCGTCCTCGAGCCGGTAGGTCGGCACGTTGGGCAGGACGGGACGCTCGCCGAGGTAGTAGTCGATCAGCGCGGGGACGTAGGTGTAGGTGAGCTTGTCGTCGGCGATGCCGTTGCCCACCGCGTTCGCGATGGTGACGTTGCCGGCGCGCGCCGCGTTGAGCAGGCCCGCGCAGCCGAGCTGGGAGTCCGGCCGGAAGTGCAGCGGGTCGAGGAAGTCGTCGTCGACGCGCCGGTAGACGACGTCGACGCGCTCCTCGCCCGCGGTGGTCCGCATGTAGAGGACGTTCGCCCGGCAGACGAGGTCGCGTCCCTCGACGAGCTCGACGCCCATCTGCCGGGCGAGGAACGAGTGCTCGAAATAGGCCGAGTTGTGGATGCCGGGGGTGAGGACGACGACGACCGGCTCGTCCCGTGCCGAGTCCGGGTGCGCGGCGCGCAGCGCCGTGAGCAGGCGCGCGGGGTAGTCCGCGACGGGCCGTACGCGATGGCTGGCGAACAGCTCGGGGAAGATGCGGGCCATCGTCCGGCGGTTCTCGACGACGTAGGACACCCCGGAGGGGATCCGCACGTTGTCCTCGAGGACCCGGAACTCTCCCCCGGCGTCGCGCACGAGGTCGATGCCCGACACGTGGACCCGGACGCCGTTGGGGCTCGTGATCCCCGCAGCGGCCCGGTGGAAGTGCCGTGAGGTCGCCACGAGGCGGCGCGAGACCACCCGGTCGTCGAGCACCTCGGCCTTGCCGTAGACGTCGGCGAGGAACATCTCGAGCACACGCACCCGTTGCGCGACGCCACGCTCGATGACGGACCACTCCTCGGCGGAGACGAGCCGGGGCACGGGGTCGAGCGGGAAGGGACGCTCCTCCCCGGAGAGCGAGAAGGTGATACCGCGGTCGCGGAACGAGCGGTCTCGCTCCGCGCAGCGCTCCTCGAGGTCGGCGGCCGACAGCGACTGCAGCGCCGCGTGCAGCCCGAGGGAGGCGGCGCGGGGCGCGCCGGGGCCCTCGAGCATCTCGTCCCACCAGGGACCGGCTGCGTAGCCCTCGAACAAGTCGTCCACTGCCACTGGTGTAGCAAGCGCGTGTTTCGGGCGGGTTTCAGGGCTGGTGGGCGCCGGCGGTCAGGAGCGCAGGATGGCGACCACCGCCGCGGTGTCGGCGAGGTCGGCGAGCACCGCGTCGGGCCCGAGCGCGGCGAGGTCCTCGAGCGGGGCGCGTCCTGTGGCGACGAGCAGGCAACGCGCGCCGGCGGCGCGCGCGCACGCGAGGTCGTTCGCCGTGTCGCCGACGATCCAGACCTGCCCGGGCGCGAGCTCGACGTGCCGCAGCTCCGCGAGGCGGGCCAGCGCGACGGGCACGAGCATGCGCCGGTCCGCGTGGTCGCTGCCGTAGGCACCCACCTCGAGGTCGAGCAGGCCGTCGAGGCCAAACGCTGCGAGCTTCAGGCGGGCGTTCGGCGCGATGTTGCCCGTGAGCACGCTCTGGAGCACCCCGCCTCCCGCGGCGAGCTCGTCGATGACGGCCGTGACGCCGGGCAGCATCCTCCCGCCGCCGCGCATCTCGTGCTCGGCCGCCGCGAGCTCGCGCTCGAGGTGCTCGAGGACGGACTCGAGCTGCCCGGCCGGGTCCTCGACGGCGAGCATCTCGAGGTACTCGCCCACGATCTGGGGATCGGTCTTGCCGCTCATGCGGACCCGCTCCGGCGGGCGCCGGCCGAGGGTCGCCTCGATCGCGCGGTCGAAGACCTCGGCACCGAGCCCACCGACGCTCACGAGCGTCCCGTCGATGTCCCAGAGCACGAAGCGGTCCATTGTCCGAGCCATGGTCCGAGTCTTCCAGGTCGCAAGGCGCACGAGCTGCGTCCGAGGACGCGTGCCGGCGAGGCGGGACTACCCGGGACGCGAGCGGTGTTGGACTGGTCCGAGGGTGTCCCGGTCCCGGGCGGTCCCTCTCCGGAGGAGGATCCATGAAGATCGGCATCATCGGCGCGGGGAACATCGGCGGGAACCTGACACGGCGCCTCGCTGCGCTCGGCCACGAGGTCAGCGTCGCGAACTCGAGGGGGCCGCAGACGCTGGCCGAGCTCGCGGAGGAGACGGGAGCGACTGCGGTCGACGTGCGCGACGCGGCACGCGGGGCGGCAATCGTCGTCGTGACGATCCCGGAGAAGAACGTCCCGAGCCTCCCAGCCGGCGTCCTCGACGGCGCGGCGGAGGGAGCGGTCGTCATCGACACCGGCAACTACTACCCCCAGCAGCGCGACGGGCGGATCGCCGAGATCGAGGAGGGCACGACCGAGAGCCGATGGGTCGAGAGCCAGCTCGGCCATCCCGTCGTGAAGGCCTTCAACGGCATCTACGCGCAGCACCTGCTCGACCACCACGCGCCGGCGGGGACGCCGGGCAGGGTCGCGCTCCCCGTCGCCGGCGACGACCCCGCAGCCAAGGCAGTCGTGATCGCCCTCCTCGACGAGCTGGGCTTCGACGGCGTCGACGCGGGCGGTCTCGACGAGTCGTGGCGCCAGCAGCCCGGCACGCCTGTCTACGGCGCGGACCTCGACGCGGCGGGCGTGCGGGAGGCGCTCGCGAAGGCGAGCCCCGAGCGGACGGCGGACTGGAGGGCCTGAGCACTCGCCGTCGCCCGGCACGGCCGCTCCCGAGCAGCGTCTCCCGAGCGGGCGCGCTTGGCCGTAGCCTTGCGCCCGGCATCGCAGGGAGCGCTGGCGGGAGGTGGCCGTGACCGGGCAGAGCGGACCGAGGACGTGGCCCGCGCTGGCGCCACCGCCCGTGGCGCGGCGTGGCGACGTCGTCGACGACCACCACGGAGAGCTCGTCGCCGACCCCTACCGCTGGCTCGAGGACACCGACGCTCCCGAGACCGCCGCCTGGGTCCACGCGCAGAACGCACGGACCGAGTCGTTCCTCGCGGCCGTCCCGGAGCGAGACGCGATCCGGGCGCGCCTCGCGGAGCTGTGGGACTACCCGAGGTGGGGCGTCCCGGTCGAGCGGGGCGGCCGGTCGTTCCAGCTCCGCAACTCCGGCCTCCAGGACCAGCCGGTGCTCTACGTCACCGATCCGGCCGGCGCAGGCCCCGCCACCTGGCGCACCGGGGACGCGGGTGACGGCGCACGGGTCCTGCTCGACCCCAACGTGCTCTCCGACGACGGCACGGTCGCCGTCAGCGCGTTCGCCCCGAGCGAGGACGGCATCCTCCTCGCCTACGCGACGAGCGCGGCCGGCTCGGACTGGATGACCTGGCGCGTCCGCGACGTGACGACGGGGGAGGACCTGGACGACGTCGTCGAGTGGTCGAAGTTCTCCACCGCAGCGTGGCTGCACGACGGCTCCGGCTTCTACTACGGGGCCATGGCGAGGCCGGCGTCGGGCGAGGAGCACCTCGCGGAGAGCAGGCTGCTCCGGGTCTGCCTCCACCGCGTCGGCACGCCCCAGGAGGCGGACGAGCTGGTGTTCGAAGCGCCGGACGAGCCCGAGTGGCTGCCGGGAGCCGAGGTGAGCGACGACGGCCGCTACCTCGTCGTGACCGTCGCGCGGGGGACGTTCCCCGAGAGCCAGGTGCACGTGCTCGACCTCGAGGATCCCGCCGCAGGGTTCCGGCCCCTCGTCGCGGACTTCGCGTCGGCGGCCAGCTACGTCACGAACCTCGGCGAGGACTTCTACCTCCGCACCGACCACGGCGCCGAGCGCGGGCGGGTCGTCGTCGCGCCGCTCGGGCGGACCGGGCGCGAGAGCTGGACCGAGGTCGTCCCGGAGACGGGCGACACGCTCCTCCACGTGGTGCGCTGCGGGGACAGGCTCGTCTGCCACTACCTGCGCGACGCGCACGCGAGGGTCGTGGTGCACGCGCTCGGCGGCCCACTGCCCGGTGTCCCGGGGCAAGGCGAGATCCCGCTCCCCGGCTTCGGCTCGCTCACCGGCCTCGAAGGGCGCCCGGGCAGCACGACCGTCCAGCTCGGCTTCACGTCCTTCACCGAGTCGGGCGTGCTGCTCTCCCACGACCTCGTGACAGCCACGACGACGGTGGTCCGCCGCTCGGCGGCGCGCATCTCCCCCGAGCACCTCGTGACCGAACAGGTCTTCGCGGTCTCCGGCGACGGGACACGGGTGCCGCTGTTCCTCACCCGGCGGCGGGACGTCCTGCCGGACGGCGACGTACCGGTCCTGCTCTACGGCTACGGGGGCTTCGACGTCCCGGTCACGCCGGCGTTCTCGGCGACGCATGCGACCTGGACGGAGCGTGGCGGCCTGCTCGCCGTCGCGGTCCTGCGTGGCGGCGGGGAGTACGGGCGCTCCTGGTACGACGCGGGACGCCTCGAGCACAAGCAGAACGTCTTCGACGACTTCTGCGCGTGCGCGCGCCACCTCGTCGCGTCGGGCTGGACGCGCCCGGAGCGCATCGCGGCGAACGGCGCGTCGAACGGCGGGCTCCTCGTCGGGGCGTGCTGCACCCAGCACCCCGAGCTGTACGGCGCGGCGGTGCCCGAGGTCGGGGTGCTCGACATGCTCCGGTTCACCGCCTTCACGATCGGCTGGGCGTGGACGAGCGACTACGGCGACCCGGCCGACGCCCACCACTACCGCTTCGTGCGGAGCTGGTCGCCGCTGCACAACGTGCGCCCGGGCACGAGCTACCCGGCGACGATGGTGATGACGGGGGACCACGACGACCGCGTCGTGCCCGGCCACTCGTTCAAGTTCGCTGCCGCGCTCCAGGCCGCCCAGGCGGGCGACGCGCCCGTCCTGCTCCGGGTCGAGACCTCGGCGGGCCACGGAGCGGGCAAGCCGACCGCGAAGCTCGTCGCCGAGCGCTCCGACTTCCTGACCTTCCTCGAGGCGACGGTCGCCGCCGGTCGCGACCGGCCCGACGATGCTCGCTGACCGCCCCACCTCACGACTGCTCGCCGCCTCGGCGGCCGACGTCGACCGCGCGCGGCGCCCCGCGGCCGCACGGCTCTCGGACGGCCTCGTGCCGCTCGGCGTGCTCGCGGTCGGCGTGCTCGTGTGCGGTTCGCGTAGCTTCGCCGCGCTCGTCCACCCCGAGCTTTGGGCCGAGGACGGTCGCGACTGGTTCGCCGGCGCCTACAACCGGGGATGGTTCGCGCCGCTGCTCGATCCGCACACCGGCTACCTGCAGACCTTCCCGCGCCTCGTCGCCGACCTCGGGCTCGTCGTGCCGCTCGGGCGCCTGCCGCTGCTCTTCGTGCTCTTCGCGCTCGCGGTCCAGGTGCTCCCCGCGGCGCTCGTCGCGAGCCGCCGGTTCGCGCACCTCGTGCCGCGCCGCTCGGTCCGGCTCCTCCTCGCGGCCGCGTACCTCGGCGTCCCGAACTCCCGGGAGGTGAACCTCAACCTCACGAACGCCCAGTGGCACCTCGGCCTGCTCGCGTTGCTCGTGGTGCTCGCCACGCCGGCCGGGGGCGCGTGGCGCGTGCTCGACGTCGCGGTCGTCGTGCTGTCCGGCCTCACGGGACCGTTCTGCCTGGCGCTGCTCCCCGTCGCCGTCGTCGTGCTCCTCGCCCGGCGGGAAGCCTGGTCGATCGTGCTCGCCTCCTGTGTCGCGGCCTGCTCCGCCGTGCAGGTCTACGAGCTCGCGGGCTCGCCGCGCGGCCACTACGGCCCGCTCGGTGCGACGTTGCCGCGCCTCGTCGAGATCCTCGGCGGCGAGGTCGTCGGGGGGACCTTCCTCGGCCAGTCGACGGTCACGTCCGTGCTCGCCGGCGGCCACGCGCTCGTCGTGTGCTCGGTGCTCGCCGGCGCGGGAGCGCTCCTCGCGCTCGCTGCCGTCGCGCTGGGTCCACTCGAGCTGCGCCTGCTCAACGTCTTCGCGGGCCTCGTGCTCGCCGCCTCGCTCCTCACGCCGGTCGTGAGCATCGCCCGGCCCCAGTGGCTCGCCCTCGTCTACGACGGCCAGATGCGCTACTGGCTCTACCCGACGCTCGCGCTCCTCGCGGACACGGTCTGGCTCGTGGCACGACGGCGGCCCCGGGCGATGCTCGCCGCGGGGGTCGTCCTCGCCGGGGCCGTCGCCGTGCTCGGCGTGCCGCAGGACTGGCACTACCGGCCCCTCGGGCGGGTCGACTGGCAGGCGCAGGTGTCGAGCTTCGCGCGGGTCCCCGCCGGGACGAGGTTCACCTTCCAGATCGACCCTCACCCCTGGACGATGGTGCTCGTCAAGCGCTGACCCGCCGGCCGCCAGCCGCCGAGCGGGGGCGCTTCCTCGAGGCGATCGGCCGCGCCCTCGGGCCGGACGAGATCCGCGCCACCGTCGTGCGGCGCTTCGGACGCGGACCGTGTCGAGAAGTACGATCCGCGCCATGCCCGCCGCCCTCTCCCGGTCACTGCCCGCGCCCCGCCGGGTCGCCGCCGCTGCCTGCGCGGCGCTCGGTGCGCTCGCCGCGGTGTCCGCACTGCCCGGTCCGGCGAGCGCGAGCCTTCGCAGCGGCCCGGCGACGGACCTCGCTGCGCTGACGAAGCTGCGGGACTTCGCGTACAGGTCGGCGGACGGGAGCGGGACGGCCGGCATCGTCATCGTGGGGCGGGCGCACAGCCCGACGGACTTCGAGGTCGACGCCTTCATCGGGGCCTCGCACCATCCGGCGCGCACGATCGTCGTCGGCGCGAAGACCTACGAGGTGCTCGGCTCGCTCACCGAGGCGGTGCCCGAGCCGAAGGACTACTGGGCCAACAGCGGCGAGGTCACCGCGGCGAAGGCCTGGGTCGGGCTGCTGCGCTCCTTCGGCGTGGTGCTCCGCAGGGCCGGCTCGTGCACGGTCGCGAAGGTGGCCGGCACCGCCTACACCGAGACGACGCCGCAGACGCACGGGATCGTCTCGATCGCGCAGCGCGCGTGCATCGCGAACAGCGGAGGCGAGCTGCTCGCGTTCGACGAGGAGGCCGGCGGGACCGCGCTCGCGCAGGTCAGCGCGGGCCACCTGAGCCACCTCTCGGAGAGCTTCACGGTGACGGCCGTCGGCGGCGTCGCCTACATCCCGGCGCCGAGCGCCACGCCGCTGCCGCACTGAGCCGCCCCGGCGCGCTCTCGGCGCACGGCCCAGGCGCTCGTCACGAGCGCTCCGGCAGGTGCCAGCGGTGCGGCGCAGGGATGCGCCGGACCGAGGTCGGTCCCCACGAGCCCTTCGGGTAGGTCTCGATCGGGGGCGGGCTCTCGAGCAGTGGAGCGGACACCTCCCAGAGACGTTCGATGCCGTCGGCACGGGTGAACAGCGACTGGTCGCCGAGCATCGCGTCGAGGATGAGCCGCTCGTAGCCCTCGAGGTCGTTCGCCGTCGCGAACGAGCTGTCGTAGGAGAAGGTCATGGCGGCCGTCCCGAGGCGCATCGCCGGTCCGGGCTCCTTCGCGAGGAACCGCGCGGAGATCGAGCCCGGGTCCTCGAAGTCGATGACGAGCTCGTTGCCCGCGTCGGACCATGCCTGGCGCGTCCCGAGGTCGAACATGCGGAGCGTCGGCTGGCGGAAGCCGATCGTCACCACCTGGCGGCTCGCCGCCATGCACTTCCCCGTGCGGAGGTAGAACGGCACGCCGTGCCAGCGCCAGTTGTCGACGAGCACACGCAGCGCCACGAAAGTCTCGGTCGTCGAGCCAGGTGCGACACCCGGCTCGTCGAGGTAGCCGTCGTACTGGCCCCGCACGACGTCGTGCAGCTCGACCGGCGCCATCGCCTCGAACACCTTCGCCGTCTCGTCCCGGAGCGACTTCGCCGACAAGGTCACGGGCGGCTCCATCGCGACGAAGCCGAGGACCTGGAGGAGATGCGTGGCGACCATGTCGCGAAACGCACCGGTGCCCTCGTAGAAGCCGGCGCGGCCCTCGAGCCCCAGCGTCTCGGGGACGTCGATCTGGACGTACGCGACGTGCTCGCGGTTCCAGATCGGCTCGAAGAGCCCGTTCGCGAAGCGGAAGGCGAGGATGTTGTCGACCGACTCCTTGCCGAGGAAGTGGTCGATCCGGAAGACCTGGGACTCGTCGAACACCTCGTGGATGGTGGCGTTGAGCGCCCGAGCCGAGGCGAGGTCGGTGCCGAACGGCTTCTCGACGATGACCCGGGCGCCCTCTGCGAGCCCGGCGGCGCCGAGCATCGCGACGACGCTCGGGAACGCGGGCGGCGGGACGGCGAGGTGGAAGAGCCGCCGGGGGGTGCCGCCGACGGCCCGCTCCGCCTCGGCGAGCTTCGCGAACAGCGGGGACGTGTCGGAAGGGTCTGCGGCGGCGAAGGAGAGCGACCGCTCGAAGCTCTCCCACGCAGGTCCCTCGGGCTTCGTGATGCCGTGCTCGGCGACGGCGACGGCGTCGCGCGCGTGGCGGCGGAACTCCTCGTCGTCCAGCGCGACGGCTGCGGGGGCGGATCCGACGACGCGGTAGTGCTCCGGGAGCAGCCCGCTCGTCGCGAGATGGAACAGTCCCGGCAAGAGCTTGCGCTTCGCGAGGTCGCCGGTGGCGCCGAAGAGCACGACGACGTGGTCGTCCGGCCGCGGCACCCCGGGGCGCGGCGCGGCCGGGCGGGTGCCGGCGGGGCGCTCGCCGACCACCTCGTCAGCCCTTCTTCTCGGCGTGCCCGCCGAACTCCGCGCGCATCGCCGAGAGCACCTTGCCGGTGAACTGGCCATTCGCGCGGGACTCGAAGCGCTCGTAGAGCGCGGCGGTGATGACGGCCGCGGGGACGCCGGTGTCGACGGCAGCTTCCACCGTCCACCGGCCCTCGCCCGAGTCCGAGACCCTGCCGGAGAAGTCGTCGAGCTTCGGCGAGCGGGCGAGAGCGCTCGCCACGAGGTCGACGAGCCAGGAGCTGACGACCGACGCGCGGCGCCAGACCTCCGCGACCTCTGCCACGTCGATCTCGTAGCGGTAGGCGTCGGGGTCGCGCAGCGGCGTGGTCTCGGCGTCGACCTCCTCCTCGTGGTTGCCTGCGTCCGCGTGCTCGATGATGCTGAGGCCTTCGGCGATCGCGGCCATCATCCCGTACTCGACGCCGTTGTGGACCATCTTCACGAAGTGCCCGGCGCCGCTCGGCCCGCAGTGGAGGTAGCCGTCCTGGGCGGTGCCGTCGGTGCGGGTGCGCCCCGGGGTCGCGGCCACGTCGCCTGTCCCGGGCGCGATCGTCTTGAACAGCGGATCGAGGTGGCGGACCGTCGCGTCCTCGCCGCCGATCATGAGGCAGTAGCCGCGCTCGAGGCCCCAGACGCCGCCGCTCGTGCCGCAGTCGACGTAGTGGACGCCTCGCGGGGCGAGCGCCTTCGCGCGGGCGATGTCGTCACGGTAGAAGGAATTGCCACCGTCGACGACGACGTCTCCTTCGTCGAGGAGGGGCACGAGCTCGTCGAGGGTCGACTGGACGATGCCCGCCGGGAGCATGAGCCAGAGCGCGCGGGGACGCTCGAGCTTCGCGACGAGGTCCGAGAGCGACGAGGCGCCAGTGGCACCCTCGGCGACGAGGCCGGCGACCGCTGCCTCGCTCACGTCGTAGGCGACGCAGCGGTGGCCGTCGCGCATGAGCCGGCGGACGAGGTTCGCCCCCATGCGTCCGAGCCCGACCATGCCGAGCTGCATCGGGTTGTCCGTGGCCATGTCAGTCTCCTCGTTCGTCGTGTCGGTCCGTCGTGTGCGAGATCTGTGCGTGCGGCTTTCGTGCGTCCGACCTATGTGCGTACGACCCTTGTGCCTGCGAGCTCACGGCGCGTGATCGCCTTGCCGGATCCCCGTGCCCGGTCACCGGCCGTTGAGCGAGCGGTAGCGCCGGACGAGAGCGTTGGTGGACGAGTCGTGAGCGAGCTCCGGGAGGGACGGCGCCGCGAGCTCGGGGACGATGCGGGACGCGAGCTCCTTGCCGAGCTCGACGCCCCACTGGTCGAACGAGTCGACTCCCCAGATCGCGCCTTGGCTGAACACGCTGTGCTCGTAGCAGGCCACGAGGGCGCCGAGGACGCGGGGGCTGAGCTGTGCCGCGAGGAGGACGTTGCTCGGGCGGTTGCCTTCCATCACCTTGTGCGGGACGACGCTGTCCAAGGTGCCTCCGGCGCGGACCTGGGCCTCGGTGCGGCCGAAGGCGAGAGCCTCTGCTTGCGCGAAGACGTTCGCCGTCAAGATGTCGTGGTGGTCGCCGAGGGGGTTGAGCGAGGTGGCGAAGCCGACGAGGTCGACCGGCACGAGCTTGGTCCCCTGGTGGAGGAGCTGGTAGAAGCTGTGCTGGCCGTTGGTCCCCGGCTCGCCCCAGACGATCGCCCCCGTCTCGTAGTCGACCGCCGAGCCGTCGAGGGTGACGTGCTTGCCGTTCGACTCCATCGTGAGCTGCTGGAGGTAGGCGGGGAAGCGCTTCAGGTACTGCTCGTAGGGGAGCACGGCCTGGGTCTGCGCGCCGAAGAAGTCGCCGTACCAGACGGCGAGCAGGCCGAGAAGGACGGGGACGTTCCTCGCGAGAGGCGCGGTGCGGAAGTGCTCGTCCATCTCGTGGAAGCCGGCGAGCATCTCCTCGAACGACGCCGGGCCGATCGCGAGCATCGTCGAGAGGCCGATCGCGGAGTCCATCGAGTACCTGCCGCCGACCCAGTCCCAGAAGCCAAACATGTTCGCCGTGTCGATGCCGAACTCCCCGACACGCTCCGCGTTGGTCGACACCGCGACGAAGTGCTTCGCGACCGCCGCCTCGTCCCCGAGCTGCGCGACGAGCCATGCGCGCGCCGAGCGGGCGTTGGTCAGGGTCTCGAGGGTGCCGAAGGTCTTCGACGAGACGACGAAGAGCGTCTCTGCGGCGTCGAGGTCCCGAGTCGCCTCCACGAGGTCCGTCGCGTCGACGTTCGAGACGAAGCGGAAGGTCATGTCCCGGCGTGACCAGTGGCGCAGCGCCTCGTAGGCCATCACGGGCCCGAGGTCCGAACCGCCGATGCCGATGTTGACGACGTTGCGGATCGGCCGGCCCGTGTGGCCGAGCCAGGAGCCGGACCGGACGCGCTCTGCGAAGGCCGCCATCTTGTCGAGCACGCCGTGCACCTCTGCGACGACGTCGACGCCGTCGACGACGAGCGAGGCGCCGCGTGGCATCCGGAGCGCGACGTGGAGCACCGCCCGGTCCTCCGAGACGTTGACGTGCTCGCCCCGGTACATCGCGTCCCGCCGCTCGGCGACCCCGCACTCCTCGGCGAGCCGCACGAGCAGCGCCATCGTCTCGTCGGTGACACGGTTCTTCGAGTAGTCGAGGTAGAGCCCGGCGGCCTCGACGACGAGGCGCTCCCCCCGTCCGGGGTCCTCGGCGAACAGCTCACGCAGGTGCCGGCCGGAGATCGCAGCGTGGTGCGCCTCGAGCGCTCGCCACGCTGCCCGCTGGCGCAGGGGGGTCTCGGTCATGGGCACGCATCTCCCGTCGGTCGTCTCGTCGGTCGCGAGCGGTGCCGGTCAGGTGCCACGTGGTGCGGCCGCCCAGGTCGGGACGGCAGCTCTCGGCGCGTGCCCGGCTCCCGACCGAGCGTAGGGCATCGAGTCGCCCTCGGTCATGCCGGACCAGGTGGGCGCTCACACCGGTCCCGACAGCGCCGTCGGACGCACGTTGCCGGCCTGGTGCAGCGCCGCCGGCCCGCCGGCGGGCCCTCAGGCGCGCGCGTCGAAGATGAGCGACGTCCCGACCGTCTCCGCGACCGTGCCGGCACCCACCGCGAGCCCGGGCCCGGCTGCCGGCCGCTGCGGCGACGCGCCCGCAGAGCCGGGCGATGTCGTCCGAGCCGACGACACCGGCTGCGGGCCGGCCGGCGAGGTAGCGAGCAGCGTCGACGCGTTCGCGACGGCCGCGGAGAGAGCGGACGAGCCCTGCGTGATGTAAGGAGGGAATAGACCGGCGAGGGACTGAGGTGTGAGCCTCCCGTGGATCGCGCCGATCTGGCGTGCCGCGGCGATGACGAAGGCGAAATCCTCGACCGAGCCGGTGTTGCCCTGCGCGACGTAGCCGGCTCCGCTCACGACCGCCCCGCTCGGCGAGATGACGACGCCGGTCGCGGCGGCGATCAGGCTCCGGTCGCTCGGCGTGAGCGCGCTGAGGACCCCGGTCGCCGGATCCTCGGTGCCCGGCCGGGCAGACGCGCTCAATGGCGGCGCGCTGGCTGCCGTTGTCCTTACCAGCACGGGGATGACCGGCACGGGGATGCCGGCAGGGCTCTGGATCGGCGAGATGGTCATCGGCGCTTGGCCTCGTGTGTCGGCTCGAGGGTGGATCCGCAGCCTCCGTGAAGGAGACCTCGACGCTAACGGCACGGTAGGGGCGGTCCTTGAGAGGTGCCGCGGCCGGGCGTGCTTGCTAGCCGACCTCGGCGGCACTGCCCACGTCGCCGACTCCACCTGCGGTGACGACATGGCGGTCGTAGAGCTTCGTGAGCTTGCGCTCGGCGACGATCGAGCAGAACGGTATCGTGCCGGCCAGCAGCACGAGCACCATGCGTCCCGTCGGGACCCGTAGCTTCCTCGTGAAGTCGAAGGCGACCACGAGGTAGACCATGTAGCAGAAGCCGTGGATCGTTCCGACAGTGTTGACGACCTCCGGCTTGCTCGCGGCGAACTGCAGCGGGATCCCGACGAAGACGAGGATCGCGAGCAGCGTGGCGGTGACGTAGGCCATGACCCGATACCGGACGAGGACGGCGCGCTCCACGTCGGCCGAGGCTACCGGACGTCGCTCGGGTCCGGGCCGCGCCCTGCGACGTGGCCGTCGCCCGACCGGCCGGCCACCGGGACGAGCCCAGCGCAGGACTAGCCCAGCGCGGGACGAGCCCAGCGCGGGACTAGCTCAGCGCGGGACTAGCTCAGCGCAGTCACGAGAACGACGGCGACTCCCTGACGGACAGCGCCGGTCACCGAGACTGCGATGCGACCGCCGACCTCTGCGACGTGGGCCTCGCCCGCTGCGAAGTGCGCAGCGTCACGGGTCCCTTCGTGGGCGACGGCGACGTACTGGCTCCAGGGGATCGTCGTCTCGGCGAAGCCGTCGCCGTTGCTGTCCGTGTGGATCGATACGGTATGGATGGCCACGTTCAACTCCAGGTGAGGGCCCGTCACCGGTGACGGCGCCGGGGATTGGTAGGGCCACTGGCCCCAGTCGGCGACGGACGCGACGTCGACGTCGACGATCGCACCGTCGATCACGACCTGCGCGGCGAGCTGGTGCAGCTGCACGTCGGGAGGCTCCGGGCCGGTGTTCCACGACGCCGCGCCGGTCTCCCAGAGGTAGAGGGCGCCGTGCTGCTTGCAGAATGCGAGGAGCGGGCGCGGGCCGTAGACCGCAGCGGGGCGCCCGAGGGTCCGGGCGAAGGTCTCGACGCAGGCCCAGGCGCTCGGGTAGAGGCTCGCCGAGAGCTCCTCGTCGACCGCGAAGTAGACGGGTCTTCCCGCGGGCACGCCGAGAGCGCTCAGCTCTGGTCCGGCGACTGCTGCCTTCTCGACACCGACTGCGGCACCCCCGTTCGCGTCGGCGGCCCCGTCCTCGTAGACGAGGGCGATGCTCAGCCCTGCGGCGAGGTAGCCCGCAGCCTCGGCGCTCCCGATCGCCTTCGCCGGATCCGTGCACAGGTAGCGGATCACGCCGGCGTAGCCGGATGCCTTGATCGCAGCCGGCGCGGGCCTCGAGAACGCGAAGTCGACGACCGACGTCTGCATGCAAGAAGCCTAGAGGGCGCGACGGCGCGCGTCTGCGCGCTCGGGCTCTCCTGCCGGCGGGCGGCGGCATCGCGACGTTTTCGCGACCTCACGGCAGAATCCTTGACCCTCGCCGCGCAGCCTGCAAGGATCACGCACCAACCAGTCCGGTGTGAGGCGTGCCCCGGCTGCCCGGCGGTCACAGGGTGGCGAGGTCTCGGGAAGGCGGGTAGGCCATGGCAGTCACGGCGG
>JAJZCK010000234.1 GCA_021846125.1 Actinomycetes bacterium | reverse complement strand
CATGACGAGCATCACGGGCTTTCAGACCTACGACGTCCGCTTCCCGACGTCCGCGACCCTCGACGGCTCCGACGCGATGAACCCGAGCCCGGACTACGCGGCCGCGTACGTGACGCTGCGCACGAGCGACGAGGCGCGCTCTGGGCACGGCTTCGTGTTCACGATCGGGCGCGGCAACGACGTGGAGCTTGCGGCGATCCGTGCGCTGGAGCCGCTCGTCACGGGTCTCGACCTCGACGCGACGCTCGACGACCTCGGTGGGATCTCGCGCCGCCTCGTCGGCGACAGCCAGCTGCGCTGGCTCGGGCCGGAGAAGGGCGTCATGCACATGGCGATCGGCGCCGTGCTGAACGCGCTGTTCGACCTTGCCGCGAAGCGTGCGGGCCTGCCGCTGTGGAAGTGGCTCGCGAGCCTCTCGGCACGAGAGCTGCTGGACCTCGTCGACTTGCGCTACCTGTCCGACGTCCTCAATCGGGACGAGGCACTCGAGATCCTCGAGGAAGGTCAGCAGGGCAAGGCGGCGCGCATCGCCGCGCTCGAGGCCGACGGCGTGGAGGCCTACACGACGTCGCCCGGCTGGCTCGGCTACACCGACGAGCGCCTCAAGGGACTGCTGGTCGAGGCGCAGGAGGACGGCTTCGCGCAGGTGAAGCTGAAGATCGGCAGGAGCCTCGACGACGACGTCCGCAGGCTCGGCCTCGCCCGCGACCTCCTCGGCCCGACGACGCGCATCGCGGTCGACGCGAACCAGGTCTTCGAGACCGAGCAGGCGATCACCTGGGCACGCGAGCTCGAGCGCTTCGACATCGCATGGCTCGAGGAGCCGACGAGCCCCGACGACATCCTCGCGACGGCCGCGATCCGCCGGGCAATCGCACCGATGCCCGTCGCAGCCGGCGAGCACGTCGCGAACCGTGTGGTGTTCAAGCAGCTCCTCCAGGCCGGTGCGATCGACGTCATGCAGATCGACGCTTGCAGGGTCGCCGGTGTGAACGAGAACATCGCCAACCTGCTTCTCGCGGCGAAGTTCGGTGTGCCGGTCTGCCCGCACGCAGGAGGGGTCGGGCTCTGCGAAGCGGTCCAGCACCTCGCCTTCTTCGACTACGCCGCGGTGTCCACACGCTCCGAGGGACGGCGCGTCGAGTGGATCGACCACCTCCACGAGCACTTCGTCGCACCCGCGGTCGTCCGACGCGGCCGCTATGTCGCACCGAGCGCACCTGGAGCATCGACCGAGATGCACCTCGCCTCGCTCGAGCAGTTCAGCTACCCGTCGGGGCCGGTCTGGGCGGGTTAGGAAGCGGTGGGGCGGCGGCGGGACGGTCGGCACGGGACGTTACGAAGCGGCCCGCTTCTCAGTCCGTGCCCGCCGCCACTAGCGTCCGCGCGGTGACACCTCCCCGCCAGGCCCCGGACCGCAACCTCGCGATGGAGCTCGTCCGCGTCACCGAGGCCGCCGCGATCGCGGCGAGCCAATGGATGGGACGGGGCGACAAGGACGGGGCAGACGGCGCCGCTGTCGACGCGATGCGCCACGTGCTCCAGACCGTCGCGATGGACGGCGTCGTCGTCATCGGCGAGGGCGAGAAGGACGCGGCGCCGATGCTCTACAACGGCGAGAGGATCGGAGACGGGACACCGCCCGAGGTCGACATCGCCGTCGACCCGATCGACGGGACGCGCCCGACCGCGCTCGGCCGCGGCGGGGCGCTCTGTGTCATCGCGCTCGCCGAGCGCGGCTCGATGTTCGACCCCGGCCCGTGTGTCTACATGGACAAGATCGCCGTCGGCCCGGGTGCCGCCGGCAAGGTCTCGCTCGAGCTCAGCCCGTTGGAGAACCTCCGAGAGGTCGCGCGTGCGACCGGGACCGCACTGCGGGAGCTGACGGTCGTCGTGCTCGACCGTCCGCGCCACGACGAGCTGATCGACCAGATCCGACGCGCCGGTGCGCGCATCCGTCTCATCGCGGACGGCGACGTCGCCGGTGCGATCTCGACGGCGGTGCCGGACTCGGGAGCGGACGTGCTGATGGGGACCGGAGGGACCCCCGAGGGCGTGCTCGCGGCCGCCGCCTTGAAGGCGATGGGCGGCGAGATCCTCGGCCGGCTCTCGCCGCGAAGCGACGCCGAGCGGGCCGCTGCCGAGGCGGCCGGCTACGACCTCGACGCGACCTTGTCGACTGACGACCTCGTGCGCGGGGACAACTGCTTCTTCGCGGCCACCGGCATCACCGACGGCGACCTCGTACGCGGCGTCCACTACGGCGGGGACGCGGTGACGACACGCTCTCTCGTGATGCGCTCACGCACCGGCACCGTCCGCTTCGTCGAGGCGCACCACCGCATCGCGAAGCTCCGCCAGTTCCGCCTCGTCGACGACGAGATGTGAGAGCGGTCGCCGTGACGGCGGGAGGGGGCGAGGAGCCGGGGGGCAAGGTGTCCGGTGCCCGCCTTAGAGCCTCTTCCGCCGCTGCTGTCCGTCCCGACGGCACCGTCCGGCCAGCCGCTTGCCTGCCCTAAGGTGACGGATCGGAGCCGACAGCCCGCCCCTGGGCCGGCCCGCACGACGGCCCTGTCCAACCGGGGCGGACAAGGAGCGACCGAGATGGCAATCGCAGTCGGCGACCGTATCCCAGACGTCACGCTCACGACGATGACCAGCGAAGGACCGAAGCCGGTCGAGACCGGCGAGGTGCTCGGCTCCGGCAAGGTCGTCCTGTTCGCGGTCCCCGGAGCCTTCACGCCGACGTGCTCTGACTACCACCTTCCCGGCTTCGTGGTGCGTGCCGACGACCTCCGTGCGAAGGGCGTCACGACCGTCGCCTGCGTCTCGGTCAACGATGCCTTCGTGATGGGCGCCTGGGGGTCGTCGCAAGGAGTCGGCGACTCCGTCGTGCTGCTCGCGGACGGCAACGCTGACTTCGCGAAGGCGATGGGCCTCGAGCTCGACGGCAGCGGCTTCGGCATGGGCACGCGCTCGCAGCGCTACGCAGCCGTCATCGAGGACGGCGTCGTGACGCATCTCGCGGTCGAGCCGAAGTCAGGTCTCGACGTGAGCTCGGCCGACGCGATCCTCGCGGTCCTCTGACGGACCCGAGGGCCGGCGAGCTCGTGCGCGACGAGCCGGAGGACGACTCGCGCCCGCGAGTCGTCCTCACCCGATCGCTTCCGGACGGGCCCAGCCGGCGGCTCGCCCGCCACGTCGTCGCGAAGGTGTGGCGCGAGCCGGACCCGCCGCCGGACGCGTGGCTGCGCGAGTCCTGCGCCGGTGCTGCCGGCCTGCTCGCGACGCCGGCGGACAGGGTCGGCGAGGACCTCCTGCTCGCCTGCCCGACGTTGCGGGTCGTGTCCAACCTCGCGGTCGGCACCGACAACGTCGACGTCGCTGCGCTGACCCGCCGGGGAGTGCCCCTCGGCAACACGCCTGGCGTCCTCACCGCGGCGACCGCGGACCTCGCCTTCGCGCTCGTGCTCGCCGCGAGCCGGCGTCTCGTCGAGGCGCGAGACGCCGTGATCGACGGCAGATGGCGGACGTGGGACCCGGGTTTCATGCTCGGCCTCGAGCTGTCGGGGGCGACGATCGGGATCCTCGGGGCAGGACGTATCGGCACGGCGGTGGCGCGCCGCGCGCTCGCGTTCGACATGCACGTCCTCGCCTGGTCGCGCAGCGGC
>JAJZCK010000233.1 GCA_021846125.1 Actinomycetes bacterium | reverse complement strand
CGAAAGGCCACCTCACCGAGGTAGACGTCTTCGCCGGCCAGTGGCGCTACCGGGCCGCAATGGCCGTCACTTCGAACCCCGACGACGATGGGCAGGACCCAACCACAACGCTGAGCCGGCCCGGCGCACCTGGCGGACCTGGCGCGCCCGGCGGTCGCCTGCGGGGGTTGTGGTGTCGGGCTGTGCGGGGCGTGCTGAGTCGCCTGCCCGGACGTCTCGCGCGACGGTCGCGCTGCAGGCCGGAGTGACCTGTAACGCCACGCGCGGATTTCGTGGAGTCAAGGACGCGAGCTTCGGTGCCGATAGTGGTGCCGTGGGTGCCGACCCTGTCTTTGCCGTGGACCTGGACGGGGTGTGCGCCGACTACGAGAGCGGGCTGCGGGACTTCGTCGCCACCGAGCGCGGCGTCGACACTTCAGCGCTACCGCCCACTTGCGACTGGGATCCGACCAGGTGGGGCTGGGGGTTCGCAACCCGCGGCGATTACCTGGAGGCGCACGGTAGGGCGGTGGACGCCGGGCTGTTCGCCCGCCTGCCGGTGATCGACGGAGCCCCGGCGGCGCTGGGGGCTCTTGCCGCGGGCGGCGCCAGGATCTGCATAGTCACCCACCGGCTGATCCTGCCCGGCCAGCACCGCCGGGTCGGGGCGGACACGCTGGCGTGGCTGGACTGCCATCGCATCCCTTATTGGGATTTGTGTTTCCTGCGTAATAAGGCGTCTCTCGCCGAGGCCGATTCCACTTTCATCGACGACAGCCCCGACAACATCTCCGCAATTCGCGCGGCGGGGGGCCGGGCTGTCGTCTTCGACCAGGCCTACAACCGCCACCTGCCCGGCCCACGCTTGAACGGCTGGAACCGAGCCGAGTCGCTCCTCGGCGCGTGCGCTTCAGAGACGGCCGATGTCACAGGCCGAGGTTAAGTTCGAGTCCATGTCCGCAGCCCCGCCGGCGCCTGCCGCCCCCGCCCGGTCGAAGCTCATAGCCTTGGCCGCCTACCCGGCCCGCCAGTGCGCCTACCGGGTGTTCAACGAGGTCACCCTTGCGGCGCCAGAGTGGAATCCCGATCCCGAACTGCGGGCCCGGTTGGACGGCGGTGTCGCGTTCGAAGCCCAGGTCCGGGCCGCTTTGGCCACCTCTCACGGCGACAACTTTGTCGACTATAGCGACGCCGATCTCGCGCCAGGAGACCTGATCGAAGCCACCGTCGAAGCGATGAACCGCGGGGCTTCCGTCGTCGCAGGCGGGCGTCTTCCCGACGACCCGGCCGGCAGGCGGACAGGCAAGCCGGACCTCCTCGTGCGCTGCGAAGACCGGTCCGACGGCCGCGCCGGCTACCGGGTGGGCGAGATCAAAGGCCACACCTTCCTCGCCTGCGGCCATGGAGAGTGGACCGGGTCGCTCAACGCCCCCAGACCCTCGTCGATGAGTTACGACTCCACCACAGCTCTCAAAGCCGACCGAGAAGCTGACGTGCTTCAATGCGCCCACTATCAGCGGATGCTCGAAGCTTGCGGTTTCGCGGCCCCCGGCGACCGCTGGACCGCCCTGGTCGGGACCGACACGTTAGGCGGCGACGGGACCGTCGGCTGCGTCTGGGTCGACCTCGATTTTCCCAGATTCCGGACGTACTCCGCGTCAGACCCTCGCGGCTGGAAGGTCCGAAGCGCCATGGTCCGCTACGACCACGAGTTCGGTTTCCGTCTCCGGGTCGCCGACGCCGCCAGCGGCCCGGAATCTGTTGCGCTGATCGAGCCGATATGGCAGCCGGAATGCGACCGGTGCCCGTGGATCGAGGTGTGCACACCGGCGCTGGTGCGAGACCCCTCATACGCGGTCGGCCGGCTCGACCGGCGAGAGTGGACAGCCCTTCGCGCCTGCGGGATCGCTAGCCTCGATGATCTCGCCCGGCTTCACACCACAGCCGGAGGACCGGGTAACTGGGAACACCTCGCCGACTACCGGGGCAAGGTCAGCCACCGCACCCAGTGGAGGTCGCGGCTGGCCGGGGCGGCGCACTGCGCCGAGCTCACCCGCAGAAACGTCCGCGTCGAACGCACCACCCGCGGGCCGATCGCGGTGCAGCGCGCCGATATCGAGATAGACCTCGACGCCGAGTTCGACCGAGACGCCAACTACAAAGACCAGGTGTTTCTCTGGGGCGCCCGCCGCCACGACCGCCGAAGCGGCGAGATAACCTTCCGTGCCTTCGCGGACTGGTCCGACCCGACCGCCGGGGAGCTTACCGCCGCGACATTTTCGATGTGGGACTGGCTCGACCGGCAGGTCGTCGAGGCCGAAGCAACCCAACGCAGCCTCGCCGTCTACCACTACCACGACCCCGAAACCCGACTGCTGCGCGCTGCGGCCGCTGCGGGACGTATCGATGCCGTCGCGGTCGAAGCGGTGATCGAACGCTGCTTCGTGGACCTGCTGACGCACGTCAGGGCCAACTTCTTCGGGGTCGACGGACTCGGCTTGAAGAAGATCGCCGCGCACGCGGGGTTCTCCTGGCGCGACGAGGACCCCGGAGGCCTCCAGTGCGTGCAGTGGTTCCGGGCGTCGCTTTCCGGCGACGCCGCCGCCGAAGCATTACGACAGCGGGTCATCGCCTACAACGCCGACGACCTCGAGGCCACCGCCGTCGTAAGGGACTGGCTCACGAGTGCGCCATAGACACCTGTGAGTCCAGTCGGCGAACGCGGCGCGGCGCAGACCTGCGATCGCCGCAACGCACCGAGCCCCGTGACGGCCAGGACTGGATGCTACACGTCGCACTTTTTCGTTGACTCGGTCCCGACGCGTGTCCCAGGCGGGTAGTAGTCAATTGCAGGATGGACATGCCCAACTACTTGCCAAAATTCCCGGAGGCCGCACAACCCCCCGTCGCCGCCCGTTGCGCTAAGGGCACATGGCGGGCCAGCCCCGAGTCGAGCTTCTACATCGTCGACCTTGACGAACGATCGGCACGGCGGCTCGTGCCCGCGGACGATAGTCCGCGCAGGCGCACGAAACGCTCCTCGCTCTGCCGTGACTCCCGGTCCGTACCCCTGTCGTGCCTGCTCAACCTCGCGCCGGGAGAGCCCATGGTCCTCGTGTCGGGGGTCGGTCCCGGCGGCGGCCCGACTTTCCGGGTCCCAACAGCGGTAATAGAGGTAGTTCCAGAAGATCCAGAAGCCTCAGCGCCGCCGAGGCAGCGAACCGGGCTTGACGGTCACACCCTCGTCGTATCGTCGTCTTCCCTATCGACGTCGAGCGGCGCTAAAAGGAACCGGCATGACCATTAACCCCCAGGAGCGGCTCTACGTTCTCTACACATATCTGGCTGACGCTCACCGCGTCTCGTGGGGCCACCCGGAACCTCCGCTCCGCCGAACGGCCCTGCAGGTCCGCGAGGATCTCAAGCACATCTACCCTCCAGACTCTGCCGGAAAAAAGATGCTTTACCGCGACCTCGACCGCCTCCGAAGTGCCGGGATAGCCTTGGATAGCGACGAACGCGTCGACGGGCATTGCAGCTATGCCGTCCGCACCGCAGACGCGCCCCCGCTTGACGCTGCCACCCTCACCGCTCTCACCACGGTCGAAGCTGCAAGCGTCGAAGGCTTCGCGTCCGCCCTGGCGAAGCTCGGGGGCAGGATAGCGCGCAGCGCCGACGGCCAGGCGGCGATACCAGCCAAAGT
>JAJZCK010000232.1 GCA_021846125.1 Actinomycetes bacterium | reverse complement strand
CTCGCAGCAGCGCGCATGGCACGCTTGCTCGGACTCGCCGGGATCGACGCCGCATGAGGACCCGGTGCCGAGAAGTGAGCCCGCACCTGGCAGAGAGCCCGCACCTCGTAGAGAGCCTGCGCTCGCTGTGGCCGTCTCCTACGATCGCCCGATGAGCGGACCTGTGATCGCAGTCGGCCCCGTGGCCGAGGAATGGGCGATGGATGCCGTGCGAGACGGCGGCGGCGTCGCAGTCGCTCTCGACGAGTCGGCAGGCGCGGAGCCGGTCGGGCTCGTGTGGACGGCCGGGAGCGACACCGACGGGCTCGCGCGCGTGCTGCACGACTCCCCCCGCATCGGCTGGGTCCAGCTGCCGGCAGCCGGCGTCGAGCGCTTCGCGACCTCCGCCGTGCTCCGCGCGGGCCCGCGCTTTACCTGCGCGAAGGGCGCGTACGGCGAGCCGGTCGCCGAGCACGCGCTGCTCCTCGCGCTCGCCCTCCTGCGTGGCCTGCCCGAGCGGGTCCGGGCGAGGACCTGGGGATCGCCTGCGGGTACGTGTCTTTTCGACGAGCGGGTGACCATCGTCGGCGGGGGCGGGATCGCGCAGGCGCTGCTACGGCTGCTCGAGCCCTTCCGCGTTCGCGCGACAGTCGTGCGCCGGAGCGCAGTGCCGCTCCCCGGGGCGGCTCGCACCGTCGCGACGGGAGGGCTTGCCGACGCGCTTCCCGGCTCGCTCGTCGTGTTCCTCGCGCTGTCGCTCACCCCGGAGACGACGCGCATCCTCGGGGCCGCCGAGCTCGCCCGCATGGACCGGCGCGCCGTCCTCGTCAACGTCGCGCGCGGTGCGGTCTGCGACACCGAGGCGCTCGTCGCTGCGCTCGCTACCGGCGCGATCGCTGGCGCCGGCCTCGACGTCACGGACCCCGAGCCGCTCCCCGACGACCACCCGCTCTGGAGCGAGCCCCACTGCATCGTCACCCCGCACACGGCCGATACCTGGGAGATGATCCGGCCCTTGCTCGCCCGGCGGATCGCGACGAACGTCCGCCTCCTCGCTGCCGACGAGCCGCTCGAGGGTCTCGTCGACCCCGCGGCCGGCTACTGAGAAGACTCCGGTGCCGGTGCCCGAGCTCCCTCCCGCTCTCGCCGACCCGACGCTGCGTGCGGTCGTCGCCGCCGCTGCCGACCGGATCGTCCCCGCAGGGGACGGCTGGCCGTCGGCCACCGGAGAAGACGTTCTCGGCTACCTCGACCGCGAGGCGGCCTCCGCGCACGCCGGGCTCTGGCTCGACGTCCTCGGCCCCGGGATCACGTGGCTCGAGAGCGAGGCGCGGCGCGTCCACGGCTCGGGGTTCGCAGCGCTCGCCCCAAAGGACCAGGACCGCCTCCTCTCCGGCGACGCGCCGCGGCCGCACGCCCTGCGCGACGCGCTCGTCCGCGTCGTGACCGAGGGCTACTACGGCGACGCAGGTCGCGACGCGGACGAGGGCCGGCTGTCGTGGGAGATGGTCGGCTACCGGGCTCGCCAGCCCGGCGCCGGGCCGGGCTCGCTGCCCGAGCCGGCACCGCGCGTCCATGCCGTCCACGAGCTACGAGAGCGCTACGACGTCGTCGTCGTCGGGGCAGGTGCAGGCGGAGGCGTCGCCGCCGCGGTCCTCGCCGAGGCCGGCCTCGCGGTCGCGCTGCTCGAGCGCGGTGAATGGCTCGCCTTCGCAGACGTCGGCACCGACCACCTCCGCAACCACCGGCTCGCCCGCTACGGCTGCAACACCGGGCCGCCACCGGTCGGCCACCCTCGCAGCCTGCTCTCCACCGGCGGCGACGAGTCCGTCACAGCGCCGCACGACGCGGGCTACCACAACAACGCGAGCACGCTCGGGGGCGGCACCCGCGTCTACGGCGGGCAGGCGTGGCGCTTCTTCCCCGACGACTTCGCGATGGCGACGCGCTACGGCATCCCGGCGCACAGCTCCCTTACGGACTGGCCGATCTCGTACGACGACCTGGCCCCGTACTACGACAGGGTCGAGTGGGCGGTCGGCGCCGCGGGCGACGGCGCTGCGCACGCCTCGAGCCAAGGAGCGCGCCTGCGCGGCTACCCGATGCCCGCCTTCGCACCGGGCGCCGAGGCGCAGCTGCTCTCCGCCGCGGCCGGGCGCCTCGGCTGGGAGGTCGGCCCACCGCCCCTCCTCGTCAACACCGTCGAGCACGACGGTCGCCCCGCATGCGAGCGCTGCGGCCGCTGCGTCGGCTTCGCGTGCCCTGCGGACGCGAAGAACGGCACGCACAACACGACGATCCGCCGCGCGCTCCGCACCGGGTGCTGCGACCTCGCCACGGGGGTGCTCGCGGAGCGCGTCCTTTGCGACGCGCACGGCAGCGCCACCGGTGTCGCGGTCGTCGCCGCCGACGGCACGCGCCGCACGCTTCGCGCCGGCCACGTCGTGCTCGCGGCGGGCGCGGTCGAGACCGCGCGCCTGCTCCTCGCGAGCGCGACGGACGGGGACCCCGACGGTCTCGGCAACCGCTCCGGCAACGTCGGGCGGCATCTCCAGGGACATTGCTACGCGGGAGCGTTCGGGCTGTTCGCCGAGCCCGTGCGCGACGGCCTCGGCCCGGGCCCCGCCGTCGCGGCCTGCGGCTTCGCCCACGGCAACCCCGGCGTCGTCGGCGGGGGGATGCTCGCGAACGAGTTCGTGCCGCTCCCGCTCTCCTACCTCACGAGCGGCCTCGCCCCGGACGCGCCGCGCTGGGGGCTCGCAGGCAAGGAGGCGATGCGCGTCGGCTACCGACGCACGCTCCACGTGATGGGCCCGACCGAGGAGGTTCCTGTCGCCTCATGTCGCGTCCGGCTCTCGCCGACGGTCCGCGACCGCTTCGGGCTGCCCGTCGCCATGCTCTCCGGCACGATCCACCCCGAGACCATCCGCACCGCGACCCTGCTCGGCGAGCGCGCCGAGACCTGGCTCGGCGAGGCAGGTGCAGAGCGCACCTGGCACACGCAGATCGGCACCGGGCTGAGCGCCGGCCAGCACCAGGCCGGCACCGCCCGCATGGGCGACGATCCCGCCACGTCCGTGACGGGGCCCGACGGTCGCGTGCACGGGTACGCGAACCTCTGGGTCGCCGACTCCTCGGTCCACGTGACCAACGGCGCTGTCAACCCGGTCCTCACGGTGATGGCGCTCGCCTGGCGGTGCGCGGAGGCGTTGACGCGCACGTGACCTTTGGGTCCAGGCAACCCGTCGTCCGACCACGGTCGACCCGGCCGACGCCGGTCAGACCTTGAACACCGCCTTCGGGCGGTGGTAGGCGAAGCCCGCACCGAGCTCGAGCGCCTCGTCGATCTCGAGACGGTGCTCGCAGACGAGCCGTGCGAGGTACCCGGCGCAGACCCGTCTCGCGACGTCGTGGCGGGCCCCGATGCCGCACAGCGAGCGCGTGTCGTCCACGAAGCCTGCCATGTTCGCGATCCCCGCCGTCTCTCCGAGCGCCGTGAACGCACGCTGCATGGCGTCGGGAGCGTCGAGGAACCACCAGGGCGCTCCGGCACGCAGCGCCGGGAAGTAGCTCACGAGCGGGCCGATCTCCCGCGAGTAGACAGTCTCGTCGACGGTGTAGAGCACGAGCGTGAGCGCGTCGGAGTCGCCGTAGCGGGAGAGCAGCGGTCGCAGCGTCTTTGTGTACTCGGTCGCGACGGAGAAGTCCTGGC
>JAJZCK010000231.1 GCA_021846125.1 Actinomycetes bacterium | reverse complement strand
CCGGCGTGGGACGAACGCGAGGCGCTTCGCCCAGGCTCGTTGGACCGCCTCTCGTCCTGGTATCCCCAGGGTCGGGTGGGAGAGCCGGGAGACGTCGTCGGACCCGTTCTCTTCCTCGCCTCAGACGAGGCCGCTTGGGTGAGCGGAGCGGTCCTTCCGGTCGACGGGGGTTTTCTAGCGGGCACTCCGGGCTTCGCGGAGGAGGTCACGGGTGTCGGACTGCCACGACCTCCATCGAGCGTCGAATAGCCAAGCCCGGGAGCTTGCGAACAGGGCACTTGACATACGGAGCAACACTACACACCGTAGTGTATATGTCAGGAACAGTGTGATGTCGGGCTTGGTCGGGGAATATCAGGTCTGGACGGGAAGCAGTCGCCCAAGGCGGATCGTGTTGGTGATGACCGTGGGTCTCGGAGGCTCCAGGTGACAGATGACGCAGGCGAAGGTGATAGCGGCTCAGCCGAGCCGACGAGCTACGACCTCGTCATACGTGGGGGCCGGGTCATCGACCGAGGTGGTGGCCTGTCGGGAGAGTTCGACGTCGGTGTCGTCGGCGATCGCATCGCGAGCGTAGGTGCCGACCTTGCGATCGGAAGCGCTAGCGAGATCGTCGACGCGTCGGGCTGCATCGTGGTTCCCGGACTCGTCGACCTCCATACTCATATATTCCCCGGAGGCACCTTTTGGGGTGTGGACCCCGAGCCGGTGGCTTGGCGCACGGGCGTCACCACCTTTGTCGACGCTGGATCTACCGGAGCCTTCAGCGCGGACGCGTTTCTCCGCCACTGCGCGGATCGGGCTTCGCCGCGGGTCTATGCGTTCCTCAACATCAGCACGATCGGACTCGTCGCCGAGACAGGGGAGTCGCGCCGCGAAGAGCTTTGCGACGCGAAGCTGGCAGCCGCGACAATCGCAGCACACCGAGACTTCTTCGTCGGGGTGAAGTGCCGTCTCGATCGTCGAGCGGTCGGCGACATGGGATTGCTGCCGTTGCACCGCGCTATCGAGGCTGCCGATGAGACGGCGCTTCCCGTGATGGTCCACATCGGTGCTGGACCCCCGGAGATCGATGAGGTGCTCTCTCTTCTCCGCCCCGGCGATCTTCTGACCCATTGTGCAACCGGCCAGAGCATGGCGCTCGTCGACGGAGAGGACCGGATCCGCCCGAGTGTGACGGCTGCCCGCGAGCGAGGCGTGCTGTTCGATGTCGGTCACGGGTCGGGAGCGTTCTCGTTCCGAGTAGCGGAGGCAATGCTCGCTGCAGGCGTCCTACCTGACGTCATCTCCTCTGATCTCCACCAGCGGAGCATCCTCGGCCCGGCGTTCGATCTCCCGACATGTCTCTCGAAGTTTCTCGCTCTCGGAATGTCGCTCGAGGATGTCCTGGCTGCCGCGACGGTCAATCCTGCTCGAGCCATCAGCCGGAACGGGTTGGGTAGGCTCGGTGTCGGTGGATGTGCCGACATTTCCGTGTTCGAGGTGGAGAAGGGTGACGTCGCGTTCTTCGACACCGAGCTTGCCGAGCGCCGTGCCGACCGGTTGCTCGTGAGTCGCGCAACGATCGTGGCCGGCAAGCAGCTGCCGCCGGTACCGCCGGCACCGCCGGCCCGGTGGATCGAGACGACGAGTCGGCAGGACGCGCTCCTGTCCGAGCAGAGGAGGAGCGCGGAGATGCGCCGACCTTGGGTGTCGCGGCTCGGCGCGGCGGGTGACTATGTCTCCTACAAGTGAGGTGATCGATGGCACGAGGAAGAGTCGCTCCGCGAGTGCCGGCGACATGAGTCATTCTGTGTACTGCTTTGCCACCGACGTGCTCGACGAGGGGGCCGAGGCCGTTCTTTCGAACCTGCAAGAGCGTGCCGGCGTTGGCGGTGTCACGATGGCAGTGAAGTACCACATGGTTCGAGACGTCTATCCGCACAACCTCGAGCGTCGAGTGGCGTCTTTGGGAGCCGGTGTCTACTATCGCCCGGCGCTCGAATCCTACGCGGGTGAGCCACTTAGCCCGACAGTGTCTCCTGCCGCGAACGGGCGTGATGCCCTCGAAGAGCTCTGCACTGCAGCGAGCTCGCGCGCGATGTCAGTAGGAGCATGGACGGTCCTGCTGCATAGCGATGAGCCGGACACGCCGGCAGCTGCCGCTCAGCACAACTGCTTTGGTGACGTCAGCGCCGGTACGCTGTGCCCAGCAAATGCAGCGGTCGTCAGGTTCTGTCGACGGATGGTCGAGGAGATCTGCTCCTATCCGATCGACGTGGTGCGCTGTGAGTCCGCGCACTTCCACGGGTTCCACCATGGCCATCACCACGAGCGGCTCTTGGAGGAGATCGACGCGGCTGCGCTCTTTCTTCTCGGGCTGTGCTTCTGTGAGAGCTGCATGGCGCGCGCCAGATCCGCAGACGTCGATGCGGACCGCTTCCGTGAGACGGTGAAGGATGTCGTCGAAGGCGCCTTCTCCGATCGGAGCTCTTCTCGTGCTGCGAAGGACCAGGACCTGTCTCCTGAGAGACTCATGGATGTCTGCGGAGGGGCGGAGATCCTCCCCTACCTTGAGGTGAGGGAGCGGTCCGTAGCCGCCTTCCAGGACGCAGTAGCGGAAGCTGCGATCCACGCTGGCAAGCGAATGACGTTTATCGACCAGACTGTCCCTGACGGAGCTCGTACCCATGGTGCTCTGCCCACCGAGGCAGAGTCGGCGATATCGCGATGGAGGCTCGGAGCGAATCCCTTCGCGAGCGGCGGCACTGATAAGGGCACCGAGCTTGCCGGATACGTTGCCGAGGCGAGAGACTTGGAGTGTCTCGTGTCGTCCTACCGAAAGGCGTTGCCGGACGCTAGCGAGCTTTCACTGATCCTTCGTCCTGGTCCGCCGGATTGTGACGGCACGGAGAACCTTGCCGCCAAGGTGGCCCTTGCGGAGCAGGCTGGTTGCGCGGAGGTGAGCTTCTACAATTACGGCCTGTACCGGCTCGATGTGCTCGATCGCATCCGCTCTGCCGTCGCCTCGTGAGCGATGATCTGGTGCGGCCGGCTATGGCAGACGATAGAGATCGATGCCCGGAGTCCGTAGTTGCGAAGCATCCTGCGTCATCATGCGGGATAAGACGAGACGGCGCGAGATCGAGCCGTGGACGATGGTCGAGGAGAGGATGACGACATGAGTGGAGCGAGGCGCCGAGCCATACGGACGACCGAGGCACCCACACCGGCATTCGCGTATTCGCAGGCAATCGCCTCGGAAGGCTTGCTGTTCGTCTCTGGCCAAGTCGGGATCGATCCCACGACGCGTGAGGTGGCGCAGGGCTTCGAGGGTCAGCTGCGGCGCGCGCTCGAGAACGTCGATGCCATCGCACGGGCGGCCGGGGCGAGCCTGGCAGATGCGGTGAGAGTCGGGGTGTACCTGGCAAGTGGCGACGACTTCCAGGCAATGGACGCCGTCTACCGAGAGTATTTCGGTGAGCCGCTCCCGGCCCGGACGACGGTGACCGTGGGGCTCCAAGGTGTCGCAGTCGAGGTGGATGCCGTGATTGCTCTAGGAGAGATACCTTGACCACGACACTATGCGCGGTCGTCGTGACAGGTCGAGCTCGCGTTCGCGACGGCCCCTGTCTGTCAAGCTGGCGTCAGACACCCGGTCAGCCTGTGACGCTGTGACGGCTGTGCTGGTGCGCCCGGACTGCTCGAGCTCCGCGAGGGCGAGGCGGTCGTGTTCG
>JAJZCK010000230.1 GCA_021846125.1 Actinomycetes bacterium | reverse complement strand
CCGCGGGCGATGCGGAGATGCTCGCCGAGGAGCCAGACGGCGGCCCAGTTGTCCGGCGGTCGCTTCGCGAACGCCTCGGGCACCGCGACGGCTGCAACCTCGCCAGCGAGGTCGCCGACGTCGTGGCCGAGTCGTTCGAGCAGGCCGAGGGTGCGAACGGCGGGCGGCCACATGAAGTCGTTGTGATTGTGGCGCTCGACGCTCCCGACGGCGCGTCCGAACGACGACGCCGCGCTCGGCCGGCCCGGTGCGGCGAGGTAGGTGAGCGTCGCGGCGAGGCCGCGCGTGGCTGCCTCGGCGTCGCTCGCCCCGGTGCCGCCTCCGCCGTCGTGGGTCGCGAGCACCGCGTTGACGTAGGCGTAGTACGCGGTGCCGTACTGGGCCGGCTCGCCGAAGACCGGATCGTGGAGCTCGCCGTCGGGCTGCAGGCACGGACGCAGCCCGTCCGCTCCGCGCCGCAGCAGCGCGAGCGCCCTTCTCGCTTCGTGCACCGTCTTCGCCCCCATGCCCGTCGTGCCCCGTCGTGCCCGAGGACTGCCGTGCGCGCCCTGTCCGTCGTGCGCGCCCTGTCCGCCGTGCCGCCTGCCGGCCCGGTTCCAGCGGGCCGGCAGGCGGCCTCCTCGCGCTCCGGCCCGGCTCCTGCGGTGCGACGCTAGTGCGGTGGTCCCGCCGCGTCGCCGTCCGCCGCTTGCGGGCCGTCCCCGTCGTGCTCGTCGCGTCCGCCGATGGTGGTGGATGGTACCGGGGCTCGCCGTGACGGCCCTCTGGTCGTGGTGGACCGCAGGAGCGAGACCCTTCGGCGCGACCGCCTACGCCGCGGTCGGCGTGCCCGCCTGCGTGCTCGTCGTCGCCGTGGCCGCGCTCGGTGTCGCACCGGCCCGGATCCGCCGGGCCTCTGCGTGCTTCGGGTCGCGCGCCCGCGCGGTGCCCTCGCGAGTCCGCGTGGCCTGGCTCGTCTGGCTCGGCGCTGTCGTCGGCCTCGAGGCCGCTGCGCTCGCGCTCGGCGGCCGCTCGAGGACGCTTCCGACGCTCAGCACGGCTCTCGACCACCTCCTCGCCTCACAGGCGAGCCGTGCGGTGCTCGTAGCGGGATGGCTCGCCTGCGGAGGTGTCGGGCTCGCCCGTCTCGCCGACGCGTCTCGTGGGCACCTACGGTGAGCGTCGACGGGACGGCGCCGTGGATCGTGCTGGTGGCGGTTGGCGTCGCTCTCGACCTCGTCGGCCGGGCGAGGTGGGGGAGATCGGCGGGGGTGGGATCACTTCTCACGCTGTTCACGTCGCGACTCCCCGGACGCCTGCTGCTTGCCGGGCTCTGGGTCTTCGCTGGTGTCCACCTCTTCGCCCGCTACACCATCCCAGGGCGCTGAGGCGAGCGCCGGCTGGGAGCACCCGTCTCCTGTCGCTCGCGCATCGCGGGTGCGAAGACCACCCAGCGGTCCTTGCCGGCAGACTTCGCCCGGTACATCGCGATGTCCGCGTCGCGCAGCATCTCCTCCGCGGTTGCGTCGCGTGTCGAGGCGATGCCGATGCTCGCCGCTACCTTGTAGTCGCTCCCTCGCAGCTGGAACGGCCGGCTCATCGCGTCGTGCAGGCGCTCCGCGACGATCTCGGCCTCGGCGACGCCGGGCGCCCCACGCTCGTTGACGAGCACCACGAACTCGTCGCCACCGATGCGACCGACGGTGTCGACCTCGCGGGCGACCTCGCTAAGGCGTGTCCCGACAGCGACGAGGAGCTCGTCGCCTGCACTGTGCCCGAGACCGTCGTTGATCTCCTTGAAGTCGTCGAGGTCGAGGAAGAGCGCCGCGCACGTGCCGCCGTGACGGCGAGCGGCGGCGAGCATCCGCTCGGCGCGGTCGAGCAGCAGGGCGCGGTTCGCGAGGCCTGTGAGGGGATCGTGGAGGGCCTGGTGGCGGAGCCGCTCCTCGAGCATCCGTCGCTCGGTCACGTCGGCGAGCGAACCGACGATGCGACGCGCGGGGGCCGGCGGGCCGGGGACCGCGAGACCCCGGCAGTGGACCCAGCGCCAGCTGTCGTCGGCGGCATGCACGCGGAGCTCGCACTCGACGATCGCCGACGAGCCGAGCAGGCACGCGTCCACCGCGGACATGAGCACGTCACGGTCGTCGGGGTGGACCCGGGAGAACCACCACTCTGGGCTCGTGTCGTCGCCCGCGTCCGCGCCGTCGACCTCGCCGACCCCGACTCCGCTGCCGACCCCGATCTCACTGCCGTCTCCGACCTCGCTGCCGTCGCCTTCCACGATCTCCACGAAGCGCGGGGAGCAGAAGATGCTCCCGCGGTCGATGTCCCAGTCGAACAGGCCCTCGCTGGCCGCGGTCGCCGCGAGCGCGTAGCGCTGCTCGCTGCGTTGCAGACGCGCGCTCTGGCGACGCAGCGACGAGACCGTCGCGTCGTGCTCGAGAGCGCTCGCGAGAAGTGCAGCGAGCTGGAAGTAGAAGTCGCGTCCGCTAGCGACCTCGTCCTCGAGCCGTCCGATGAGCGCGAGCAGGCCCCAGTCCACGGTGGCCGTGCGCAGTGGCAAGACCACCACGATCTCGCCGTCCTCGCCGTGCACGAGGTCGACGAAGGAGCGAGGCGGGAACGACGCGACGTCGAGGGGAGCACGTGCGACGGCAAGCTCGCGCCCGTCGCGCGCGTAGAGGCTCGCGATCTCGAGCATTGCGTCAGCTTCAGACCCGGGTCCAGGCGGGGGTCCGCCTTCGGGTTCGGGCGTCGACGAGGGCGCGGCGGTGGACCCCTCCGAGGACCCGGAGCCCTCGGGGGCGCGTGCTGACCACAGGCCGAGGCAGGCGACGCGCACCGTCGTGCGACCGAGGAAGGCGAGGTCACGCGGATCGTTGTCCTGGCTGCGGAGCAGCTCGAAGCTCATCCGGTACTCGTCGCGTAGCGATTCCGACAGCCGCTTGGCCTCGAGGGCCGTGACGCGTCCCTGGGCGGCGGTGAGCGTAAGGCTGAGATCGGCCACCACGCGGGCTCGCGCGAGCGCGTCCTCGGGATGCTCGACGTCGAGCTCGTCGGCGTAGTCCCGGACGCAGGCCACGGTGTCATGAACCCGCGTCCATCGGCCGGTCGTCCCACACAGAACCTCGGCAACGTCGTCCAGCTGCGTCGGTGCAACCTGTCGAGGTGCCGCGAGCAGACGCGCTATCGACTCCGTGGCCGCCTCGAGAGCTGCTGCGCCGTCATCTCGATCCATCTCCGCAAGGACGTGGCCGAGGCCGTCACGAAGCCGGTCGATCGGCGAGAGCGCATGGGTCGACGTGCCGACGGTACGGTCGCCTGCAGTGCAGCCACACGACTCGCGCACGATGAGCGCTGCCAGGACGCGGTGACGCAGTGCGGGCACGTCATCGCCTGCGAGTGTCGAGAGAAGGAGGTCGAGCGCCAGCTCACCGACACCAGCGCCGTCTTGTCGGATGCTCGAGAGCGCAGGGGTGAGCGCGGCGCCCGCCTCGATGTCGTCGAAGCCGACGATCGCCTGGTCGCCCGGGAGGACGAGCCCGGCCGCGGAGAGGGTCCGCATGACGCCGACTGCGTTGAAGTCGGTCGCTGCGACGAGCGCGGTCGAGGGCAGCCCGGCCGCGAGCATTGCCTTGCCGGCACGGTCGCCGCCGAGCTCGACGTTGTCCCCCGTGTCGTAGAGGAGGCGCCCGTCGGGCTCGATCCCGTGGGCGAGGAGCGCGTCCCGGTAGGCCTCGTGCCGCTCCCGGATGTCGTGCTGGGCGAGGTTGCCCGCGAAGGCGATCCGGCGGTGA
>JAJZCK010000229.1 GCA_021846125.1 Actinomycetes bacterium | reverse complement strand
CGGCGAAGAGCCGGTCGACCATCTCCCGGAGTCGCGGCAGGGTCAGCAAAGCGCCCGAGAGGGGGTCGAGGGCGACTGCCGCGTAGACGAGGTCGCGGTCGCCTTCGAGCGCCGCGCGAACGGCGAGTCGTTGCACGTTGACCTGCACGGTGTTGAGGGCAGCGCATGCCGGCGGCAGGCTCCCGTACCTGACGGGGCGGACGCCCAGAGCGTCGACGACGCAGGCGACCTCGACGCAGCAGTCCGCCGGCAGGTTGTCGACGAGCCCGTGGTTGGGGACGTTGCCGTAGATGACGCGGCGCGTACCGGTCACCGCCGAGTCGATGATGTAGGCGCCGTACTCCTCCGAGGGGTGCAGGCCGTCACGGACGGAGCCCTCCACGTAGTCGTCGACGTTGTGGTCCGGAGAGTGTGCCGAGCAGATCTCGTAGTAGTCCCAGCGCTTCGGGAGATAGCTGCCGACGAGGTCCACGTCCTTGCGGAACCACGGCCAGTACTCGCTCGCGTGGTGGCTCGACTCGGTGTGGAAGTACCCCGTGAGGCGCATGAGCTCGGTACGGACGCGCTCGTTGCCGCCGGCGTAGAGCTCGTCGGACGCGAGACCGGTCGCCGCTGCCTCGAGGTGACGCGCGGTCATCACCTCCCGTATCCGCGGCAGCAAGTCCTCGGCCCCGCGCCGGAACGTCGTGAACCACGCTGTGTGGTTGACGCCCGCCGAGTCGAAGGTCACCTCCTCGTACGGCACGTCGAGCTCTCGGGCGAGCATCTTCGACGTGTGCTGCACGCTGTGGCAGAGACCGACGGTCTGCACTCCGAGCTCGGACGACGCCCAGCAGTTGATGGACATCGGGTTCGCATACTGGATGAGCAGAGCCATCGGGCAGAGCTCTCGCATGTCCGCGGCGATCTCCTTCAGCGCGCCGACGGACCGGAGCCCGCGGAACACCCCACCCGGGCCGAGGGTGTCTCCGACGGGTTGGTCGATGCCGTACTCGCGGGGGATGCCGACGTCGAAGCCGTACGCCTCGATACCGCCGACCTGGAACGTGCAGATCACGAAGTCCGCCCCGTCGAGCGCCTCGCGCCGGTCTGCGGGCACCTCGACCTTCGCCCCGAGACCGTGCGCGTCGACGAGCCTGCGGGCACCCCCGGCGGTGATCGCCACCCGCTCCGGATCCGGGTCGTACAGACAGATCGTGCTCTCCTGGAGCGCCTCGAACGCGAGGATGTCGCGCACGAGGGTCAGTGGGAACACGTATCCGCCAGCGCCCACAATCGTTATCTTCGCCATGGTCTCTCCTTGGTCATCGTTCCGTCCCTACCGCCACCTTCGTCCACCGCCCGACACGTCACCCGCGCGGGCCGACCCGGTGGCGGACCTCACGGCGCGGCGGCGCCTACGCAGGCGGCTCGCCGAGATCCAAGATGGCCA
The DNA here is from genome assembly GCA_021846125.1 of Actinomycetes bacterium. GTDB lineage: Bacteria > Actinomycetota > Acidimicrobiia > Acidimicrobiales > Bog-793 > JAJZCK01. The sequence continues at coordinate 2,353 of JAJZCK010000229.1, read as the reverse complement.
GTCGCTGCCCGCCGGCGAGAGCCGACCGGTGCGCCACGATCCCGGGCAGGGTGTACCGGGCGGCCACCCACGCGTTGACCGGCGGCAGGCTCCCCGTGACGACAGCGGTGACGAAGTCGTCGGCGAGGAAGTGGTGCGAGCCCTCGTGCCCACTCCGGATGCCGGCGTAGCTTGCGGGCAGCCTCGAGCGGTCGTGGACCCGGGCACCTCCGTCGAGCTCCCTGCGGACCTCGAGCAGGTCGGACACGTTGGTCACGCCTTCTTTCGTCTGCCACACGCTCACCTCCGCGAGCTGCTCGAAGCTCGCCTCGGTCCCGAAGTAGCGGTAGCGTGACTCACGGATGTGCGACGGGTACCCGACGCGACGCATCTCGTTCGTGCGCATCACCGCCCCGTCGGAGAGCTCGAAGAGCCCTGTCGCGTTGCTGATGTCGTTGTCGAACATGCTCACCGAGCGGTCGAACACGCCGTCGCCCCGGTCGTCCTTGACCCCGATGCAGCTCACCGATATCGCATGACCGGGCAACACGGAGAGCACGCCGCCGATCGCGTGCGTCGGATAGAGCATCGGCGGGTAGCTCGCGGTCTCCTTCCAGCGATCCCCCCCGCTGAACTGGTACGCGGCGTAGAAGCCGAGGTCCATGTCGTGGACGTAGTCGCCCTCGGCATAGAAGATGCGACCGAAGTCGCCGGCGTCGCGCCGCTCTCGTCCGTAGACCGCGGCCGGGTAGTAGTAGCTCGTCTCCCCCATCATGTACGTACGCCCCGACGACACCACCGCCGCGACGATCGCAGCGATCTCCTCCTCGGTCGTCGCCATCGGCACACAGGAGTAGACGTGCTTCCCGGCCGCGAGGGCCTCGAGCACCAGAGGGCCGTGGGTCCAGCGCTGGGTGAAGATCGCGACCGCGTCGCAGTCGGACTCGAGCATCGCCTGGAACGACTCGAACGTCCCGTCGAGACCGAACCTCGTCTCGGCGTTCGCGGCCCTCTCCTCGACGACGTCGGTCACATACACGCTCTTGACAGCGGGATGAAGCTTGAACAAAGGGAAGAAGCTCTCTGCGAACTGACCTGCCCCGACGACTCCGATGCTCACCGACACGCGCAACCCTCTCTCCTGCCCTGCGGATCTCGCTGGGCACTACACCTCACCGGGCACGACACCTCACCGGGCACGACAGACCAGAGCCGACCGGGAGCAGCTTTCCTTCTAGGTCTTCTCCGATCGACGGATACCGAGCTGGGCTGTCAGCCTCATGGCTTGCAACAACAGGACCGGGACGCCGACGAGGACGAGCGGCGTGTCGAAGAGCACGAGGAACGACGCCACGGCGATCTCGACGAGGAAAAGGGGGCCCGTCGTGAAGACGTTCCTCAACGCCAAGCGCGCACACAGTGCCCAGAGCTCGACCGGCTTCGCCGACGGATGGCGCGCCGCCAGGACGAAGACGTAGCCGAGAGAGACGAGGCTGATCACGAGCGAGGCGACCCCGAGGCCAAGGCAGGCATGAGCGGCGACGCCAGCCCGTCCGGCGAAGAAGTGGACCTCCTCCCCGGCTACGACGACAGCGAAGAGCGGCACACCGACCGCAACGGTTCGCCGCAGCAGCGGCCGGGATCGCACTGCAGCGAGGAACTCCAGCAGGACGCGGTCCTCGCCGCCGACTCGCCAACGCTCGAGCGCCGTGACGGTGGCGCTGACCGTCACCGGCAAGGTCACGATGCCGGCCGTACCGACGAGCAGGACGAGATTGAGGACAAGGACGTCGAAGATGGCCGTGAGCCCCGCCACGATCCCCCGGCCGGGCGGTCCTGCATGCGTGACGTCGCCGTGCCGCCTGCCACGCGCCCCGTCCGCCACCTTGTCGGAACGCGTCAGCATGGACACCAGCTCCCGCATCTACTCACGACGGTCCTAGCCCTTGGTCCCCGTGAGGGCGATTCCTTGGATGAACGTCCGCTGCGTGAAGAAGAACAGGATCACGATAGGAGCGGTGGCGGCGGCACCGGCCGCCATGACCCATGCCCAGTTCGTCGAGAACTGGCCGAGTATCAGGTTAAGGCCGAGCGAGAGCGGGTAAAGGTTCTGGTTGTTGAGGTAGATCAGCGGTCCGAGAAAGTCGTTCCAGCAGTAGATGAACTGGAACAGGATCACTGTCGCCATCGCCGGCTTCGCGAGCGGGAGGATGATCCGGCTGTAGATGTAGAACTCGTTAGCGCCGTCGACATGCGCGGCGTCCGACAACGACTGCGGGATCGTCATGAAGAACTGACGGAGCAGGAACGTGCTGAAGACCGAGCTCCCGAAGAACGTGGGCACCTCGAGGGGCAGGTAGGTATTGATCCAGTT
>JAJZCK010000022.1 GCA_021846125.1 Actinomycetes bacterium | reverse complement strand
TTGCTACGGCGAGCTTCGCGGCGGCGACCGAGGACCGCTCGCCGGAGCGTGCGGCCGCGAGATCGTCTGTCGCCGCGGTCTCCGCCGACGACAGCGCAGCCTCGGCGCGCGAGACGCCGACGAGCGCGCTCGCGACACCTGCATGGTCGCCGAGGCGTGTCGAGCTCCCGGCGTCGCGGTAGGCGACCTCCGCTGCGGCGAGGCCGCTCTCTGCCTTGGCCACACCAGCCCGTGCGACCGCGACCGCCTGCGGGCTCGCAGGTGCGAGCGCGGCCTCGAGCTTGGCCGCGGCAGCGGTGACGGCGCCCTTTGCCGCGGCGAGCTCTCCCGGTCCGAGCGGGTTCGCGACGACCGCGACGACCTGTCCGGCGCGCACGACCTCGCCTGGGAGGACGGAGAGCACGCTCACGCGTCCGGCGACCGCGGACGACAGGTCGAGCGTCGAGGTCGGCACGACAGTCCCGGAGAGGGAGACCTGCGAGACCGCGCGGCCGAAGCGCGCCGTCGCGACCTCGACGGCCGTGACGCCTGCTCCGCCATGTCGACCACGGTGGTGACCGCGAGCGTGGCCGCCGACGTGGCGCCCCGCCGCGAGTGCCTCCGCTCCTCCCGCGACCAGTCCCGCAACGACGACACACACGATGGCGACCGCGGCGGCCCTTGCCGGCAGCGTCCGCCGTGCGCTTATAGGGGCCACCCGTCTCCTCCTCGGGACGCTTCGCACTCGAGGTGATCCAAGCACGAGGAGATGAGACTCTCGTGAGAGAACAGCAAGAACTCTCCGCTCGGCCCCTTTGCAGGGAAAGAGCTCGTCGGCTCGCAGCCAGCGGGCACCTCGGGCGCCTCGTGCTCGAGCTCGAGCTCGAGCTCGACTCCGAACGGGCGGTCGAGGGTGGCAGCGTGGCGACGGTCGGCGGGCCCGGGTGGGCTATCTGGGAGCGGTCGGGCCGCTCGCACGCGCCGTCGCGTCACGGCGCGCGAGACCGGCTGCCGGAAGGTCGAGCACATCCTCCAGCTCTGTCGTCGACGGACCGGTCGCGCCCCCTGGTCGCCCGACCGAGAGCGCCGCGGCGACGTTGGCGACGGCCGCCGCGCTGCGAGGCGCGTCCCCTGCCGCGAGACGTGCGAGCATCGCGCCGACGTGGACGTCACCTGCTCCGGTCGTGTCGACGGCGTCCACCGGGTGACCGGGCACGTGCTCAGGCGCGGCGGCGCCGCAGGCGATCCAGCACCCGTCGGGACCGACACGCACCACCGCGACGCCGCCAGGAACGAGCAGGGCCGCGAGCGCAGAGGCACCGGCGTCGGGCCGGTGGGATCCCGAGAGCAGCCGGGCCTCTCGCGCGTTCACGCTGAGCAGGTCGACACGCCCGAGCACGTCGAGCAGCTCCCTGCCGGGCGCGCATGCAGCGAGCGGTCCGGGATCGACTGCGAGGAGGTGGCTCGGCGCGAGGTCGAGGATCCACGAGCGGAGCGCAGGCCCGGAGACTGGGTAGCCGAGGTCGTAGCCGGAGACATAGACCGCATCCTGCGGGCGGAGAGCCACGTGCGCGAGGTCCGATGCGTCGAGGCACGACTCGACGCCCGGCATCGTGAGGAACGTGCGCTCCCCCGTCGACTCGACGATGCCCACCGTGAAACCCGTGTCCGCTCCAACAACCGGCGGCAGCAGTGACGCCACACCGGCGAGCTCGAGGTCGCAGGCGACCTGGCGCCCGAACGGGCCCTCGCCGACGCGCCCGGCGTAGGCTCCGGGGAGCCCGAGGCGCGTCGCGGCGGTGAGGACGTTGAAGCCGCCGCCGCTCACGAGGAGCCTGCCGTCTGCGAGCACGTCGCCGCCACGCCCGGGAAGCTCTTCTACGTACAGCAATATGTCGACGAGAATGCTCCCGACGAGCACGAGCCGCTCGGGGGCCCGACGTTGCACCGGCAGGCCCGGGATGCGTCTCGCTGTCGCCCCCACCAGAGAAGCTACCTCGGGGCCGCCGGGCGAGCCGCCCGCCGGCGCACGGGCAGCCTCCGGGCGGCGGACGGCGCGGCGTCCCTCGTACCACCACCCTCCGAGTGCGACCACCGAGGTCGTGGCGAGCCCGAGCACAAAGCCGAAGCTCCCTTCGCCGAGCGTTCCTCGGGCAAGTGGCCCGGTGAACAGGGGGGAGACCGTCGTCGCCAGCGCGACGGCCGTGCCCGCTGCCCAGGCGGCCACGCCGACACCGCCGATCGCCGGCCACGAGCCGTAGTGCTGATCCAGGCCCGCTCGGCGGCCGGCGGTGCGTGCCAGGGCCAGGTCGGCCAGCACGACGCCCGCCCACGAAGAAAGGCCGGCGGCGAGGAGCTCGAGGAAGCTCTCGAAGGGACCGAGGAAGCCCTGGCGTCCGAGCATCGACCAGAGGCCCGCAACGCAGACGACCGCGGCGTCGACGTACACGGTACGCGACCGGCGGATCCGCACCCCGAGAGCGAGCAGCGTGAGGCCCGACGAGTAGCAGGCCAGGTCGGTCTCGGCGAGCATCCCGCCGACCGCGGCGAGCAGGTACGGCGCGGACAGCCAGGCTGGGAGCACCGCTCCGACGGGGCCGACAGGGTCGAGGCTCGTCGCGAGCCCGTGGACCCGGGTCGCGACGAGGTAGCCGGAGAGCACCAGCACGACCGTCGGGATCGTGGCGCCGGCCGTCGTCCAGCCGATGACCGCTCGGGCGCGCTCGGTGCGTGGGAGGTAGCGGCTGTAGTCCGGGGCGAGGTTGACCCAGCTCACCCCTGTCCCGGCCGCGAGGATGCTCCCGGCCGCGAGCACCGCGCCGATCGGTGCCGCCCGTCCGCCAGCCACCGTCGACCACCGCGTGTGGGCGATCAGGAAGGGCACGAGCAGCAGCGACAGAGCGCCGAAGGCGACTGCCGCGAGGCGCTGGAAGCGCAGGATCGCGTGGTGGCCGAGGAGCCCGAGGACGAGCGACGCGGCGACGACGGCGCCGAGAGCCGCCGCGTCGGCGGGCGGGCTCGGTTCGAGCCCGACGGCGAGGTGCGCCAACCCGAGCAGCGCCCACGCGGCGACGACGGAGGCGACGACCTCCCAGCCGAGCACACTCACCCAGCTCAGCCCGGCCGGCACGAGATTGCCGATCCGGCCGAGCGCCCGGCGTGAGAGGGTCAACGCGGGCATGCCCGACCAGCTCCCGGCGACCGAGACCGCCCCGACGAGGAGGAACGACACGGTCGTCGCGACGAAGGTCACCGCCAGCGCTTGGACGAGGTCGAGCCCGAAGCTCGCAAGGACGGCACCGAAGACGATCGAAAGGATGCCGACGTTCGCGGCGAACCACACTCCGAACAGCCCCCGCGCACGACCGCGCCGCTCCGCGGCAGGTACGGGCTCGATGCCGCGCTGCTCCACCCTCGCCAGCACGGGCGCGCTCCGCCGGAGTGCCCGAGCACGTGCTCGCACACCTCGGCGGCACCGAGAGCTGCCGGTGGTCAACTCTCGGACCGCCAGGGTCGCTCGGGCCGGCCGGTGCGGATGGCGACGGCCTCCCGGAGCGCGCCGGCCAGCGCGCCGGCAGAGAGCTCGGGGAGCGTGAGGAGTCGCGCTCCCATCGCCTCGGCCACGATGCGAGCCAGGCCGAGGCGGGTGGCGCCGTCCTCGACGTCGACGACGACCGCGGCGACGCGTCGGCTCCGCACCTCCCGGGCGGCCAGCTCGGCCTCCTGCAGTGGGTCTGCTCCCGCGGATGCGAACGTCGCGCGCCCGTCGGACACGAGCACGAGCAGGGGGCGGTGGCTCACCGGCGACGCGTCGGCGACGGTGAGCGCCGTCCGGATGCCTGCGGCGAGCGGCGTCCGCCCGCCCGTGCGCAGCGTGCCGAGCCGGGCCCGCGCCACCTCGACGCTGCCGGTCGGCCGGAGCACCACCTCGGCCTTCTCGCCTGCGAAGGTGACGAGCGAGACGCGGTCGCGGCGCTGGTAGGCATCGAGGAGCAGGCTGATCGCAGCTCCCTTTACTGCCTGCATCCTCCGTGGCGCGCCCATCGACGCGGAGGCGTCGACGGCGAGCACGACGAGGTTGGCGGTCCGCTGCTCGCGGACCGCTTCACGCAGGTCTCCCGGCACGACGGGCGGCCCCGGCTCGACAGGTGCCGCGAACGCCCGCCGGCTTGCCACTGCCCGCACGGTGGCGGCCACCGCCAGGTCGCCGACGGTCCCCTGCGGGCTCCGATCGCCGACGAGACGGCCACGCCCGCCTTGCGCGACCGATCGCCTGCCGCTCGCAGCGTCGCCTGCCGTGACGCGCCCGGCCACGAGGCGCACCACCGGGGTGGGTGCCGCTGCCATGGCCGCCTCGCCTTCGCCCGCCTCGCCTTCGCCCACCTCGCCTTCGCCCGCATCGCCTTCGCCGGGTTCGCGTGCGCGGTCGTGCCGCACCTCGCTCGTGCGGCCCGGCGGACCGTCCTGCTCGCCGCCCGACGTCCTGCTCGATCCCTCCCCTCGCCGACGGGCATTCGCAGGGCTCTCGCCGCGATCGTCGTCCCTCTCGCCCCTCTCGCCCCGAGCCGCGCGGTCGAGCTCCCGGGTGAGCTCTCCGGGGTCGATGCCCGGCTCCTCGAAGGGGGTACGACGCCTCCGGTGAGCGAGGGCGAGCAGTGCCACCTGCTCGACGTCTTCGAGACCCACGGCATCTCGTCCTTCCCAGCCCGCAAGCGCAGCTGCCGCCCGGCAGATGACGAGGTCCGCCCGCAGCCCTTCCGCTCCGACCTGCGAGCACAGCCGCGCAATCGTCGCGACGAGCTCGTCGCCGATCGGTGCCGGGCGGGCGGCACCGACGCGGCCGGCGAGCTCGACCTGCGCCGGGCGCCAGGCGGACACGAACCGGTCGGGGTCGGCGTCGAAGGCGAGCCGCCGGCCGACGGCCTCCGCGCGCGTCGTCGGGTCTCGGGTCGCCGCGACCTCCACCGACAATCCGAAGCGGTCGAGCAGCTGCGGACGCAGCTCGCCTTCCTCGGGGTTCATCGAGCCGATCAGCACGAAGCGCGCCGGGTGCGCCTCCGACACGCCCTCGCGCTCGATGCGGTTCACACCGCTCGCAGCGACGTCTAGGAGCACGTCGACAAGATGGTCCGGCAGGAGGTTGACCTCGTCGACGTAGAGCACGCCGCCGTGGGCCGCTGCGAGCAGGCCCGGTTGGAGACGGCGACGGCCCTCGGTCAGTGCGGCCTCGAGGTCGAGCGTCCCGACGACACGGTCCTCGGTCGCGCCGACGGGCAGCTCGACGAAGGGTGCCTGCCCCGGAAGCAGCGCGGCGAGGCCACGCGCGAGCGTGGACTTGGCGCTGCCCTTCTCCCCGCGCAGCAGCACGCCGCCGATCCGGGGGTCGATCGCGTTGAGGAGCAGAGCCCGCTTGACCTCCTCCTGGCCGAGGACGGCGCTGAAGGGGAACGCGGCGGAGCCCGTCGCCGTCACCGGGACTCCTCCCACCCCTCTGCCTCCAGCATCGCTGCACGCAGAGCGCCGAGCGCCTCGTCCGAGGCGTCCCACAGGCCCCGCCGGTGGGCCTCGAGCAGCCGCTCGGCGATCGAGCCCAACGCCCACGGGTTCGAGTCGGCGAAGAACTTCCGCACCGTCGGGTCGGCGACGTAGGCCCTCGTGACGCGCTCGTACATCCAGTCCTCGACCACCCGAGCGGTCGCGTCGTAGCCGAACAGATAGTCGACGGTCGCAGCCATCTCGAAGGCCCCCTTGTAGCCGTGACGCTGCATGGCGGCGATCCACTTCGGGTTGACCACACGCGTGCGGACGACGCGAGCGGCCTCCTCGGCGAGGCTGCGCACCCGGGGGCGCATCGGGTCGGCCGAGTCGCCGAAATAGGCCTTCGGCTGGCTGCCGGTGAGCGCCCTTATGGTGGCGACCATCCCGCCGTGGTCCTGCAGGTAGTCGTCGGAGTCGAAGATGTCGTGCTCCCGGTTGTCCTGGTTCTTCACGGCCACGTCGATGGCTGCGAAGCGGCGGCGCATCGCGTCCGCGGCCGGGGCGCCCATCGCGCGCCGGCCGTAGGTGAAACCGCTCCAGGCCTCGTAGACCGCCGCGAGGTCACCGTCCGAGCGCCAGCTGCGCGACTCGAGCAGTGCGAGGATCCCCGAGCCGTAGGCGCCGGGCTTGGACCCGAAGATCCGCGGGTCGTCGACGAAGCCGGCGAGCGCGAACGCGTCGTCGAGCAGGTGCACGACGTGGGGGAACGCGTCGCGGAAGAACCCGGAGATGCGAAGCGTCACGTCGACCCGCGCCCGGCCGAGCTCCTCCTCGCTGATCAGCTCGAGGCCAGTGACGCGGCCCGACTCCGCCTGCCATCGCGGGCGGACACCTACGAGCGCGAGAGCCTGCGCCACGTCGTCGCCCATGGTGCGCATGGCGGCGGTGCCCCACACCACCAGCCCGACACAGCTCGGCATGGCGCCCTCTTCCGCCTGGTAGCGCACGATCAGCGCTTCGGCAAGCTTGCGCCCGACCTCCCAGGCCAGAGGCGAGGGCACCGCCTTCGGGTCGACCGAGTAGAAGTTACGCCCGGTTGGCAGCACGTGGGCCATGCCCCGGGTCGGGGCACCGCTCGGGCCCGACGGCACGTGGCGGCCGGCGAGGGCCGCCAGCACGTTGCCGACCTCGTCGGGGGTCCGGCGTAGTGCCGGCACGAGCTGGCCGCACACGAACGAGAGGGTCGGGTCCGCACCCGCGTAGCGCCAGCCTGCCGCCTGCAGGTCGCAGAGCCGTCGACGGTTGGCGGCTTCGAGCTCGTCGACCTCGACTCGCGACGCGTCTGGAGAGAGCCCGGCGCGAAGCGACGGGACGTTGCCCTGGGCCAGGCGGGTCATCGCCAGCACCAGGTCCACCTCGGCGTCGCCCACAGGGGGCTGGCCGAGCACGTGCAGCCCGCCGCGGATCTGCGCGTCCTTGAGCTCGCAGAGGTAGCCGTCGACGTGGAGCACGAGGTCATCGAACCCGTCGCCGGCGGGGACGTCGACGAGGCCGAGGTCACGGTGGATCTCGGCCTCCACCAGCAGGTCCCAGACCTTCGCGCGGACGGCCGGGAGCTTGTCGGGGTCGAGAGCCGCCACCCGCGCGTGCTCGTCGAGCAGCGTCTCGAGCCGGGCAAGCTCGTCGTAGGCGTCGGCGCGCGTCATCGGTGGCAGCAGGTGGTCGACGACGACCGCGTGGCCTCGCCGCTTGGCCTGGGTGCCCTCGCCGGGGTCGTTCACGACGAAGGGATAGACGAGCGGCAGGTCTCCGAGCGCGGCGTCGGGACCGCACGCGGACGACAGTCCGACGCCCTTGCCCGGGAGCCATTCGAGCGTCCCGTGCTTGCCGACGTGCACCACGGCATCTGCGCCCCAGATCTCCTCGAGGAAGCGGTAGAAGGCGACGTAGTGGTGCGTCGGCGGAAGATCCGGCGAGTGGTACACCGCGACCGGGTTGTCGCCGAAGCCCCGCGGCGGCTGGACCACGACGAGCACGCCACCGAGGTCGAGCCCCGGAAAGACGAGGTCCCCGTCGTCGACGCCGACCGTGCCCGGCGGATCGCCCCACGCCTGCACCATGTCGCGACGTAGCGGCCCGGGCAGGCCAGCGAAGCGAGCGGCATAGGCGTCGCCGGCCCAGCGAGAGGTCGCGCAAGGCGCCACGGCCGCGAGAGCCTCCCGGTCGAAGGTGTAGGAGGCCGCGAGCTCGGCCATGAGCGCGTCGCCGTCGGCGGGGATCCGCTCGACGTCGTACCCGGCCTCGGCGAGAGCCAGGAGCAGCACGATCACGCTGGCAGGGGTGTCGAGCGCCACGGCGTTGCCGATCCGGCTCGCCTTGGTCGGATAGGCGGACAGGACCACGGCGACCCGCCGCTCCCGGGCCGGGATGCGCGAGAGCCCGGCCAGACGGGCCGCGATCCCAGCCACCCGGGCGACCCGGTCCGGGTCCGTCCGGTACGCGGTGACCGGGGTGCCGAGCGCGTCCCCGTCGTCGACCACCTCCTTGAAGGAGAAGGGGACCGAGATGATCCGACCGTCGAACTCCGGGATGGCGACGGTCATCGCCACGTCCATCGGGCCGAGCCCGGCCGCGCTCTGCTCCCAGTCCAGCCGCGACGTGGTGGCGGCCATCGCCTGGACGACCGGGACGTCGAGCGAGGCGAGCGCCGACGCGTCCCACTGGTCGCCGTCGGCAGACCCCATCGCGAGCACGGTCGTGACGACCGCGTCGACCCCCGAGCTCGCGAGCAGCTCGAGCGCCTCGACCCGGCCGTCGGGGTCCGGACGCAGCGAGTAGCAGAACACCGGCAGCGCGTTGACGCCCCGGTCCTCGAGGGCATCGGCCAGGTCCTCGACGAACTGGGTATTTCCCGACACCAGGTGTGCCCGGTAGAAGACGACGCCCACCGTCGGGCGCGCCGGGTCGAGCGGGCGATGCCCGAGCGCGCCGACGGCGGGCACAGGTCGGGGCGCCTCGAAGCCGAAGCCGCCCATCAAGACGGTGTCGGCGACGAAGCGGAGCAATCCCTCGACGTTCGCGAGCCCTCCGTGGACCAGGTACTCGAAGGCCTGGGCGACCGTACCGGCCGGCACCGTCGACAGCGCGGTGAGCTCGGCGTCCGGAGACGCTTCGCCTGCGAAGGCGAGCAAGGCGATGCCGGCAGCGAGGCAGCGGCGCCGCAGCTCGTCGAACGGCTGCTCCCAAGCTCGCCGGCCGCCGAGGAGGCGGACCAGCACGACCTCGACGCCGGCGAGTGGCGGCGGCTCACGAAGCGCCGACGGATTGGCGGCCCGCACGGGGCCGAGGCCCTCGGGCAGGCCTTCGAGAACCGACCGCACCGCCAGGATGTCGGTGTCCGCGTTGGAAAGGAACAGGATCATCGACGCCTCCCGGCTGCGAGCACCTCGTCGAGCGCGGCGAGATCGAGGTGGGTCTCGAGAAGGTCCGCGACACGATCGAGCTGCATGGCACGCGCCGCTGCGAACGACGCTCCCGCGCTCACGAAGCACTTGGCCCGCCGGCCCGCCACCTCCGCGAGGAACGCCACCCGGAAGGCGTCCTCGTCGAACAGCCCGTGCAGGCTCGTCCCGAGCACCGAGCCGTCGCCCGGCGAGCATGCACCTTCGTCCTCGTCGCCGGCGGGGTCCTCGAGCCGGATCCATCCGCAGCTGGCCGGGACGCGCTCGGTCCGCCCGTGGTGGATCTCGTAGCCACTGACCGGCGCGCCCAGCGCGGTGCCCCGCCGCTGGCGGGTGACCTTGCGAGTGTCGAAGACCGTCTCGACGTCGAGCAGGCCCAGGCCCTCGACCTCCCCACTTCCGGACTCGACCTCGTCGAGAATCCGGCGCCCGAGCATCTGGTAGCCCCCGCACAGCCCGAGGACGGTCGTGCCGGCACGGCGGCAGCCGGCGAGCGCCCGGTCGATGCCGCGGCTCCGCAGCCAGGCGAGATCGGCGACGGTGGACTTCGTGCCCGGCAGCACCACGAGGTCCGGGTCGCCGAGCGCACCGGCGTCGTCGACGAAGCGCACCACGACTCCGGGCTCGATGGCGAGCGCGTCAAGATCGGTGAAGTTGGCGATCCGGGGGAAGCGGATCGCCACCACGTCGAGGGTGTCGGCGACCGCGGCACCACAGGGTCGTGGACGCGACCCGTCCAGCGCCAGCGAGTCCTCCGCGTCGAGCGCCACGTCACGCACGAAGGGCAGCACGCCGAGCGTCGGCACCCCGCAGCGTCGCTCCAGCTCGGCCAGCCCGTCACCGAGCAGCTCGGGATCGCCGCGGAACTTGTTGACCACGAAGCCGCGGACGAGCTGCCTGTAGCGGTCGGGCAGCAGGGCGACCGTCCCGTACAAGGCGGCAAAGACGCCCCCGCGGTCGATGTCGCCGACGACGAGCGCGGGGAGCCCGGCTTCGGCCGCCACGCGCAGGTTGACGATGTCGTGGTCGAGGAGGTTGATCTCGGTCGGGCTCCCCGCGCCCTCGGCGACGACGACGTCGAAACGGCCACGGAGATCGGCGAGGGCCGCGAGGACCGTACCGAGGAGCTCGGGCTTGCGCTCGTGGTACTCGACGGCGCCGAGATGGCCGATCGGCTCGCCGTTGAGGACGACCTGGCTCGATCGCTCGTCGGTCGGCTTGAGCAGGATCGGGTTCATGGACACCTCCGGCTCCACGCCCGCTGCCATCGCCTGGATCGCCTGGGCCCGGCCGATCTCGTGCCCCGAGGGCGTCACGTAGGAGTTGAGGGCCATGTTCTGCGCCTTGAACGGCGCGACCTTCAGGCCACGCCGCGCGAGGAGCCTGCAGAGCCCGGTCACGACGAAGCTCTTGCCGGAGTCACTCGACGTCCCGCACACCATGACCCCTCCGGTCACGGCGCGCTCGCATCGAGCGCGTCTGCAAGCCGCGCGAGGCCGGGCTCGCCGGGCACCGCCACGCGAGCGTGGCCCGACAGCCCGAAGGTGGCGCAGTCACGCACGACGACACCGTAGGGAACGAGACGCTCCCGCAACCCGTGGGCCCGGGCGCACAGCACGTAGTTGGCGTCGGACGCCAGCGGTTCCAGGCCGTGGGCGTCGAGGACCCCGACGAGCTCGGCGCGCAGCTCGGCGATCCCGGCAGCCCAGCCGGGAAGGTCGACCGCCGCGAGCAGATCCGGCAGGAGCGCGGCTGCGAGCGCGTTGACCGACCAGCACACCTGGCGCGACGCGAGGCGCGCGATCAGCTCGGGCGCGGCGAGGACGTAGCCGAGACGCAGCCCCGGGCAGGAGCACAGCTTCGTGAGCGAGCCGACCACGACGGCGTCGGGATCCCCGCGGGTCCAGCGACCGGTCGCCAGCGGGTAGAAGGCCTCGTCCCAGACCCCCGCCTGCTCGTGCGCAGCGGCGAGCCGGCCGGTCGGGTTGTGCGGGTTGGAGCGCCAGCGCGGGCCCCCGCCGCGCGGGTGGAGGGAGAACTCCGGCTCCTCGACGTGGCCGCCGAGCTCGCCGGCCACCAGCGAGATCGCCTCGGACCCGCCGTTGGTCAGCAGCAGGCGGTCCGCTTCGACGCCCATCGCCGTGCCGAGAGCCGTGGTGGCGTCCGAGGGATCGGGATAGCGCCGGAGGCCGTCGAGGTATCGCGCTGCCAGGGCCACGACGTCGGGGGCGAGCGGGTTCGTGCTCGCCGACAGGTCGAGCACCTCGCTCGCGTCGACTCCGAGTGCCGCGGCGACCCGTGCGCCGTCGCCGCCGTGCACGCCAGACGGCACCGCCGCCGACCTCGCCGCCGCAAGCGCGTCCTTCACGCGACGGTCCCCCCGAGGGCGAGCGCCGCCACCAGTGCGAGGGCGACGTCGCGTGACAAGCGCACCGACCTCGCGATGTCGCACGCGCCGGGCGGGCGTCCCGAGCCGAGCGGCGGGCGCGACTCCACCCTGTCGCCGTAGCGGTTCGTCCCACCGAGGCGCAGCCCGAGCGCTGCGGCGAAGGCCGCCTCGGCGACCCCGGCGTTGGGCGAAGGGTGCGCCGGAGCGTCCTGGCGCACGGCACGCAGCACGGCGCGGACCGAGGACGGCCGGACGGCGGCGACGAGCATCGCTGTGACCCGGGCCGGCAGCAGGTTGGCCGCGTCGTCGAGCCGGGCGCTCGCCCAGCCGTAGCGGAGATAGCGGGGGCTGCGGTGCCCCACCGCCGCGTCCATCGTGTTGGCCGCACGGTAGCCGAGCGCGCCAGGCGCGCCGGCGAGCGCGCCCCACAGCGCTGGCGCCACCAGCGCGTCGACGGAGTTCTCGGCGACGGACTCGACGACGGCCCGGGCGATCTCCCCCTCGTCGAGCCCTTCGGGGTCGCGACCGACGAGGACGGGCAGGAGCCGCCTTGCCGCGGGGAGGTCGCCCCGGCCGAGCGCGTCCTCGACGTCGAGAGCCGCCCTGCCGAGGGCTCGTACGGCGACCGCGAGGTAGGTGGCGACGGCGGTCGAGCCAACCGCGGCCCCAGCCGTCACACCGGCGAGGACACCGGTCGCGGCGTGGGCCGTCCCGGCAGCCCGGGTGTCTCGGTACAAAGGGCGCTCGACGGCGGCCATGAGCGCGCCGAAGGCCGCGACCGGATGCGGGTGCAGGGGGGGCTCGCCGAGAGCGAGGTCGGCGAGGACCCCCGCGGCCGCGGCCAGCGGGCGACGCCTCACCACCGCGCCGCCGCGGCAAGCAGGCCTACGCTCTCGGCGACCAGCCCGGCCGCGCCGAGCACGTCTCCGGTGAACCCGCCGATGCGGCGCAGCGCGAGCCACACGACGGCGCCGAAGGCGATGGTCCCAGCGAGGACCGAGACAGGGCCGCCCGGCATCGACCACCGGGCTGCGAGCGCCAAGGAGCCGCCGAGCATCGCGACGAACAGCCACCACGGCGGCGGCGCCCGCCGCGTGGTGCCCGGGTCGGACGCGGCCGGTCGGAACGAGCTCACGATGCCGCCGTCCACCCTCGCGTAGCGCACCCGTGCAGCCGTGACCGCCATGGCGGCACGTGACACGCACCAGAGCGCGGCGATCAGCAGCGGTGCCGGGCGGAGCGAGGCAAGCGCCGACCAGCGGACCAACAGCGTCGCGACGGCGACGCCGACGCCGAACGCACCGGCATCGGGCTCGCGCATGACGGCGAGGCGGCGCTCGGTGCTCAGGTGCGGGAGCAGTCCGTCGGCGGAGTCGACGAGCCCGTCGAGATGGAGCAGCCCGGTCAGGCCAAGGTCGGCGGCGACGACCACGGCAGCCGCGACCGGACGCGGCCACAGCTGCGCCGCGCCCCACCACAGCCCTCCGAGAGCAAGTCCGAGCAGCGCTCCGACCGGCCCGAACCAGGCGAGCGCCTCCGGCGTCGCCTGGCGTGAACCGCCGAGGGAGGTCAGGAAGCCCAGCGCCTCACGCACGGGTGTCGACCGCCCGGAGAGCGAGCATCCTGCCCGCGACGACGAGGAACGCGTCGTCGGCGACGGCCGCCACCGCTTGGTTGAGCGCTCCGAGCGCGTCGCGGAACCGGCGTCCTGCGGCCGTTGCCGGGTGGACGCCCATCCCGACCTCGTCGGACACGACGATGGTCGGCCCAGCGCGCGATCGCAGAGCTCGACAGAGTGCCTCCGTGTCGACCTCGAAGCCGGCGAGCTGGGCGAGCCAGGTACCGAGCGCGTCCACCAGGACCGCGCCTCGAGCGGCACCAAGCGCGTCGACGAGCTCGGCACCACACTCGAGCGTGGACCAGTGGGCCGGCCGCCGGCGCCGGTGTGCCTCGATCCGGGCCGCCATGTCCGGGTCAGTGGCCAGACCGGTGGCCAGATAGGTGACCGGCTCGCCGGTGCGCCCTGCCAGTCGCTCCGCAAGCTCGGACTTGCCCGAGCGCGCCCCGCCGAGGACGAGCGTGATCACCGCGCCGCCGCCGCGAGGACGGCAACGTGCCCGGAGCCTCGCCGGGAGCACACGAGCACGTGCGCGTTACGGTCGGCTTCTCGCCGCCAGCAGATGTCGAGCAGCACGGTCGTCCTCGCGTTGCCGAGTGGTCTCGGGCACACAGGTCTCCTGGCTCCCGGATCGACGCCTTCCCCGGCCTTCCCGCCCTTTCGGGCCGTGGCCACCGCTGGGGTCGACTCCCCGGTCACAGTTGCGGGACAGCCCCGGACTCCCACCGGGTTCCCTGTGATGCGGCACCGATGCTACCGCACCCCTTGCCCACGCGCCCGGGGATCGCTACGGTCGGCGGGCCATGGCACGAGCGGAGTCGGTCATCCTCGTCAACACCGGGTACGGGAAGGGCAAGTCCTCTGCCGCCTTCGGGGTGATGGCTCGGGGCTGGGCTCGGGGCTGGAACGTCGGCGTGGTGCAGTTCGTGAAGGGCGGCAAGTGGAAGACCGGTGAGCGCAAGCTCGCCGACCACCTCGGCATCGAGTGGCACACCCTCGGCGACGGCTTCACCTGGGAGTCGACCGATCTCGACGAGACGGCGGCCAAGGGGCGCCACGCATGGGAGGTCGCGAGGGAGAAGCTAGCGTCGGGCGACTACCAGCTGCTGATCCTCGACGAGCTGACCTATGCCGCCAAGTACGGGTGGGTAGCCGCGAGCGAGATCGTCGACGGGCTGCGCGCGCGAGCCCCGAGGACCAACGTCGTGGTCACCGGACGCGACGCCCCCGACGAGCTCGTGGGGATCGCCGACACGGTCACCGAGATGCGCAAGGTCAAGCACGCCTACGACAGTGGCATCAAGGCGATCAAGGGTATCGAGTACTGAGCGCCACCCTCGGCCCCCGCCTCGTCGTCGCCGGGGTGGCATCCGGCGTCGGCAAGACCACGGTCGCCGCCGGGCTCATGGCCGCGCTGCGGGCCCGGGGGTGCAAGGTCGCGGCAGCCAAGGTGGGGCCGGACTTCATCGATCCGGGCTACCACGCTGTCGCGACCGGCAGGCCGGGCCGCAACCTCGACAGCTGGATCTGCGGCGAGCCCGCCATGGCCCCGCTCGCCGGCCGCGCCGGAGCCGGCGCCGACCTGCTCGTCGTCGAAGGGGTCATGGGCCTGTTCGACGGGGCATCGGGTGGCGGGCCCGACGCCAGCACCGCCTCGATCGCCCGGCTGCTCGACGCGCCGGTCCTGCTGGTGGTCGACGCCTCGGCGATGAGCCGGTCCGTGGCGGCACTCGTGCACGGCTACACCAGCTTCGAGCCCGACCTGCGCGTCGCAGGTGTGGTGCTCAACCGGGTCGGCAGCCCTGGTCACCTCGACCTGCTTCGCGAGGCCCTCGCCCCGCTCGCGGTGCCGGTGCTCGGCGCGCTCGGTCGCGACGACGCGCTGTCGTGGCGGGACCGCCACCTCGGCCTGGTACCCGTGGCAGAGCAGCCGGCAACGGTCGCTGCTTCGCTCGAGCGGCTCGCTGCGGTGACGGCACGCTCGGTCGACCTCGACGCCGTCGTCGCGTTGGCTCGCACTGCCCCGACCCGCCCCGTGGAGGACCCCGCGCTGCCGGAGCGAGCGGGCCGGGCCCGGGTGGCGGTCGCAGGCGGCCCGGCCTTCAGCTTCGTCTACCGCGACAACCTCGAAGCGCTCGAAGCAGCCGGTGCCGAGCTCCTGGCCCTCGACCCCCTCTCCGACCCGGTGCTGCCGCCCGGTACCGAGGCGCTCTACGTCGGTGGCGGCTTCCCCGAGGTGTACGCCGCCGCTCTCGCCTCGAACACGTCGCTCCTCGCCGACGTGCGCGCCCGCGTCGGCGATGGTCTGGTCACCTGGGCGGAGTGCGGCGGCCTTCTCTGGTTGGCTCGCTCCCTCGACGGCGCGGCGCTGGCCGCGGTCTTGCCCGCCGATGCCGAGATGACCGGTCGGCTCACGCTCGGCTATCGCACCGCCACCACCCGGCGCGACACACCGCTTGGCGCGCCGGGGACCGTCCTTCGGGGACACGAGTTCCACTACTCGACGCTCGACCCGCCCGGTGACGCCTTGCAGCTGCAGGGTCGTCGGAGCAGTGCCCTCGGCGGCTTCGCGACCCCGCGGCTGTTGGCCTCGTACCTCCATCTCCACCTCGGCGGCGACCCCGCACCTGCCCGGCGCTTCGTGGCGACGGCGAGCGCCGCCGGCACCAGGCCGGCCCGCCACCTGCTGCGCTAGCATCTCTTCGCTGCAGTACTCGGGAAGCCGGTGCGAGTCCGGCGCGGTCCCGCCACTGTGACCGGGGAGCAACCCCCACGATGCCACTGGGCGCTAGCCCGGGAAGGCGGGGTGCGCGGTGATCCAGGAGCCAGGAAACCGGCTGCGGCACGAGTGAGCCGCGTTCCACGGGAGATGGAAATGGCCCCGAGCTTTGTCGGTGTCGGCGTAGGACCGGGAGATCCGGAGCTGTTGACTCTTCGAGCCGCGTCGGTGCTGCGCGGCGCCGACCGGGTGTTCGGCCCGACGATGGCGCTCGACGCGGTGGGCCGGGCCGAGTCGATCGTGCGCCAGGCTGTGCCCGACGTCGCCGTCGAGCGACTGGTGTTCGCCATCGTCGAAGACGACGACGCGCGCCGTGCGGCCCACGAGGTGGCCGCCGAACGCGTGATCGCCTGCCTCGGAGCGGGTGAGCGGGTGGCCTTCGTCACCCTCGGAGATCCCAACGTCTACAGCACGTTCCACCACCTTGCGGCGCTCGTGGTCGCCCGGCGCCCTGCGACGGTGGTCGAGACGGTGCCGGGGATCATGGCGTTCCAGGACCTGGCAGCGCGCTCTCGCACCGTGCTCGTCGACGGCAATGAGCGGCTGCACCTCGTGAGCGCGGCGAGCGGTCTCGACGCCCTCGAGGTCCCCTTGGCCGATCCGGATGCAGCCATCGTCGTCTACAAGGGCGGTCGTCACCTGCCGGCGATCGCCGCACGCCTGGCGGCCGCCGGTCGCCTCGACGGCGCGGTCTGCGGCGAGCTGCTCGGCTTGCCGGGGCAGCGCGTCGCCGCCGTCGAGGAGCTTGCCGGCGGCCGAGCCGCCTATCTGGCGAGCGTCGTGGTGCCGCCCCGACGCGCCGGCACGCGCGCGGGCCCCGGGTGATCTCCTTCGTCGGCGCCGGACCAGGTGCACCCGATCTGATCACGTTGCGGGGCCGTGACCGGCTGGCCAGCGCCGACGTCGTCGTGTGGGCGTCGTCGCTCGTGCCGGAGGCGCTGCTCGGTCACGCCCGAGCCGACGCTGTCGTCTTCGACTCGAAGGCGATGACCCTCGAGGACGTGCTCGCCGTGTACGACACGCACCCCGACGACGCGATCGTCCGCCTGCATTCCGGCGACCCGTCGATCTACGGGGCCATCCAGGAGCAGATCGACTGGTGCCTCGCCCACGAGCGTGGTTTCGAGATCGTTCCCGGCGTCAGCTCGCTCGGGGCGGCAGCCGCCGCGCTCGGGCGCGAGCTCACCGTCCCGGGTCTCGCCCAGAGCGTCGTCCTGACGCGGCTCGGGGGCCACACCTCTGCGAGCATGCCCCCCGGGGAGTCGGTCGCCGCCTTCGCCGCGACGGGAGCCACGATGGCCGTGTTCCTCTCGGCGGCCCGGCCCGTCGAGCTCGAGGCCGAGCTTCTCGCGACCGGCTCGGCCTACGGGCCCGGTACGCCCGCGGCCGTGGTCGTGCGGGCGTCGTGGCCGGACGAGGTCGTGCTACCGACCACGGTCGGACAGCTCGCCGCCACGATCGCCGCGACCGGCGCCCGCACGACGGTGCTCGTGCTCGTCGGACCGGCCCTCGCCGGCACCGCGGCGCGCAGCCACCTGTACTCCCCGGGGTTCGCTCACAAGTTCCGCCGTCGCTCCCGACCCGGCAGCACTGCCGGGCGCGGCGCGTGAGGTAGGGTGCGGACCACCGAGCCGCCGCTCAGCGCCGAGGTCGCCGCCCGGCGCCGCGGGTTGCGCACCGGCTGGACGACCGGCACGTGCGCCTCAGCGGCGGCCAAGGCAGCGGCCCACGGTCTTCTCACCGGCACTCCCCCCACCGTGGTCGAGGTCGCGCTCCCCGGGGGTCGGCGCGTGTCGTTCCCCGTCGAGGCGGAGGAGCCGTGGCGGTGCGCCGTCGTGAAGGACGCCGGGGACGACCCGGACTGCACCCACGGGGCCCACGTCACCGCAGAGGTGTCGGCCGGCCGCGGCGTCACGGAGCTGCGAGCCGGCGTCGGCGTCGGGGTGGTCACCTTGCCCGGGCTCGGCCTGCCCGTGGGCGCCCCGGCGATCAACCCGGTGCCGAGGCGGATGATCCTCGCCGCGCTCGCCGAGGTGACCGACGCCCCACTCGTCGTCACCTTCGCCGTCCCGGGTGGGGAGGAGATGGCAGCGAAGACCACCAACTCCCGGCTCGGCATCCTCGGCGGGATCTCCCTGCTCGGCACGACGGGCATCGTGCGCCCGTTCTCGACCGCCGCGTATCGCGCCTCGGTGGTCCAGCAGGTCGACGTGGCCGCCGCGCAGGGGGCGCGCACGCTCGTCCTCGCTACAGGCCACCGCTCCGAGCGTGCCGCACGACAGCTCCGACCCGAGCTGTCGGAGGTGTGCTTCGTCGAGGTCGGGGACTTCACAGGCATCGCGCTCCGCCGCGCGGCCATGCGGGGCATCGAACGGGTGGTATTCGTCGGCATGGCCGGCAAGATCGCCAAGCTCGCCGCCGGGGTGATGATGACGCACTTCCACCGCTCCGAGGTCGACGGCGAGCTCCTGGCCGAGGTCGCCCGCGAGACCGGCGCCCCACCGGTGGTGGTGGACGCCGGCACCGCCACCGCCACCGCGCGCCATTTCTTCGAAGTGTGCGTCGCAGAGACCTGCACGGCCCCGCTCGTAGAGCTGTGCCGCCTCGCCCGGACGGCGTGTCTCGCCCACGCAGGGGGCTCGCTCGCCGTCGAGGTGATCATGGTCGACTTCGAAGGAGCGCTCGCGGTGGCTCGTGCCTGAGCAGATCGTCGTGGTCGGCCTCGGCGCGGACGGAGCGGCACTCGCTGCGCGGCCAGCAGCAGCACTCGCCCGAGCCGACCTCGTGGTCGGCGGGCGCCGACACCTCGCGCTCGCGCCCGCCGGAGCGCGCACGGTCGTGGTCGGCGCGGACGTCGGCGCCGCGCTCGACGCGATCGCCGCCGAGCCCGGCCTGGCCTGCGTGCTCGCCTCGGGCGACCCCGGCTTCTTCGGCATCTTGAGGCCGCTCGCCGCCCGCTTCGGTCCCGAGCAGCTCGAGGTGCATCCCGCGCCGTCGTCGGTCGCCGTCGCGTTCGCGCGCATCGGCATCCCCTGGGACGACGCAGTGGTCATCTCCGCCCACGGCCGCCCCCTCGCCTCCGCGGCGTCCCTCGCCGCCCGGAGCGCGAAAGCAGCAGTGCTCACCTCGCCCCACAACCCACCAGAGGCCGTCGGCAAGGCCGTCCTCGCCGCCGGTGGTGACCATCGCCGCGTCGCAGTGTGCTCACACCTCGGGACCCGAGACGAGTCCGTGGTCGAGACCGACCTTGCCGGTCTCGCAGCCGGCACCTTCGATCCGCGCTCGGTCGTCGTGCTCGTCGCCGGCGAGCCGGTCGCCGCGGCGCCCTCTCTCGCCTGGGGTCGACCCGATGCGGCCTTCGAGCACCGGGACGCCATGATCACCAAGGCCGAAGTGCGAGCCGTCGTGCTCGGCAAGCTCGCCCTGCCCACGCTGGGCGTGCTCTGGGACGTCGGGGCCGGGAGCGCCAGCGTCGCCATCGAGTCCGCAGCACTCGCGCCCGGCCTCGCCGTGTATGCGATCGAACGGAGTCCCGAAGACGCCGCCCGCGCGCGGCGCAACGTGGCCGCCCACAAGGTGGCGGTCCACGTGCTGACCGGCGAGGCCCCGGCCGCGTTGGTGGGACTGCCCGATCCCGACCGGGCCTTCGTCGGCGGAGGCGGGCTCGCGGTGCTCGACGCCGTCCTGGAACGCACGGGTCGCGGGGGGCGGGTCGTTGCGACCTATACCGCGATGGAGCGGGCCGCAGCCGCGGCTTCGCGACTTGGCAACCTGGTGCAGGTGGCGCTCGCCCGCGGGGAGCGGCTTGCTGACGGTGGGCTCCGTCTCGTGGCACACAACCCCGTGTTCGTCGTCTGGGGGCCGGAGGCGTGAGGATCGTCTGCGTCTCGGCCACCGACGCCGGCCGCGAGCTCGCCATCCGGCTTCCCTACGAACGCTGCCACGGCTCGCTACGCGAGACCGTGCGCGGTCTGTGGAACGAGGTGGACGGCCTCGTGCTCATGGTCGCCACCGGCGCCGCCGTGCGGATCGTCGCGCCGCTGCTTCGCGACAAGGAGCGCGATCCCGGCGTCGTCTGCGCCGACGAGTCGGGTCGCTGGGTCGTGTCGCTGTGCGGGGGGCACCGCGGAGGCGCCAACGCTCTGGCGCTCGAGGTAGCGGCGCTGCTCGGCGCCGAGCCCGTCGTCACGACCGCCACCGACGCAGTCGGGGCGGCAGCTCTCGACCTGCTGCCGGGATATCGCGCTGCTGGCGACGTGGCGGGCGTGACGGCGGCACTGCTCGCAGGACGCGCCCCGCTCGTCGAGGTGGACGTCCCCGGCTGGCCCGCACCCGCCTCGCTCGTCGCCGGACCGGGCCCCGAGCGCGTCGTCGTGAGCGACACCGCGGCCGTGACGTGCCCCGGAGTCGCCCTGCTCCGACCTGCGTCGCTCGTGGTGGGCGTGGGCTGCTCGTCGGGGGCCGACCCCTGCGAGGTGGCGGAGCTGCTCGAGTCCGCCCTCGCCGGGGCCGGCCTCGCGAGAGAGAGCGTCGCGCTCGTCGCGACCATCGACCGCCGCCGCGTGCATCCCGCTGTGGTCGCCCTCGGACTGCCGGTGCGCGACTTCTCGGCCACCGAGCTGGCGGAGGTGCGCGTGCCCCACCCGAGTGCGTCGGTCACCGCTCACGTCGGCACGCCGAGCGTCGCGGAGGCGGCCGCGTTGCTCGCAGCGGGAAGCGGGGCAACGCTCGCTGTCCCCAAGCACAGATCGGCCGGAGCGACGGTGGCGATCGCGCGGCGCGCAGGTCCACCCGGGCGACTGTCGGTGGTGGGCCTCGGCCCCGGCGCGCCCGCGCACCGGACGGCGGCCGCAGCGACGGCGGTGCGCGCTGCCGAGATCGTGACCGGTTACCGCCCCTACCTCGAACTGGTGGGCGACCTGCTGTGCGCCTCACAGGTCGTGGAGCCGTCGCCCATCGGGGACGAGGTCGTCCGAGCCCGGCGGGCGCTCGAGGAGGCGGCGAGAGGCAGGCGTGTGGCCCTCGTGTGCTCGGGCGACGCCGGGGTCTACGCGATGGCCTCGCTCGTGCTCGAGCTCGCAGCGACCGTCGCGCCCGGCGTCGAGGTCGAGGTCGTGCCAGGTGTCACCGCCGCGCTCGCCGCCGCTTCCCTGCTGGGCGCTCCGCTCGGCCACGACCACGCCGTCGTGAGCCTCTCCGACCTCCTCACGCCCTGGGAGGTGATCGAGCGGCGCCTGCGCGCGGCCGGCGAGGCGGACCTCGTCGTCGCGCTCTACAACCCCCGCTCCGGCGCACGCACCTGGCAGCTCACGGCGGCTCTGGAGATCCTCGGCGCCTACCGGCCCCCGCACACTCCTGTCGGGCTGGTCACCGACGCCTACCGGCCCGCCCAGACGGTCACCTGCACCACGCTCGCGCTGGTCGACCCGGCGACGGTCGGGATGACGACCTGCGTCATCGTGGGTGCCACGAGCACCGAGCTACGTGCCGGGCGCATGGTCACGCCGAGGGGGTACCGGCCATGCCCGTGAGCGTGCTGGGGTGCTGCACCGCATGTGGTGCCTGCCTCCCGACGTGCCCCGAACGCGCGCTGCTTCCGGCGCCGCGGCGCCCCGTCGTCGACGTGGCTCGCTGCACGGGCTGTCTGGCGTGCATCGAGATCTGCCCTGCCGGCGCGCTCGTAGGAGGGACGGCGGCGTGAACGTCCACCCGATCGAGCAGGAGAGCTACCGGGTGCTCGCCGGGCGGATCGACCTGTCGGGCCTTCCGCCGCTCAGTCGAGCGGTGGTCGCGCGGGTCGCCCATGCAACCGCGGATCTCGACCTCGCCGGCTCGATGGTCCTCGACGAGGACTCCCTCGAGGCAGGCGTGATGGCCCTGCGACGCGGCGTGGCCGTCGTCGCGGACGTGCAGATGGTCACGGCAGGCATCTCGCGGCTCCCGACCACCTGCTTCCTCGCCCAAGTAGGCGCCGAGGCGCGACCGACGCGGTGCGCGGCGGCCATGCGGCTCGCGGCGGCCGAGCACCCCCGGGGGGCGATCTTCGTCGTGGGCTGTGCCCCGACCGCTCTCGCCGAGCTGGTGACGCTGGCCGCGGCCGGCGGGCTGGACCCCGCCCTCGTGGTGGGCATGCCGGTCGGCTTCGTCGGCGCGGCCGAGGCCAAGGCGGGACTACGCGCCTCTCGGTTGCCAGCAGTGAGCAACGTGGGCGAGAAGGGCGGATCGGCTGCGGCCGCCGCGGTGCTCAACGCGCTCGTCCGCGCGG
>JAJZCK010000228.1 GCA_021846125.1 Actinomycetes bacterium | reverse complement strand
CGACGGCGCCGGCGAGCAGGGTCGGCTCGCTCTCGGCTGCCGCGCCGGAGCGTTCGCCGTCAGCGTGCTCGGCGACTTCGAGGGCCTTCCGAGCCGCGACGACCTCGCGCTTCTCGACCGGGGCGCCGGCACGACGATCCGCTGACGCGCCGCTCAGGCGACGACGGCAGAGGACGCAGGCCGGTGCGACCTCGAGAAGCGCAGGTGCGCGGCGATAGCGCCGCTAGACACGGCCGCCCACCCGCACCACACCGAGGCGAAGCCGTCGACCGTCAACCGCGCGATCACCGCTATGGCGACGACGTTGACGAGCCCGAAGAGCACGACGTGACGGTCCCCCGAGAGCAAGAGCGCCCCGCAGACCGCGACGACGTAGCAGACGATGACAACGAACGCATCACCCATATGCAAGCTATATGCAATATGATAGGGCCTGATCTCGGCGCTGAAGCCGTCACGCACCATGGCGTGCGCGAGGACCCCCGAGACCACCAGCCCGAGAGCGACGAAGGGCGCCATCGTCCACCTGCGGCGCCTGGTCGGCTCGAAGGCGAGCACTGCGAAGGGCACGAAGGTGGGGAGCACGACGAAGGCCACGAGGAGGTAGACCCACACGGCGACGTGCTCGACCGAGTGAGGGACGTGACCCTCCAGGCCCAGCCAGACGAGCGACTCGTCGAGCTGGTGGGCGGCGAGCAGGAGCGGCAGGGACGCTATCGCCAGATGCCCGTGCCGCTGGTGGACGTGACGGAGAGCGTCGACCCCGATCGCAGCTATGACCGCCCCGCCCACGAGATCGGCCTCGGGCGAGAAGCACACGCGAGCAAGCTAGCGGTCCTCCCGATCGCGTGCCCGCCCGACACGGCGTGGCTCGGGTCGGGTCGAGCCGCGGGGCGAGTCGTCGTGCGCCCGAGTTGACGTTTACCGGTATCAGGTAGCGTGCAGGTCTAGCCGGAGCTGAGCCAGGTGGGCTGGAGACGGTGACGCCGGGGGAGGGTGATGAGCGAGACAACGCCAGGTGCTCCGAGCGGGACGATCGCGCAGGGCGGCCTCGTCGTCGGCGTCCTCAAGGAGGAGTGGCCGCGGGAGCGGCGGGTCGCCATCGTCCCCGACGACGTCGCGCGGCTCCGCGGGTCGGGGATGTCTCTCGTCGTCGAAGCCGGCGCGGGCTCGGCTGCGTGGCACTCCGACGACGCCTACCGGTCGGCGGGAGCCACGGTGGCGAGCAGGGAAGAGGTCGTCGAGCGAGCGGGGGTCGTCGTCACCGTGCGCAAGCCACCTCCGGGAGTCGTCAGCGCGCTCCGGGCCGGGCAGGCCGTCCTCGGCCTCCTCCAGCCACTGACCGACCCCGATCTCGCCCGCGATCTGGCCGAGCGCGGCGTCACCGCGCTCAGCCTCGACGGGCTCCCGAGGACCCTCAGCAGGGCCCAGACGATGGACGCCCTCACCTCGCAGGCGAACATCGCCGGCTACAAGGCGGCCGTGCTCGCAGCGGACACCTTCGGCCGGTTCTTCCCGCTGCTCATCACCGCGTCGGGGACGTCGAAGCCCGCCGACGTCCTCGTCCTCGGGGCCGGCGTCGCGGGCCTCCAGGCGATGGGGACGGCACGCCGCCTCGGTGCGATCGTCACCGGGTACGACGTCCGCCCCGCGACGAAGGCGGAGGTCGAGTCAGTCGGTGCGAAGTTCCTCGCCGTCGGCGCGTCGCCTTCGGCGGCGGGCGACGGAGGCTACGCCCGCGAGCTCACCGCCGACGAGCAGGCAGCCCAGCAAGAGGAGCTGAATGCCCACATCGCACGCCGGGACGTCGTCATCTCCACGGCCCAGGTGCCCGGACGGCGCCCGCCTCTTCTCGTGACCTCGACCGCGCTCGGGCAGATGCGGCCGGGCACCGTCGTGGTCGACGTCGCCGCAAGCGCGCTCGGCGGCAACGTGGAGGGGTCCGTGGACGGCGAGACGATCGTGACGCCCGAGGGTGTCACGATCGTCGGCGCGGGCAACCTGCCGGCCGAGGTTCCCGGTGCGGCATCGGCGGCGTTCTCCCGCAACGCCTGCGCACTGCTCGCCCACGTCGTGCAGGACGGGCGGCTCGTGGTCGACCTCGGCGACGAGATCCAAGCGGGCGTGGTCGTCACGCACGACGGCACGGTCGTCCACCCGGCGGTCGCCGGGCTCGTCGGCGAGTCGCACGGAGGAGCCAGCCGATGACCAGCAACCTGCTCGCCGACATCAGCATCTTCGTCCTCAGCCTCCTCGTCGGCTTCGAGGTGATCAGCAAGGTCCCCTCGACGCTGCACACGCCGCTCATGTCGGCGGCGAACTCGATCCACGGCATCGTGTTCGTCGGCGCGATGCTCACAGCGGCCCAGGCCCACGACACGGTCGGCTACGTCCTCGCGTTCATCGCGGCGACGTTCGCCGCGATGAACGTCGTCGGCGGCTACCGCGTCACCGGTCGGATGCTGAAGATGTTCCGTCGGGCCCCGGCCCCGCCACGGGACTCCACCGCCGGCGCCGGGGAGGGGACCACGTCACCGTGAGCACGATCGAGATCGTCACCTCGCTCGCCTATCTCGCAGCCGCAGTCGGCTTCGTGGTCGGGTTGCACCTCATGAACTCACCCGCCACCGCGCGCCAGGGGAGCCGGCTCTCCTCGATCGGCATGGCCGTCGCCGTCGCCGCGACGGTCGCACGGCTCGCGGACGACGGCGGGATCACGGCGACGGGCTGGGCCGTCCTCGGCGGCGGCACCCTGCTCGGCGGCATCGTGGGCCTGCGCTCTGCGGACACGGTGAAGATGACCGCGATCCCTCAGCTCGTGAGCATATTCAACGCTGTGGGTGGCGGCGCAGCTGCACTCGTCGCCGTCGCCGACTTCGTCCGCATCATCGGCACCCACGACCCGTCCTTCCCGTCACGGATCATGGTCCCGACGGTCCTCGACGTCATCATCGGCGCAGTCACCTTCACCGGGTCGCTGCTCGCAGCCGGGAAGCTCCAGGGCTGGGTGCCCGGCCAGCCGCTCGTCTTCCCGGGGGTCCGGGTCGTCAACGCCGCCCTCGTCGCAGTGATGCTCGGCGGCGGCGGATACCTCGTTGCCGGCTCCCACGGCGGATGGGTCCTCGTCGGGGTGGTGCTCGCGTCGCTCGGGTTCGGCGTGACGATGGTCATGCCCATCGGCGGAGCGGACATGCCCGTCGTCATATCGCTCCTGAACGCGCTCACGGGCACGGCTGTCGCCATGGCAGGTTTCGTCATCGGCAACACGGCTCTCATCATCGCCGGGGCACTCGTGGGCGCCTCGGGGGCGATCCTCACCAAGCTGATGGCCGACGCGATGAACCGCTCGATCGCGAACATCGTCGTCGGAGGGTTCGGAACCGGCGACTCCGCCGTCTCGGTCGCGGCCGTCGGTGGTGAGGTCCGCCAGATCTCCGTCGCGGACGCTGCCATCCAGCTCGCCTACGCGAGCAAGGTCGTCATCGTCCCCGGATACGGCCTTGCCGCCGCACAGGCCCAGCACGAGGTCGCGCAGCTCGCGACCCAGCTCGAGCAGCGGGGGGCCGAGGTGTCCTTCGCCATCCACCCGGTGGCGGGTCGGATGCCGGGCCATATGAACGTGCTCCTCGCCGAGGCAAACGTCCCCTACACGTCGCTCAAGGAGATGGACGAGGTCAACCCCGAGTTCCCCCAGGCAGACGTCGCGCTCGTCATCGGGGCCAACGACGTGACGAACCCTGCGGCGCGCAGGGCGGGCACCGCGATCTCTGGGATGCCGATCCTCGACGTCGACAAGGCCCGCCACGTCATCGTCATCAAGCGCTCGCTCGGGCACGGCTACGCCGGGATCGACAACGAGCTCTAC
>JAJZCK010000021.1 GCA_021846125.1 Actinomycetes bacterium | reverse complement strand
CTTCCTTACGTCGCATGCGGCAAAAGGAGTGCCTCAGGCGCTCTCCTACCTCGTGGGGGACATCGCGCGGCGCTTCGGCCGGATGCGGATCGGGACAGCCGCGAGCTACGTGCGCTTCGAGGACCCAGTCATGGCAGCAGAGGTGCTGCGTACCAAGCGCTCCGCTCGGCTCGGCCTGCGCCAGATCGCACCGACGGTGCTCGTGAGCGACTCGGGCCCCGGGGTCGTGCTCGAGGCCCTTCGGGCCGCGGGCTTCCACCCCGCCCACGAGGGACGGGACGGGGCGCTCCTGGCGAGCGAGCCCGCACGGCACCGCTCCGGCACGACGTCGACCCGGAGGGACGCACTCGGGCGACCGCCGCAGCACGCGGGGGCCCCGGATGCGACCGCGCACGGCAAGGCAAGCCGCGATGCTCTCGTCGCCGACATCGCCCACCGGCTGGCGACGGATACCGGCGGCCCCGACGGGGCAGGCCCTCTCCCGGCCGCCAGCGGCTCGAGCACGAGCAGGAGGACGACGAACGGCAGCCAGCTCCACCTCCTCGGCGGTGAGATCGACGGCGAGCTCCGGCCGCACCCGAGCCCGCAGGTGCTGCTCTCGATGATCGCCGACCTGCTAAGTGACCCGGAAGGCCATGCCCGCGCCGACGGGCGGGAACGCCCGACTGCGATCTCGAGAGCGCCCGGGGAGATCGCCGCACTGCTCGCGGACGCCTACGAGAACGACTGGCTCGTCCGGCTCTCCTTCGCAGGGCAAAGACGCGGCGTGAGCGAGGCGACGTGCGACGTGCTCGATGTCGAAGGTGCGACCGTCCAGCTGCTCGAGATGTCGGAAGGGGACGAGCTCGAGATCGAGCTCGCTGCGATCGCCTGGGTCCGCGTCCTCACCGAGGCCGAGGAGGAGCAGTGGTACTGAGCAACGACTCGCCCGGTGACGAACCACTCCCGGGACCTCTCATCGTCCAGTCTGACCAGACGCTCCTGCTCGAGGTCGACCACGTCGCCGCCGAGGCCTGCAGAGCCGCCATCGCCGCGTTCGCAGAGCTCGAACGGGCTCCCGAGCACGTCCACACCTACCGGATCACCCCACTCGGCCTGTGGAACGCCCGCGCTGCCGGTATCGGAGCAGCGCAGGTGACGGCTGCGCTTCGCCAGTGGTCGCGCTACCCCGTGCCCGACGCCCTCCTCGTCGGGATCGAGGAGGTCATCGGGCGCTACGGCCGGCTCGTTCTAGAGACCGACGTTCGTCACGGCCTCGTCCTCGTCGCCTCCGACCGTGCAGTGCTCGAGGAGGTCGTACGGGCGAAGTCGGTCGCCCCGCTCCTCGGCCCGCGCATCGACGCCGACACGGTTGCGGTCTATCGGGGCGAGCGCGGGCGGCTGAAGCAGGCGCTCGTCGCGCTCGGGTGGCCCGCGGAGGACCGGGCCGGCTACGTCGACGGCGCGGCGCACCCGATCACCCTCGCCGGTGCCGTCGAGCTCCGTCCGTACCAGCGCCAGGCCATCACGGCGTTCGCCGCAGCCGGCAACGGCGTCGTCGTGCTGCCGTGCGGGGCCGGCAAGACTCTCGTCGGCCTCGGCGCGATGGCCCAGGCCGGCGCCCGGACCCTCGTCCTCGTGACGAACACCGTCGCCGCCCGGCAGTGGCGCGCCGAGCTTCTCGCACGGACCAGCCTCACGGCTGACGAGCTCGGCGAGTACTCGGGCGAGACCAAGCACGTCCGTCCGGTGACGATCGCGACTTACCAGATCGTGACGACGCGCCGAGGTGGCCTCTACCCCCACCTCGACGTGCTATCCGCCGAGGACTGGGGCCTCGTCGTCTACGACGAGGTGCACCTGCTGCCCGCACCGGTCTTCCGAATGACCGCCGACATCCAGAGCCGCCGTCGGCTCGGCCTCACGGCGACGCTCGTCCGCGAGGACGGACGCGAGGGCGACGTGTTCAGCTTGATCGGGCCGAAGCGCTACGACGCGCCCTGGCGAGACATCGAGGCCCAGGGCTGGATCGCTCCCGCGTCGTGCACCGAGGTACGTGTCACGCTCACCGACGAGGAACGGATGACGTACGCGCTCGCGGAGCCGGAAGAGCGCTACCGCGTCGGCTCGACGGCTCGATCCAAGATGGCCGTCGTCGCGGCGCTCTGCCGCGACGCTCTCGAGGCCGGCGAGCCGACGCTCGTCATCGGCCAGTACATCGACCAGCTCGAGGACCTCGCCCGGCGACTCGACGCCCCGGTCCTCACGGGCAAGACACCGGTACGCGAGCGCCAGCGTCTCTTCGCCGCCTTCCGTAGCGGCGAGCTGCGGCTGCTCGTCGTCTCCAAGGTGGCCAACTTCTCCGTCGACCTCCCCGAGGCGTCGGTCGCCATCCAGGTCTCGGGTACCTTCGGTAGCCGCCAGGAAGAGGCGCAGCGGCTCGGGCGGATCCTGCGACCGAAGGCCGACGGCCGCCAGGCGCAGTTCTTCAGCGTCGTCGCACGTGACACCAACGACCAGGAGTTCGCGCAGAGGCGCCAGCGCTTCCTCGCCGAGCAAGGGTACGCCTACCGGATCGTCGACGGGGAGACCCTCCTCGCCTGACTCGGCCTTACGCGTCGGCGGAGAGGTCGGCGGCACGCCAGCACAGCCGTGCGGCACAGTAGGACCATGCCCGTTCGGCTAGACCTCTCCACGGCCACCGGGAGCCGGGACGACGCCCTCGAGGCGTTTCTCGCGTGGACTGCCGCTCGCGGCATCGCCCTCTACCCGGCGCAGGAGGAAGCCCTGCTCGAGGTCTTCGCCGGGGCCCACGTCGTCGTGAGCACGCCTACCGGATCCGGCAAGAGCCTCGTCGCGCTCGGCGCGCACGTCGCAGCCCTTGCGGGCGGGCTGCGCACGTTCTACACGGCGCCGATCAAGGCCCTCGTGTCGGAGAAGTTCTTCGCGCTCTGCGACGTGCTCGGGGCCGAAAACGTCGGCATGCTCACCGGAGACGCCTCGGTCAACCCGTCCGCACACGTCGTCTGCGCGACGGCCGAGATCGTCGCGAACATGGCGCTGCGCGACGGAGCTGACGCGTCGGTGGACCAGGTGGTGATGGACGAGTTCCACTTCTACGGCGACCCGGAGCGCGGCTGGGCGTGGCAGGTGCCGCTCCTCGAGCTGACACGGGCGCAGTTCGTGCTCATGTCCGCGACGCTCGGGGACACCCGGGCGATCGAGCAGGGGCTCGCGCGGCGCACTGGCCGGCCCGTCGCCGTCGTGCGCTCGGCGATCCGGCCGGTGCCTCTCCGCTTCGAGTATCGGAGCACCCCTCTCCACGAGACCATCGAGTCGCTGCTCGCAGCCGACCAGGCACCCCTCTACGTCGTCCATTTCACCCAGGCGCAGGTCCTCACCCAGGCGCAGGCGCTCACCTCCGCGCAAGTCACGACGCGCACCGAGCGAGACGCGATCGCATCGGCCCTCGTCGGCTTCCGCTTCGCACCGGGCTTCGGCCGCACCCTCTCCCGCCTGCTCCACCACGGCATCGGTGTCCACCACGGGGGAATGCTGCCGAAGTACCGCCGGCTCGTCGAGCGACTGACGACGGCGGGCATGCTCCGGGTGGTCGTAGGGACGGACACCCTCGGCGTCGGGGTCAACCTTCCCCTGCGCACCGTGGTGCTCTCGGGTCTCGCGAAGTATGACGGATCGACCTCACGCCTGCTTAGCGCCCGGGAGCTGCACCAGATTGCAGGCCGTGCGGGCCGAGCTGGCTACGACACCTCCGGCCTCGTCGTCGTCCAGGCACCCGAGCACGTCGTCGAGAACGAGCAGGCAGCAAAGAAGGTGGCGGGCGACGCGCGCAAGGCGCGCAAGCTCGTCAGGTCGAAGCCACCGAAGGGGTTCGTCGCTTGGGACGAAGCCGTCTTCGACCGGCTCGTCGCCTCCCCTCCCGAACCCCTCACGTCCCAGCTGCGCGTGAGCCACTCGACGTTGCTCAACGTGCTAGATCGGCCGGGCGACGGCTGTGCCGCGCTCGCTGCGCTCGTCAAGCACAACGACGAGCCGCTCGCTCTGCGACGACGGCTGGTGCACCAGAGCGTCGCGATCTATCGTTCGCTCGTCGCCGTCGGAGCACTCGAGCGCCTCGACGCTCCCGACGAGAAGGGTCGCCGGATCCGAGTCACGCGCGACCTCCAGGCGGACTTCGCCCTCGAAAGCCCTCTGAGCCCTTTCGTCCTCGAAGCGGTTCCCCGGCTCGACGCGACCTCTCCGACGTGGGCCCTCGACGTCCTCAGTGTCGTCGAAGCGACGCTCGCAAACCCCGTTCCCGTGCTCAACGCGCAGCTCGACCGCGTGAAGACAGAGGCGCTCGCCGAGCTGAAGGCCGCTGGTGTCGAGTACGAGCAGCGGATCGAGGCGCTCGACAAGCTCGAGTACCCGAAGCCGCTCCGTGACTGGACCTACGAGCTGTTCGACGCCTACCGGCTCGTCCACCCATGGGCACAGGACCACAACATCCGGCCGAAGTCCGTCGCTCGAGACCTCTACGAGCGTGCCATGACGTTCTCCGAGTACGTCGCCCACTACGGCCTGACACGCTCCGAGGGGCTGCTGCTCCGCTACCTCTCCGACGCCTACAAGGGCCTGGTCCGCAACGTGCCCGAGGAGGTGAAGTCCGAGGAGCTGCTCGACGTCACGGAGTGGCTCGGCGAGCTCGTCCGCCAGGTGGACTCCAGCCTCATCGACGAGTGGCAACGACTCGCCGACGCGGGAGCCGGCAGACCGATCGGCGGCGCTCCCGCCGATGCAGGGGACGACCTCGGCGTCGACCCCGGAGGCGGCGACGCCAGCCCTCCCCCCGTGACCGCGAACGCCCGGGCGTTCAAGGTGATGGTGCGCAACGCATCCTTCCGCCGCGTCGAGCTCGCGGCAAGGCAAGACGTCGCCGGCCTCGCTGGAGCAGAGGCTCCAGGTGGGCTCGACGCCTCCGGCTGGGCCGAGGTGCTCGAGAGCTACTACGCGCACCGCGCGGGCATCGGCACGGGTCCCGACGCCCGCTCCGCGGCGTGGTTCGCCGTCACAGAGGCCCCCGGCCGATGGCACGTCCGCCAGGTCCTCGACGACCCGGACGGCTGGCACGACGCCGCCATCGTCGCCGAGGTGGACCTGGCCGAGTCCGACGAGGAGGGCGCGCCGGCGTGGAGGACCCTCCGCCTCGAGCAAAGCTGAGCCGCGCTACGGCTCGCTCGCGACCCCGAGCCTGGTGACGAGCCAGTCGAGGATCCGCTCTTCCATGAACGCCCTGTCCTCCAGCCGGCGCGGAAGGTGGCGCTCCTCGGGGAACAAGAGCAGCCGGTGGTCCTTGCCGGCGGCGACGAGCCGCTGGACGAGCCGGGCGGTGTGGCGGAAATGTACGTTCTCGTCGACGAGCCCGTGCACGAGGAGCAGCTCACCGACGATCGATCCGACGTGGCCCAGGACGCTCGCTGCGGCGTAGCCAGTTGCGTTGTCGGCGGGCGTGCCCATGTAGCGCTCGGTGTAATGGGTGTCGTAGCCGTCCCAGTCCGTCACCGGCGCTCCGGCGACCCCGGCGACGAAGGTTCCCGGCGCCTTCTCGAGGCATCTGAGCACCATGTAGCCCCCGTAGCTCCAGCCGTAGACGGCGACGCGGTCGGGGTCGCACATCCCTCCGCCGGCGGCCCACCGCACGCCGGCGACCTGGTCCGCGACCTCGAGATCGCCGAGATTGCGCCACACCGCCTGCTCGAACGCCACGCCGCGCCGGGCGCTGCCACGATTGTCGACGACGAGGACGGCGACGCCGCGGCGGCGGAGCGCCTGTGCGCGAAGCGCGACCGTCGGAGCCCAGTCGTTTCTCGCCAGCTGGACGTGCGGCCCGCCATAGACGGCCACAGCAAGTGGTGGCAAACCCGCGGGAGGTGGGTCCGGTGCGTAGTAGAGGCCGTGGAGAGCAGTCCCGTCGTCGGCGGGGATCTCGACGAGATCCGGGGGCTCCAGACCGAGCTCGTCGATCCGCGGGTCGCGTCGGTCGTGGAGCGTCGTCTTGCGGGAGCCGTCGTGGAGCGAGCGCACGTGCACGACCGGCGGGGAGCCGAGCGATGCGTACCGGTCGACGAAGCAACCGGCACGAGCACAGACGACGACGACGTGGGTGCCGGTCTCCGGAGTGAGCCGGCGGACCAGCCCACCCTCGAGGCTGACCGCGTACAGATGGCGCTCGGTTGGACCGTCCTTCGTGGCGGCGAAGTAGACGACGCCCTCGTCTTCGTCGACCTCCTCCACGCCGTCGACCTGCCACTGCCCGCTCGTGAGCACCCGCACGAGCTCGCCCGACGCCGAGCGCAGCTCGAGGTGGCGAAAGCCGGACCTCTCGGAGCTCCACGTCCACGTGCCGTCCTTCAGAAGACGAAGATCGTCGTGGAGATTGACGTAGGTCGCCGACGTCTCGGTGAGAAGCGTCGTAGCGGATCCACTTGCAGGGTCGAGGGCGACCACGCGGATCTGCCTCTGGTCCCGGGACTCCATCTCGGCGACGAGCGAGCCCGCGGGGGTCCAGTGGACACGCGCGAGGTAGTCACTCGGGTCTCCGGTGTCCATCCAGACCGTCTGGCCCCCGGTCACAGGCACCACACCGAGGCGAACCCGCGCGTTCTCGCCACCCGCATAGGGGTAGCGGTGGACCTCCTCCGCGTCCGGACCGACCTCGTCGCTCCCCTGGTGGACGATCCGGAGGACCGGGACACTGCGTTCGTCGACCTGTGCATAGGCCAGGTGCGCGCCGTCTGGGGCCCACCAGAGCCCGTCGCTACGGCCCATCTCCTCTTGCGCGACGAACTCGGCAAGGCCGTTCGTCACCCCGTCCCCGGCAGAAGATGTGATCTGCAGTGCGGGATCGGCACCGGCCCCGGTCGCCACCACGAAGATCTCGCCGTCGCGGACGAATGCCAGCCGGGCGCCGTCGGGGGAGAGACGAGCGCCGGCGAGCGCGCCGTCACCAGATCCGACGACGAGACGCGAGACCGCCGTGCCGTGATCGCCGTCGAGACCGAGCAGCACGTGGACGCCGTCCGGGAGCGGGACGAGCAGCGCATCGCCGTCCGTCGCCCACGACGCTGTCGTGATCCCGAGGGCCACCTCGCGTGCACGCTCCCGGCGGAGCCGCTCGCCGAGCGGGAGCTCGGTCTCGGCGACGGACGGGCCGCCGACGACCACCTCGACCGCCACGGCGCCGGGCGAGTGCGAACCGCCGAGGTCGAGCGCGAAGAGGCGCTGCTCGAGGGAGCCGTCCACGCTGTAGAGGTAGGTGAGGACATGGCCGCCGGGGGAGAAGGCGACCTGCGAAGGCACGGCCATCCCCGGCGCGGGCAGCCGCGCGACGTCCTCGGGTGCGATCGGCCGGCGGCTCGCCGTCGCCGGGCCACCGCTCGTCAAGCTCTCCCGCTCTCGCCCATCTCTCCTCCTCAGCTCGCCGCGGGCAGTCCTCCGCGGGGCCTGCCCG
Source organism: Actinomycetes bacterium (assembly GCA_021846125.1). Lineage (GTDB taxonomy): Bacteria > Actinomycetota > Acidimicrobiia > Acidimicrobiales > Bog-793 > JAJZCK01. The sequence goes on along the minus strand of JAJZCK010000021.1, from coordinate 14,661 downwards.
CCGGCGGCCAGAAAGGATACGCACCTCCGTGCGCTCGGCGAGCGACCCACGTTCTAGCGCCGAGCTCGCTCTCGTGACCACCCCGGGATGTCCCCCGGGGCCGCGTCACGCGCGACGCGCCGACACGTACGCCCCCGGGCGCTGAAGCGGGCGGGGAGTCAGCTACCACAAAGCGATGCCCCGAGAACAACCGTTCACCTCCCTGCGCACATGTGGCTTCGCCACGGGATGTCCTGGAAGGCTCCGATCCTGCTTGGCCCCGACCGTTCCTGGGGCGATGCCCGGCAGCCCGGCACGCAGCTGCCAGCTGCCAGCTGCGCGTCCAGCGGTCCGCCGAAGGGACGGACGGCGTCTCCCACCGGGCGCGACACGCGTCGAGCGGCACGACGGACGCGGGAATCTACCGACGCGGGAATCTACCGCAGTTCGAGCAGTGCTCTCCCTGCCGCCCTCCTCTCGCGACGCTCCGTCCCGTGGACGCACGAGGACACGGACGCACGAGGACACGAAGAGGCACATGTCCAGGCTGATGACTGCGACTGACGTCCCGGGGCTCTCGCCGAGATTTACCCCAGTGGGGTATACTCGCACGACACGGACGAGAGAGGTCGAACATGACTCAGACGTTGACGTACACAGTGCCCGCGATGACGTGTGACCACTGCACGAGAGCGGTGGGCGGGGAGCTGCGATCGGTCCCCGGCGTCACGGCCGTCGACGTCGACCTCGACTCGAAGGTCGTCACGGTCGCCGGCGAGGGCCTCGACGACCGAGTGCTCCGCGCTGCGATCGAAGAGGCAGGCTACGAGGCGACATGATGGCAACCGTCGCCGGGCAGGAGGAGCGCGTCGAACTGGCGATCGAGGGGATGACCTGCGCTTCGTGCGCGACGCGGATCGAGAAGCGCTTGAACCGACTGGACGGCGTCGCTGCCTCCGTCAGCTACGCGAGCGAGCACGCCGCTGTTGCGTTCGACCCCACGCAGGTCGGCCTCGACGACCTGATTCGCGCCGTCGAGGCGGCCGGCTACCACGCTGCGCTGCCCGAGGACGTGCCCGACGGCAACCCGGCGCGACCCTACCGCCGCCGGCTCGGCGTGGCCGCCGTCCTCACGGTGCCCCTGGTGCTGTTCGCGTGGGTCGGCGCGACACGCCTTCCGGGCTGGGAGTACATGTCTCTTGCTCTCGCCACGCCCATCGTGTTCTACAGCGGCTGGCCATTCCACCGCGCCGCCGTGGCGAACGCGCGCCACCTCGCAGCGACGATGGACACGCTGATCTCGGTGGGCACGCTCGCGGCCTGGACGTGGTCGACGGTCGTCCTCCTCGGCGGCCTCGCTGCCGGTGTCTACTTCGACACCGCTGGAGCGATCACGACGCTGATCCTTCTCGGTCGCTACCTCGAGGCGAGCGCCAAGCGCCGCTCGGGTGAGGCCATCCGCGCGCTCGTCGAGCTCGGGGCAAAGCACGCGCGGGTGCTACGCGACGGTGTCGAGGTCGACGTACCGGTGGAGCTGCTCACCGTCGGCGAGCAGTTCGTGGTGCGTCCAGGTGAAAAGGTGGCGACCGACGGCACAATCGTCTCGGGCATCTCCGCGGTCGACCGGTCGCTGCTCACGGGCGAATCGGTGCCCGTCGAGGTGGGGCCCGGTGACGACGTCGTCGGAGCCTCCGTCAACGTCTCGGGTCGCCTCGTCGTCCGGGCGACGAAGGTCGGTGAGGCGACCGCGCTCGCGCAGATCGCCCGGCTCGTCTCCGACGCCCAGGTCGGCAAGGCTCCCGTGCAACGTCTGGCAGACCGCGCCTCGGCGGTGTTCGTGCCGTTCGTCATCGGCATCTCGCTTCTCACCCTCGCCGGATGGCTCGCCGCTGGAGCCACCGCGACGGCGGCCTTCACAGCCGCCGTCGCCGTCATCGTGGTCGCTTGCCCCTGCGCGCTCGGGCTTGCCACCCCGACGGCTCTCCTGGTCGGCACGGGACGCGGGGCCCAGCTCGGCATCGTGATCAAAGGCCCGGAGGTGCTCGAGCGAACGCGCCGGGTCACGACGATCGTGCTCGACAAGACGGGCACCGTCACCTGCGGGAAGATGACCGTAGCCGCGATCGTGCCCACCGACGGCGTCTCCGAGGAGGACCTGCTTCGTCTCACGGCAGGAGTGGAGGACGCGAGCGAGCATCCGATTGCTCGGGCAATCGCCGCGTACGGTCGCGACCGCCTCGGCATGCTCCCGCGAGCCGAGCACTTCTCCGCCCGAGCGGGGCTCGGGATCGAGGCGGTGGTCGACGGCCACGCCGTCGTCGTCGGTCGGCTCGCAGTGCTCGCAGACTGGGGTATCCCACCTCTCGAGCAGCTCGCCGCCGAGGCCGAGCGCCTCGAATCCGCTGCCATGACCGTCGTCGCTGTCGCCTCGGATGGCGAGCTGCTAGGGCTCGTGGCATTGTCGGACCGGGTCAAATCGACAAGTCGGCAAGCGATCTCCGAGCTTCGGGCCCTCGGCCTTGCTCCAGTCCTTCTCTCAGGCGACAACGAGCAGACTGCGAAGATCGTCGCCGCGGACGTCGGGATCGACCGCGTGCTCGCGAACGTCCTGCCCGGAGAGAAGGCAGCCGAGGTCGCCCGCCTGCAAGCAGCCGGAGAGGTCGTCGCGATGGTAGGCGACGGCGTGAACGACGCACCCGCGCTCGCCCAGGCCGACCTAGGCCTTGCGATCGGGACAGGCTCCGACGTCGCCATCGAAGCGTCCGACATCACCCTCGTCTCCGGCGACCTGCGAGCGACCGCGGACGCTATCCGGCTGTCGCGTCAGACACTGCGCGTCATCAAAGGCAATCTATTCTGGGCTTTCGCATACAACGTCGCGGCCATCCCGCTCGCCGTAGCCGGATTGGTAGACCCGATCCTCGCTGCGGGAACGATGGCTTTCTCGAGCGTGTTCGTCGTGGCGAACTCGCTGCGCCTGCGCCATTTCCAGCCCCTTCGGACGACCGCATGACCGAGCCCGCCGTCGAGCGCCCTGCGCCCGCTCACGGCTACACGGCCCAGCGATCTGCACTCGTCAAACGCATGCGACGCATCGAAGGCCAAGCGCGCGGGATCGAGAAGATGATCACCGAGGACCGCTACTGCATCGACATCCTGACCCAGATCGCGGCGATCGGCACCGCTCTACAAGCCGTGGCGTTCAAGATCCTCGACGACCACGTGAACCACTGCGTGAAGGAAGCCTTTGCCTCTGGCGACGAGTTGGTCGCCGCCGAGAAGAGTCGCGAGCTGCTGGACGCGGTCCACCGGTTCGCTCGCACCCGATGACCAATGGCGACCGATGCAGTGCTTTTGCGCGTGCGCAGTGCCCGCCCCTCCGTCGCCTGGCCCGGAGCGCACCTCCTCGCCTGCGTGCCCACCGAGGAGATGACCGTCGGAGCACCTCCGTTCGACAGCATCGTGGTGCGGAGCCTCGTCGACTGGGAGACGCACCAGGGTGACCACGGCGACACGGGGGTGCTGCGGCTCCCGGGCTCCGTCGAGAGCTGTCGCCGGGACCGCGCTCCCGGCGCCGACAAGCATCGAGAGCGCCAGGACGGGCATGCCTGGCGCCGCGAGCCACTTGCTGCACACACCGCGATATCACGGGCAGAAGAGAGGCAGACGCTTCTCGCTCGCGCCTGGACATACTGCATGCCGTGTGATTGTCTCCACCGGAGAAGAGGCAGATCTACGGGCTCCTTGCGCCGGGGCTTGCCCTGGCTAGGATCACGCCATGAGTACGACTCCTAGCTCCGGCTCGCCCGCACGCAGCCTCGGAACGACTGGTATCACCGTAAGTCCGATCGGCTTCGGCGCCTGGGCGATCGGTGGTCCCGCGTACCGGGACGGCCAGCCGATCGGCTGGGGCGAGGTCGACGACGACGAGTCGATCGCAGCTCTCCACGCTGCCTTCGACGCGGGGATCACCTTCGTCGACACTGCGAACGTCTACGGAGCAGGTCACAGCGAGCGGGTCGTCGGCCGAGCGATCGCGGGGCGGCGTGAGGAGCTCGTGATCGCGACGAAGTTCGGCAACGTCTTCGACGAGGCGACCCGCCAGGCGACAGGCACCGACGCCACCGCTGCCGGCATCCGCGCCCAGTGCGACGCGAGCCTCGCCCGGCTCGGCATCGAGACGATCGACCTCTACCAGTTCCATCTCGGGAGCTTCGACCCCGTGCAGGCTCTCGAGGTCGTCGCGACACTCGAAGAGCTCGTCGATGCGGGCAAGGTCCGATGCTTCGGCTGGAGCACCGACGACCCCGAGCGCATCGCCGTCTTCGCGGCGAGCCCACACTGTGCCTCAGCCCAGGTGCACTACAACGTCGTCGACGACGACCCGGCGATCGTCGAGGCGATCGAAGGCCACGGCATCGCGGGGATCAACCGCGGCCCACTTGCGATGGGGACGCTCACGGGCAAGTTCGACCGCTCGACGACCTTCTCGGCCGACGACGTGCGCAGCCGTTTCGATTTCGAGGCCGGCAAGGAGGCCAAGACCCTGGACGCGCTCGCGGAGATCCGGGGGGTCCTCTGCTCCGACGGTCGCAGCCTCGCGCAAGGTTCGCTCTGCTGGCTGCTCGCCCGAAGTGCGTCCTTCGTCCCGATCCCGGGCATCCGCACCGTCGCCCAAGCCAAGGAGAACGCCGGGGCTATCGGCTACGGTCCACTTCGAGGCGAGGCGATGGCAGCGATCGAGCACGAGCTCGGCGCACTCGGGATGCGCTGAGCGGATCTCGCAGGGCACGCGGGGCCACAGGTGAGGAGGCGAGCACACAGATGACGGCGGACGTGGCGATCCTCGCGTCGGCGATGACCCTCGACGAAAAGGCAGCCCTCACGGCGGGGGCCGACAACTGGAGCACGTTCGCCGTCCCTCGCCTCGGCGTTCCCGGCCTCGTCCTGACTGACGGGCCAGTCGGCGCACGGGGCGCGACGGCGGACCACGAAAGTCTTACGACGTCTGTCGCGATCCCGAGCGGGACGGCACTCGGCGCGAGCTTCGACCCCATGCTCGTCGCGCGCCTGAGCGCGATCGTGGCGCGCCAGGCGCTCGAAAAGGGGGCCCGGGTGCTCCTCGCACCGACGGTCAACCTGCACCGCCACCCGCTCTGGGGCCGCAACTTCGAGGCCTTCTCCGAGGACCCGCTGCTCAGCGCGAAGCTTGCCGTCGCGTACATCAAGGGCGTGCAGGGCGAAGGCGTCGCCGCGACGGTCAAGCACTTCGTCGGCAACGAGACCGAGCACGAGCGCTTCACCTGCTCGACCGAAGTCGACGAGCGGACCCTTCGCGAGTGCTACCTCGTCCCGTTCGAGCACGCTGTCCGCCACGGTGACGTCGCGTGCGTGATGACTGCCTACAACCGCGTCAACGGCTACCACGTCCCGGACCAGCAGGGGCTGGTCCGACAGATCCTGCGAGGCGAGTGGGGCTTCGACGGGCTCGTGATGTCCGACTGGTGGGCAATGCTGCGCACCGACGATGCAGCCCGGGCCGGTCTCGACCTCGAGATGCCAGGGCCCGCGCGCTCCTTCGGACCGGCGCTCGCCGCCGCAGTACGCGCCGGACGTGTGGCCGAGGCCGATCTCGACGCGAAGATCCGCCGACTGCTCGCGCTTCTCGACCGGGTCGGGCTTCTCGGAGAGGCGCGCACCGTGCCTGCCGACGATACGCCGGGCGGCGCCAAGCCGGGCGGTGCCGGGGGGCTCGGTGTCGTGGCGAGGCCGGAGGAGCATCCTCAGGATCGGACGGAGGACCGGGCCACGCTCCGGCGGGCCGCCGCTGACTGCATGGTCCTGCTACGCAACGACGGGCTGCTCCCCCTCGATCCGGGCGCGCTCCGGCGGATAGCGCTCCTCGGATCGAGATCCGAGCATCCGCCGATCATGGGCGGCGGCTCCGCGAAGGTCCGCCCCCACTACCGCTTGTCCCTCCTCGAGCTGCTCCGCGAGCGTGTCGGCCCCGGTGTGGAGGTCCTCCACGAGGCGGGCGTCGACGAGGCGGGCGTCGCCGCCGCGGCCAGCGCCGCGAGCGAGGCGGACATCGCGATCGTCGTCGTCGGGACGGACGAGGCGATCGAGAGCGAGGGGTACGACCGCGCGTCGATGGACCTCCCCTGTCCCGCGGACGCCCTCGTTCGCGCGGTCACCGCAGCGAACCCCCGCACGGCGGTCGTCGTCACCTCCGGTGCTCCTGTCACGATGTCCTGGGCGAGCGTGACCGCTGCGCTCGTCCAGTGCTTCTTCTCCGGCCAAGAGACGGCCAGCGCGCTTGTCGACGTCCTTGTCGGCGACGCGGAGCCGGGCGGGCGGTTGCCGACCACACTGCCCCTGCGCCTCGAGCACACACCCGCGTACGGCAACTTTCCCGGAGAGGCGAGCCACGTCCGCTACGGCGAGGGCCTGCTCGTCGGCTACCGCTGGTACGAGGCGCGGCACCTTCCGGTCGCGTTCCCCTTCGGCCACGGTCTCTCCTACTCGAGCTTCGAGATCGGCGGGCCGACGCTGTCCTCCCACCACCTCGGCGCTGGGAAGCGGGTGCAGGTCGAGGTGCCCGTCACGAACGTTGGCGCACGGCGCGGCGCCGAGGTGGTCCAGTGCTACGTCGCGCCTCCTGGAGGTGGCACGGCTGCTCCGGGTGCACGCTTTCGGCCCGTGAAGGAGCTACGCGGGTTCGCAAAGGTCTGGCTCGATCCGGGCGAGTCGACGGTCGTCTCCTTCGACCTCGGCGAGCGGTCGTTCGCGCACTACGACGCAGCGGACGACGAGTGGGCCGAGCTCGTCCCCCGCCGTCCCCACGAGGTCCATCCCCCACCCCCGCCCTCCGCGCACCGCACCGCGTCGGGCTGGTACGTGGTCCCGGGCACCTACGAGCTCGTGATCGGTCGCTCGAGTGCCGACATCGCGCACCGCGTCTCGGTCACGGTCGAGGGCGGGGACGCGCCGCTCGACCGGGCGATGCTCCCAGACTGACCGGAGACCGTCTTCGACGAGCATCGCTGCGAGACGCCGGCGCAGAGCCGGCCAGGAGCCCCGGCAAGAGAGGTCAGATGAAGATCACCGATGTGTTGGTGCACTCGTTCTACCTGGGCGAGCTCGAGCGCCCCTACCGCAACGCGATCCTCACGACGACGGCGAAGGAGGTGACCTTCGTCGAGGTGCGCACCGACGAAGCGGTGACCGGGATGTCCTTCGCGCACCCGCGAGAGCGCGAGACGATCGAAGGTCCGCTCCGTGACCGGATCGTCGGGACGAGCCCGCTGCACGCGGCCCGGCTCTGGCACCAGATGTTCACCGGTTGGCGCAAGCCCGTAGTCAAAGGCGACGCCATCTCCGCGATCGGCGCGGTGGACAACGCGCTCTGGGACCTGCGGGGCAAGATCTACGACCAGCCTGTCTCGGTCCTCCTCGGAGGCTTTCGCGAGCGCGTCCCGTGCTACGCGGCAGGTGGCTACTACGAGACGGACAAAGGGACCACGGGTCTCGCAGAGGAGATGGCGCGATTCGTCGCGTCCGGCTACCGGGCGGTGAAGATGAAGGTCGGAGGCGCGCCTCTCGCTGAGGACGTCGCCCGGGTATGTGCCGCACGTGAGGCGATCGGTCCAGGCGTCTCGCTCATGGTCGACGCGAACAACGCGTGGGGCGCGGTCGAGGCGATCGCCTTCGGGCGTGCGGTCGAACCCTACGACATCGCGTGGTTCGAGGAGCCGTGCTGGCCCGACGACCTGCGCGGTGCGGCGGAAGTCTGCCGATCGCTCGACATGGCGGTCGCGAGCGGGGAGATCGAGTACACACGCTGGGGCGTACGGGACCTGCTCTCGGAGAAGGCAGCCGACATCGTCCAGGCAGACCCCCATACAGCTGGCGGGCTCACCGAATGGGTGCGGATAGCCGCGCTCTGCTCGGCCCACCACGTGCCTGTCGCCCCGCACGGCAACCACTACGTCGGTGCGCATGCGGTCGCCGCTGTCGACAACGGGATGATCGTCGAGAGCTATGCCGGGCTGCACGCCTGGCAGGACGAGTTCTTCGCCCCGATGACGATCACCGACGGCGAGCTCGTCGTGCCGACGCGCCCCGGGCTCGGGATCGAGGTCGACTTCGCCGCACTCGAGAGGGCCGCGAAGTCGACGAGGTGACGAGGGATCGCGGGAATCGAGGAGGCGGTCCCCCTGGCAGCTCGGCGCGGTCACGTGACGGGGCCGGGACCGGATGTGCCCGCCGCCGGAGGTCTCGACCCAAGCTCGTCCTCGTAGGTCACGGTTGCATCGAGCTTCGCGGCTGGGGCAGAGCCGGGGTCGAAGTGCACGACACGTTCGTGAGGCGCGCCCTCCTTGCCGGAGGGACCTGGGCTCACCGGGGGTGCATCGAGTCGGCACAGGGGTCGCCGCCTCGACCGCCGGCGCCGCTCGTCGCCTACGGGGCTCTCCGCCGTCTCGACTCGGGCGCCACGGACGAGCGAAGACGGGGTTCAGGCGCCCATTCGCCCAGGGTCGGCTCGGCTCCCGGACGCCGCACCAAGTTCCCCAGGGCCGCCGGATCCACGAGGTCGACCGCCCGATAGGCGAAAGGGCGAAGCAGCGAGACGGCGAGCACGGCGACAGCGGCCAACAGGTAGCCTGCCACGACGTCGCCGGGGTAGTGGGCACCGACGTAGACCCTCGCGAAGCACAAGAACAGGCCAAGCACGGCGCTTGCGGCAGCGAGGACCCGAACGGCCATGGGCACGATCCCTTCCTTCGCCGCGTCTTCAAGCAAGCCACGTCGCGCGTGCGGTCGACGCCGCCACGCGCCGCTGCCGAGCACCAGGAGGACCGAGATGGTGAGGCCCCCGGCGACGACCGAGTGATCCGAGGGGAACGAGTAGTCGTCGGCCTTTGCCACCAGGACCAGCGCGTCGGGGTGGGCGACGTAGGGTCGCAGCTCTTCGGCGGCGTGGCCGACGAGCTGGTTGGCCCCGAGTGCGACGATCGTGGCGATGCCGCCCAGGATGAGGAGAGCCGCGGCCCGTGGCGCCCGTCGCCACCACGCCACGGCATAGGTGGCGACGAAGATGGCGGCCAGAAGCGCTGGTCCGAGCCAGAGCGCGTAGCCGTGCATGAACCCGTGCGCCCACGCGGTGTGTCGGGAGAGGTGGTTGAGGTCGAGGTAGAGCGAGTTGTTGAGGCCTTTGGGTGGCAGCACCCGCACGCCCGTGAGAGCGGCTGGCGACCTGGGCGGAGCTGGCGTCTGGGCAGCGGCGAAAGGTTCCACGGGCTTCTTCGGGTGACTGGCTGATGACCAGGGCGCGAACGGACGGTGAATCGACCGTAGCACGGACTTCCACGCAGAGATGTAGCATTCGTTACATGGGATGGCGTGTCCTCACGTATCGGCTCTCCGGTGACCAGTCGCGCCACCGGGTGGCGGTGTGGCGGGAGCTGCGCCGGGTAGGTGCAGTGGCCCTGCAGTCGGCGACGTGGGCCATCCCGACCGGTGACCGCTTCGACGAAGGGCTGGACCGGGCGGCGGCGCTCGTCAGGCGCTCGGGAGGGCAGGCACTGTGCTTCGAAGTGGCCGCTTCGGAGGAGACCGTCGCCGCCGTGGAGGCGCTGTACACCGCCGAGCGCGAGGCCGAGTGGGTCGAGTTCTGCTCGGAGTGCGACAAGGCCGAAGCCGAGCTGCATCGTGAGATCGACAACGAGAAGCTCACACTTGCCGAGCTCGACGAGGAGGAGCAGAACCTCGACCGGCTCCGGCGCTGGTACCGCGAGCTGCGGGCGAAGGACCTCTTCGGCGCCCCGTCAGCAGCGCAGGGCGAGCGGCGCCTGAAAGACTGCGCGGAGCTGCTGGAGGACTTCGCCGAGCGCGTCTACGAGGCCCGCGAGCGCCCGTGAGCACCATCGATGCGCTCGGTGGTCGTCGCCAGGTCCTCCCCGTCTACGGCGCGGGCTTCGTCACCGCCTTCGGGGCGCATGCCGTCGCCGCCAACCTCGGCGCCTATGCCCTCGGCCGTCACGACTCCCTGCTCGAGCTCGGTCTCGTCCTCGGCGTCTACGATGCTGCCGAAGTCGTCTTGAAGCCGGTCTTCGGTGCTGTCGTCGACCGTCGGGGGGCGAAGAAGGTGATGGTCGGCGGGCTCGTCGCCTTCGGTATTGCCTCGGCGGCCTTCGCCGTCGGGGGTGACCCGAACCTCCTCGGAGCCGCACGTCTCGCCCAAGGCGCGGCCGCTGCTGCCTTCTCCCCCGCCGCTGGCGCGGCGGTTGCGACGCTCGGGGGCAAGAAGCGGACCGGCCGGCTCTTCGGCGGCTACGGCGGCGCCAAGGGCATCGGCTACCTGCTCGGCCCGATCACCGGCGGAGCGCTCGTGGTGGCCGGCGGCTACCGCCTGCTCTTCGCCGTCCTCGGTGCAGTCGCACTCGTCGCCGCCCTCGCCGCCGCCCGCTTCGTGCCCGACATGGCGCCCGTCCGCCGACCGCACGCGGGACTGGGCGAGCTCGTCCGCCGGATCAGCCAGCCGTCGTTCCTCCAGCCGGTCCTCCTCCTCGGGGCGGGCACGGCCGCCCTGTCGGCGGGGGTGGGCTTCCTGCCCGTCCTCGGCTACCGCCAGCACCTCGACCCGATCGCCACCGGAGCGATCGTCTCCCTCCTGGCCACCACCGCGGCGCTGCTCCAGCCCTGGGCGGGGCGCCGGCTCGACCGCGGGGGACTGCATCCGGCCGTCGCAGGTGGCGGGCTCCTTGCCTGCGCCGGCGGGTTCGCCGTCGTCGTGGTCTTGACCGCGCCGCTCGCCATGGCGCTCGCTGCGATCGTGATCGGCGCCGGGGTGGCCGCAGTCACTCCGCTCGGGTTCGCCCGCCTCGCCGCTACGGCACCGCCAGACCGCCTCGGCCAGACGATGGGGGCGGGCGAGGTCGGCCGGGAGCTGGGTGACGCCGGCGGCCCGGCGCTGGTCGGGGCGTTCGGCACCTTCGGGCTCGGTGCAGGGTTCGCAGCCATCGCCGTGGCGCTCGCCGCCTGCGCCGTCCTGGCCTTGCCACGAATTGGCGCACGGGAAGACGGGGCAGCGGAGGCGCCGGCGACATGAACGTCGACCACCTCGCCTCGAGCCTCGGCAGCTGGGCGGTGGTCGGGCTCGTCGTGGAGCCCGCCGCTGTGCTCGTCGCTGTGCTCGTCGCTGTGCGGCACTCGACCATTCGGTTAGCCGACAGGGCCGAGCTCGCCTACCAAGGACCGCTCGAATGACCGGCCCTCGCCGAAGGGGCGCCGCACCTGATCCGTCGAGAGTGAGCTTCGCCCGTCCCTTCGCGACGAGGAGGGTCCACGCACACGTGCCGCGCTATGACTGTTCAGCGCCTCTCCGGGCCGCGCGACGGGTCGGGCGGTAGCCTGGGCGGGTGGCCATGGACATCGAAGGGTTGGCCGAGCAAGTCCGGTCGGCGTTGGAGACGGGTGATCTCTGCTCCTATGCCAGCATGCTCGCCCATGACGTGCGCTGGGGACCGGCCGACGAACCCGAGTGGGGCTGTCGCAATCGGCGCCAGGTGCTCTCCTGGTACGGCGCCGCCCGGGACCGGGGTATGCAGGCCACAGTCGACGAGGTCCTCACCGGGGAGGGATGCATCCTGGTCGGCCTCACCGTCTCCGGCACAGGCGGATCGCAAGGACCGACCCGCCGCTGGCAGGTGCTGACCGTCTGCAGTGAGCAGATCGCCGAGATCGTCGGCTTCGACGACCGGGACCAGGCGGTCGCCCGCGCTGGCGTCCGAGCCTGACCGCCAAGCCTGAGCGTTTCTCGGCGCCAGCCCGCGACGGCTCCGCCCTGCATTGGCACGCCCACACCACCATGGCCCCTCGAGGGGCGCGCATCTCTCCGTGGGACCCGACGCTCGAGGCGGGAAAGCTTGCACGGAGGCAGGACATGCGAGACCCGCCGCGCGCGTCGGCATGACGAGCCGCTGGAGCGCGATGCGGCGGCGATAGGCGCGCGGAGGTCCCGGGATGCCGGCGACGCCGACGGTCGCCACCTCGGCGCGCCCGGCGGAGCACCGTTCGGCGCTACCTCGTGGCCGTGCTCGCCAAGCGCGCGCTCAGCCGTTCGCCCTGACGACGAAGGTGCCGGCCATCCCTTCTTGTGCGTGCCCGGGGACCGGGCAGAGGTACTGGTAGGTGCCGGGCGACACGGCGGAGAAGGAGAGCTTGCCGGTGTGCATGCCGGCCGAGGTCTCCTCGCCGAGGAACCACAGCGCCGCGCCGGAGAAGGCCGGGGCGGCCGTCATCATCGGCATCCACGACGACGCCGCCCCCGAGGCCGTGACGACGAGCCCGTGGGCCATGTCCTCATCGGCGTTGACGAGCTCGACGTGCACCTGTGCCCCGACGGGGACGACGACGGTCGGGTCCACCATGCCGGCGATGCGGAAGCGCTCGGCGGGCATCGACGGGCTGGCGAGCACGACGAGCCGCACGCTCGTGGTGGTGAAGGTGAGCCGGTTGGCGGACCGGTCACGGCTCGCGCCCGCCGGCACGGCGTTCCCAAGCCGGGTCGCGTCCGCCGGGCTGATACGGGGCCCGGGGGCGTCGGCGAAGAGCCGCCCCATCACCGTGCCCGGATCGTTGCTCCCGCCCATCATGAACCCGGGCAGGGACTGGCCGTGCATCCAGCCCGGCGCGCCAGTGCCGCCCATCATCCAGCCATAGCCGAAGCGGCCCGCCATCGGCCCGGACGGGCCGCCCATCATCGACCCGGTGCCGTAGCGGCCCATCACCGAGCGGTAGTAGTCGTAGGAAGAGCTGGCGCTCGACGCCGAGCCGCCAAGCGCGAGGGCGAGCCCGGCGCCGAGGCCGCCGGCCGCGAGCACCGCCGCCGCGACGAGGGCGCCGACACGGCGCCGCCGTCGAGAGGGAGGCGGCGGGGTCGTCGAGACAGGCGTCGTAGTCGTCGTCATGATCGGCACCTCCTCAGGCGCTTCTGGTGTAGAGGGACGAGCGGCTCGCCGGGGCGATCTCCGAGAGGTAGGTGAGCTCGCGGGCGACGCCGAGCATGAGCGCCGGTGCGACATGCGACGTGGCCACAGCGTCGAGCGCCCGGATCACCCCGAAGGTGACCCGTAGGGCGTCCTTCGGCCAGGGGGCGCGGCGCGTGCCGGCGGCGGGTGCGGTGTCGCTCACTGCGCTCCTCCCGTCGCTGCTCCGGTGCTCGTCCTCACAATTCCCACCCTGCGCCGCGATACCTCTGCTGGGAAGTGCCATTCGTCCCGAACTAGCCGATCACCGTCCCCGTCCCCGTCCATCCTGTGACCAATGGCCCTACCCCGCAGGGGTATCGGGCGCCCACACTGGGACCAGAGCCCGGGAGAGCCCCGGGCCAAGGAGGCGGTCGCGATGATGTGGTACTGGGGTGGTGGGGTCCACTGGTGGGGCTGGCTGCTCGGCACGATCGGCATGGTCGCCTTCTGGGGGCTCGTGGTCTGGGCGATCTGGTACTTCGTGACCGCCGTCACCCGCCGGCCCGAGGACCGTCCACAGGCCAACAGCGACCCGAAGCGCATCCTCGACGAGCGCCTGGCGCGCGGCGAGATCGACTCCGGGGAGTACCGGCACCTGCGCGAAGTCCTGCGCGGAGGCGACGCCACGCCAAGCGGTCGCAAGGAGCCCACGGCGACGGGGGACCGGCGATGACAGCCGTCGCCGATCCGGGGGGCACCCACGAGTGCGGCCCGCAGTCAACCGGTCCCCGGCCGGGCCGCCCGGTGCGGGGCTACGCCTCAGGCAAGGGCGACTACCTCGCGCGCCTTCGCCGGGTCGAGGGCCAGGTGCGCGGGCTGCAGAAGATGATCGAGGACGACCGCTGGTGCCCGGACGTGGTGATTCAGGTGGCCTCTGCGACCCGGGCCCTCCAGGAGGTGGCGGTCGGCTTGCTCAACGACCACTTGCGCCACTGCGTCATGGGGACCGCCGGCGGTGCCGGGGTCGACGGCGTGGCGGAGGCCCGCCTCGACGAGGTGGCCGCCACGATCCGCCAGGTGGTGCGGCTATGAGCGCGCCCGTGCAGCACGCGCCCCGACCGCACCTCGCGTCTCAGGCGCGCCGAAGAGCGCGCCGGCTTGCGGTCGACATGACGCCCACCGAGCGCACCGGACCCATCGCCCTCGGGGCTCGCCGCGATGGCCGCCGGCGCCTTCTTGCTTGCCGGGGCGGGCGCCGTCGACCCGGGAGCGACGAGACGAGAGTGACGAAGAGACGAAGTGACGAGGTGCCAGAGCGATGAACCCGGGTGACGTAGCGGTGGTGGTGGCGGACGCGACCGTGGCCGGCGCCCTCGGCTGGTGGTTCTTCGGACCGAGAAAGACCGCCGAGGCCGCCCTCTCCGACGGCGTGCAGGAGGCGCGGGTGACGGTGCGCGGCGGGTACTCACCCGACCGCATCCGGGCGAAGGCAGGTGTCCCACTGCGGATCGTCTTCGACCGCCAGGAGGCGGGTGACTGCACCTCGAAGGTGGTCTTCCCCGACTTCGGCGCCACGGCCGACCTGCCGGCCTTCGGCCAGGCGACCCTCGAGCTCACCCCGACCGCAACCGGCGAGTACGGCTTCGCCTGCGGGATGAACATGGTCCACGGCGTCCTGGTGGTCGAAGACGAGGGCTCCCCGACCGCCGGG
>JAJZCK010000227.1 GCA_021846125.1 Actinomycetes bacterium | reverse complement strand
TCTGATCACGGCGCGGCGCGGTGCCCCGCCACAACCCGACGACATCGCCCTGCCATCTGGACTGCATCTCGCATCGCAGGCGAGAGGGCTGGCAGAGAACGCCATGGCGTCGAGGGCCCGGCGTGGTTCAACCCCACGTCGGCTCACCAGGGGCGAGCTCGGCGAGTGGGTCGACCAGATTTGCCGGCTGGACGGCGAAGAAAAGCTCAACCAGCTGAGAGACCAGGCCCGGTCGCTCGCTCCCACGCTTGGCGTGAGCGACGACGCCTTCACCACGCTCGACACCCTGATCGGCGCTGCCCTCGGTACGAGGGGGGCGCCGAACCTCCCGCCGGTCCTCCACGCCCGTCGGTACCTGAAGCCCTACGACCCGAGGAGGACGGAGCTATTCGACCTTCTGGCGACAGCGCTGCGGTCGTCCTCGCCCCATGCGCAGAGCGAGCGGTCTTCGAACGCCCTCCTGCCGTTCTACGAGGCCTACTTCTCCAACTACATCGAGGGCACCGAGTTCACCCTCGAGGAGGCCGTCGGCATCGTCTACGAGGATCGCATCCCCCAGGGGCGCTCCGATGACGCCCACGACATCATTGGGACCTTCCGCGTCGTGAACGATCTCAGTGAGATGTCGCTGGCCCCCGCCAGCGCCCAGGAGCTCATCGATCTCCTTCGCTCCCGGCACGCGGTCGTGATGGCTGGGCGTCCTGACAAGCGCCCCGGTGAGCTCAAAGAGCTCGCCAATCAGGCAGGCGGGACCCTCTTCGTCGACCCGTCGCTCGTAGAAGGGACGCTCACCGAGGGCTACCAGCGCCTCGTCGACCTCGACACCGCCTGGGAGCGATCCGTCATGGTCATGTTCGTCGTGTCCGAGGTCCACCCGTTCGACGACGGCAACGGCCGGCTCGCCAGGATCATGATGAACGCCGAGCTCCATGCAGCAGGGCAGATGCGCACCGTCGTCCCCACCGTGTTCCGCGACGACTACCTCGGGGCGTTGCGCCGACTCTCCCGACAGGAGGACCCTTCGGTGCTCGTCAAGGCGCTCAGGTTCGCCAATGACTGGACCGCTCGCATCGACTTCTCCGACCTCGAGACAGCGAGAGCGCAGATGGCGGCGACCCATGCTTTCGATCTGGCCGAGGACGGCGTCCGCCTGCTGATGCCGAGCAGGGAGATATTCGGCAGCGCCGGGCCGGTCGACATCACGCCGGTCAAGGAAGGCGCGGGCGGTCATGGGACCGTGCTCGTGCGGCCGTACACCAGAAAGGACGGGACCCCGGTGCAAGGACATGCCCGTGCACCGAGAAGGATATAGATCTGCTGGTCCGCAGCTCCGCTCAGCCGACCGCGAGGCACCCGAGGACGAAGGCCCGGTGGTCGGCGTCCATCTTCTCGCCGCTCCGCCCGACGAGCCCGCCGTAGAAGCCGCCGAAGACCGCTTCGGTCCCGGTCGAGAGGACCTCGTAAAAGGTCACCGTCGGGTAGGACTTGCCGACGTAGGGATGATCACCGAGGACGACGGCAGCGTCACGGGCTACGCGGACGACCCGGCGACCGAGGCGCTCTTGTGGGTGGACCGGGAGCTCGTCCGCCACCTGCTGGCGGTCCCGCTCCGGGAGGTCGACGACGCGGAGGCGCTCGTCCGCCGGGCAGCCGATCCGGGCCCGGAGGGGATCCGGCACGCGGTGCGCCGCCGGATCGTCGAGGAGCCGGTCGTTATGGCCGACGAGCTGCCGGAGGACCAGCGTGCCTGGCTCCGGCAGTCCCAGAGGCGCGAGGCCCAGCACGCCGAGGAGCTGTACGGCCTCCGCCTCGAGATCCGCGCCGAGGGCATCGCCGCGTTCGACCCGCTCGACGAGCTGAGCGAGCTGTCGCTTCGCGCGGTGGCAGCTCGCTACGCCCCCGAGGTCGACCTCGTCGCGGCGGCTGCTCCGCTCACCCTCGACCTCGGAGGAGACCCGTGACGGACCAGCTCTTCGGCGTGCCGCAGCCCGCCGGCGCGGCAGGTGCCCCCGACGACGCACCACCAGAGCGCGTCGAGGTCCTGCTGCCGTTCCTCCTCGACGGCAACACCCGCACCATCGACGCTGCGGGCCGGGACCGCACGACGGTCGGCTGGCTGATGACCGACGGCCGCGAGCCGGGCAACCACCTCGGCTACGTATGGCTGGAGCTCCGCTCGAGCGACGAGGACGGTCACGACAGGTTCTGCACCGTCGGGGCGGGCCTCAAGTCGTCGAGCGCGACGAGGCAGACCACCACGTGGTACTTCCTCGTCGAGGACGTCCGCGTCGGCGCGGGCCTGGCCCTCGAGGACGACGGCGAGTGCTTCTCGCTGGAGCGGCTGAAGTCACAGCTCGGCGAGCAGGTGACCACCTCGGCCGCCGAGCATCGCAGGCGGGTCGCCCACCGGCTCTTCGGCCTGCGAGACGAGGCCCGCTATGCCAACCTGCTTCATCTCCTGCATCGCCTGCGCGACCCCAACATCGGCAACCGGATCGAGGCGGGCGAGCTCGCCGCCGTGCTACGGGACGCGCTGCCTCCGCCGAGCGACACGTCGCTCGAGGTCGGAGCGGAGCGCTTCGACGCGTTGAAGCAGATACGCGTACAGCTGGAGCGGACGCAGCGGACGGCGACCGCTCTCGGACGCTTCATGGCGAGCTACGTGGACTACGCCCGCACGGTGCTCCGGGGTCGGGCCGAGGCGGTCCTCGCCGCCGTCCGCCAGCACCGGCGTGCCACCCGCGAGGCAGCCGCCCGCGAAGCCGAGACCGCCGAGGCGAACCTCCGGCGTGACGAGGCCGACCTAGAGGTACGGCGCCTGCGGGACGAGGAGGGCGCCGCGGCTGCCGAGCTCGAAGGCCTGCAGCAGAGCGACGCGTACAAGCAGCACCTCCAGCTGGTGGACCGCCGCAAGGCCGTGCACGCTGCAGACCACGCCGCTGCCGTCGCAGAGACGTCCGCCGAGCTCGCCCGTCGAGGCCTGCGAGAAGCCGAGGCCGACCTCGTTCGGGCGGGGGCGCGCGTAAGCACGGCAGTCGCCGAGCTCGTCGCGGCCCGCGCCCCGATGCTCCGGCTCGCGTCGGGTGCCGGCGTGGACACGGCCGTGGTCCCCGCTGCGCCCGACGCGAGCACGGGCGAGGCGGCGCTCGCCGTGACCCGCTTGGGGGTCGTCGCCGCGCTCGACGTCGCCCGTGGGCGCCGTCGCCTGGTGGAGGCGGTCCGCGTCCTTGCACGAGCTGCGACCGACGCGCGCCGGACCGCGGCGACGGCTGACGACCGGCGTCCTGTCCTATCTCGCGCTGTTCGCCGCGGCGTCCGCGTCCTTCGACGCCATCGGCGGCGGGGTGCCGCGCCTGCTCCTCCTAGACGACGCGTTCGCGAAGGTCGACGAGCCCACCCACGGTCGGCTGTTGGAGCTCCTCGTCGAGCTGGACCTGGACTTCCTTCTCACGAGCGAGCGCCTGTGGGGTTGCTTCCCCGCGGTGCCGAGCCTCGAGATCTACGAGGCACTGCGCGATCCCGCCGTGCCGGGCGTCGCCCTCGTCCGCTTCCATTGGGACGGACGCCAGCGACACCTCGTCGGGCTGTGACACCGCCGGGACCGCCGGCGGGGGCGCCGGCGTGGTCCGCGATCCTCGAGCCAGGCCTCGGGCGGCTGTGGGACGCGGTGGCTGCCCGGCTGCAGCGCAACGGCCTCCGCCCGGACGGGATCTTCCGGCTCGAGGCGCTCGACCGTGCCGAGCGCCGAGCGCTCGCCGGGATCCTCGGACGACCCGTGACGGCCGCCCGGACGAGCGTCGACCTCGCCGACGAGATCTCCACGACGGTCCTGACCGCAGGGCTCCGGCCCCCTGGGTCCGACCTGCTCGACGCCGGATCGCGCAGGGCGATGGTCTAT
>JAJZCK010000020.1 GCA_021846125.1 Actinomycetes bacterium | reverse complement strand
AGAAGGTCATGCAGACGGGCAAGCCGCTCGTCATCATCGCCGAGGACATCGAGGGCGAGGCTCTCGCGACTCTCGTCGTGAACAAGATCCGCGGCACGTTCAAGAGCGCTGCGGTCAAGGCCCCCGGCTTCGGCGAGCGCCGCAAGGCGATGCTCCAGGACATCGCGATCCTGACCGGTGGCCAGGTCGTGACCGAGGACGTCGGCCTCAAGCTCGAGAACGTCACGCTCGACCTCCTCGGCCAGGCGCGCAAGATCGTCATCACCAAGGACGAGACGACGATCGTCGAGGGTGCCGGTGCGGACGCGGACATCAAGGGCAGGATCAACCAGATCAAGGCGGAGATCGAGAACACCGACTCCGACTACGACCGCGAGAAGCTCCAGGAGCGGCTTGCGAAGCTCTCCGGGGGCGTAGCCGTCATCAAGGTGGGCGCGGCGACCGAGGTCGAGCTCAAGGAGAAGAAGCACCGGATCGAGGACGCCGTCTCGACGACGAAGGCCGCGATCGAAGAGGGTGTCGTGCCTGGCGGTGGCGTCGCGCTCCTTCGTGCCCGGCAGGCCATCCTCGACTGCGCGGAGAAGCTCGAGGGCGACGAGGCGACCGGCGCGAGGATCGTCGCGAAGGCCGTCGAGGAGCCGCTGAAGCAGATCGCCGTCAACGCGGGCCTCGAAGGTGGTGTGGTCGTCGAGAAGGTGCGCAACATGAAGCACGCCTCCGAAGGCCTCAACGCCGCGACCGGCGAGTACGAGGACCTCTTCAAGGCCGGCGTCATCGACGCGGCGAAGGTGACCCGATCCGCGCTGCAAAACGCAGCTTCGATCGCCGCGCTGTTCATCACGACAGAGGCGGTCGTCGTGGACAAGCCGGAAGAGAAGTCCGCACCGGCCATGCCCGGCGGCGGGATGGACGACTACTAGAGCCCTCGGGCTCGGCGGCGCTTCACGCCTCGCCGGCTCGCACGCTCCGACAGCACCGAACGACAGCAACGAGGACGGGTCGCCGCAAGGCGACCCGTCCTCGCGCCCGGGCGGCGGGCGGCGGGCGGCGGGCGGCGGGCGGCGGGCGGCTCGTACACTGACGACGTGGGCGACGACGAGCAGCGACAGGTGACCGGGCGGCGCGACGACGACGGCACGCACGAGCGTGCCAGGGTGCTCGAGGACCTGACACCGCGAGCGGGCGTCGAATGGCCGGGGTGGAGCGTGCTCCACCTGTTCTGCACGGTCCGCCCGGATGTCGACGGCCACGCAGTCGAGCTCGCGGTCAAGCAGTGCGAGGCAGACGGCCACCAGGTCGTGGCTGTCGCGATGCTCGGCCACAAGGCCGACCTCGGGATCGTCGCCCTCGGACCGTCGACGGCTCGCCTACGGGCCCTTCAGACGGCTCTGAAGCGAGCAGGCTGCACCATCACCTACTCCTACGTCTCGCTCACAGAGGTGTCGGAGTACGCGCGCGGGATCCCCGAGCAGATGCGCGAGGCTCGCCTGCACCCGACGCTGCCGCCGGCGGGAATGAGCGCCTTTTGCTTCTACCCGATGTCGAAGCGGCGCCTCGGCGAGGAGAACTGGTACCAGCTCGACCACGAGGAGCGCCTGGCGCTCATGCGCGGCCACGGTGCGTCCGGTCGGACCTTCCACGGCCGGGTGCTCCAGCTCATCACCGGCTCCACGGGCCTCGACGACTGGGAGTGGGGTGTGACGTTGTTCGCGACGAGCGCGGACGACCTGAAAGACTGCGTCTACACGATGCGCTTCGACGAGGCGTCGGCGCGCTACGCGGAGTTCGGCCCGTTCCTCACCGGGACCGTCGGTCCACTCCGCGAGGTTCTCGACGCGATCGGGCTCGACGCTGCCGGGCGGCTGGACGGGGCGCTCTCGTGAGCGCCGCCGGAGCGACGCCAGCCTGCACGGAGACCTTGATCTGGGCCCGCGAGACGGACTCGCAAGGGCGGCTCGGTCGCCTCGTGGACGTGCTGGAGCTCCTGGGGCCGGTCGTCGTCGCCTTCTCCGGTGGAGCGGACTCGACGTTCCTCGCCGTCGTGGCCACGCGCGTCCTCGGCCGGGACCTCGTGCACTGCGTCACGGCAGACTCGGCCTCGCTCGCCCCCGAGGAGCTCGCCGACTGCAAGGCGCTCGCAGCCGAGTGGGGCCTTCGCTGGAGCGCTCTCGCCACGTCCGAGCTCGAGGACCCGTCCTACGTGGCGAACGGGCTCGACCGTTGCTATCACTGCAAGAGCGAGCTCATGACGACTCTCGGGCCGGTTGCGGTCGACGAGGGCGGTACCGTCGTGCTCGGGGTGAACCTCGACGACCTCGGCGACCACCGTCCGGGCCAGAGCGCTGCGGCCGAGCGCGGGGCGGCATTCCCTCTCGTGGACGCGGGGCTGACGAAGTCGGACGTCCGCGCGCTGTCCCGCATCCTCGGTTTGCGAACCTGGGACAAGCCGGCGGCTGCGTGCCTCGCATCGCGCGTGCCGCACGGCACCGCAGTCTCGGCCGAGCTGCTCGGGCAGGTCGCCAGAGCGGAGTCTGCGCTGCGCAGGCTCGGGTTCCAGAGCCTGAGGGTCCGCCACTACGGCGACACCGCCCGTCTCGAGGTGGAGCTCGCCGATCTCTCCCGCGTCGTGGAGCTGCGCGAGCGGGTCGTCGGTGCCGTGCACGGCGCCGGCTACCGCTACGTCACGGTCGACCTCGAGGGGCTCCGCTCCGGCAACGTCGCGCGTGCCGCTCTCGACGACGAGCGGGCACGCGGCGCGTCGCCGGGTGCCTCCCCGACGGCCGTGAGCGCGTCGGTCTCCCTCCTCGGAACGCGGCGATGAAGATCCGGGTCCGGCTGGTCTTCCCGGACGCCTTGGTGCGCGAGCCCGTCATCGCCCGCCTCGCGAGAGACTATGCGGTCGAGCCCAACATACGTCGTGCGGCCGTCGAGGAGGACTCCGGCTGGATCGTGTGCGAGCTCGCAGGCGAGACGAGCTCGGTGAACAGCGCTCTCGCGTGGCTAGCAGACACAGGAGTGAGCGTCGAGAGGCTCGGCGACGTCGTCGAGAGCTGACAGCGGTCGGTCAGCTCGGCGGGGCGCCTCCCGAGAGGTCGGGGTCGCCTACGTGCCATCCGGTGGTCGAGGTCGAGCGCTGCTCGTAGAACACGCACCCGTCGGGGCAGGCGAACGGGACCGCAGAGCTCGCGCCGAGCCGGCACTGCTCGACACGGTCGCCCGAGCGGACCGTCTGCATGACGTAGTGACGGCAGTCGGCGCGGGCAGCCATGGCTCCATGGTCGCGCACCGGGCGGGCCGGGTAGCGTCGCGCGGGTGACAGGGGAGCCGGTAGCCGTCCGCGACCTGCTCCGCTGGAGCGAGACGCTCGCGGCGATCGCGCGCACGGGCATCGGGTTCACTTCGAGCACCTACGAGCGGGAGCGCTACGAGGAGGTCCTCGCCGTCGCCGCCGAGATCTCCTGCGACGCCCGGCATCGCCTCGCGACCGCCGGCCATCGACCCCCCGTCGACGATCCGGCGCAGCTCGTGCAAGAGTGGCTCGCCGACGTGCGGCCCGGGATGGCGGGCTACGTGACGCCGAGGCTCTCCGTCGGCGCGATCGTCGGCAACGACGCCCGCGAGATCCTCCTCGTCCAGCGGCGCGACTCGGGCGTCTGGCTGTACCCGACGGGCTGGGCGGACGTCGGCTACTCCGCCTCGGAGGTCGCCGTGAAGGAGGTCGCGGAAGAAGCCGGGCTCGCCGTCGAGCCCATACGCCTCGTCATGGTGCTCGACGGGTTGCGGCTCGGCTTCTCCCGCAGCCCGATCTACTCGCTCGTGTTCCACTGCCGCCTCACGGGGCCGGCTGCCGAGGTCCGCCCGCACCCCCTCGAGTGCGCGGCCGCCGCCTGGTTCCCCCGGGACCACCTCCCGTCGCCCCTCGCGGGCGCGCGAGGCTGGGCGGAGCGCGCTTTCGACGCGATCGACGGCAAGGCTGTCGACGTGCTTTTCGACGTGCCCCGATCTCCGCCGTGGCGCCACGACTGCGCCTAGGCGCATCGCGCCGCGGGCGTCGCTGCACCCCACTGCGCTCAGCTGCGCTCAGCTGCGCCGCTTGTTCCGCAGGAAGCGCTCTATCTCCTCGGCGAGCCCTTCGGCGGAGAGCTCGGACCCGACGACCTCCTGCATCTCCTCAAGGCGGGCCACGTAGGCCGCCACCCCCTCGTCCTCCCGGACGAGCTCGTCCATGTGCCGTTCGTACTCCGCCGCCTGCTCCTCGAGCTCGGTGGTGTCGACGGTCCGACCGGTGATCCGGGTCACGACGCGGACGAGAGCGAGCGTCGCCTTGGCGGAAACGGGCAGGGAGTAGCAGGGCACGCTCGCCCAGACCGAGGTCGTCGGGATCCCCGCCCCGGGAAGCGCCAGACCGAGGACACCGACGATGCCCGTCGGGCCCTCGTAGTGCGACGGAGCGATGTCGAGGCGGTCGAGCAGCCCCCGGTGGCTCGACACCGCGTTGACCGGCACGGGACGCCCGTGGGTGACCTCGGACAGGTAGGCACCGAGCGTGACGACGTGCTCTGCGTTCAGCGCCTTCGCGACCTCGGCGACGGCCGCGCAGTAGCCCCGCCAGTGCAGCTGCGGCTCGTGCCCCCGGACGAGCACGACGTCCCTCTCGCCCGGCGGGGACAGCGCGACGGAGACCGACGTGGACGGCCAGGCGATCTCACGGGCGCCGCCGTCGACGATGGCCACCTCGGGCCGGACCTCCGTGAAGTCGAAGAACTCTTCCGCGTCGATCTCGGCGACAGCGGACGCGCCCCAAGAGCGCGCGAGGTACCCGAGCGCGCTCGACGCCGCCTCGCCGGCATCGTTCCAGCCCTCGAAGGCCGCGAGCACGATGCTGCGGTCGAGCGCCGGACGGCGCAGGTAGCGGACGGCCGCCGGTCGGCGGTCGGCGCGCCGCCATGCGAGTGGCAGCGATCGTCGCCTCTGCCCTGCGATCCGCCGCTCGTCCATCACGCCGCCTCCCACCCCCAGACACTACCGGTCGAGGAGCAGGCCACCCGCCGCGCCCACGAGCCGGGTCGGACCGGGGCGGCTCTGTATGCTCCCGGGTGTGAGCGACCGGCAAGGACCTTCCGCCGGGGGCGGGGACGGCCTGGCGACGGCTCCCGGCGCGCTCTCCGGCGATCTCGTCGTCGAGCGCGTGCTCGAGATGAACGGCGCCCAGGCCGATGCTCTCGGGCGGCTCTTGCCGCAGCTGTCGGATGCTCCCCCGCCGGACCGGGCCGCTCTCTCGACGGTGGCGGCCGCCCCAGGCTGCGCACTGCTGCTCGCGAGCATCGGCGGCACGGTCGTCGGCTCGCTCACCCTCGTGGTGTTCCA
Source organism: Actinomycetes bacterium (assembly GCA_021846125.1). Taxonomy (GTDB): domain Bacteria; phylum Actinomycetota; class Acidimicrobiia; order Acidimicrobiales; family Bog-793; genus JAJZCK01. Next base: position 17,002 of record JAJZCK010000020.1, on the reverse strand, counting down.
GATCCCGACGGGAGTGCGGGCGATCGTCGAGGACGTCGTCGTCGACTCGGCGTCTCGGGGACGCGGGGTCGGATCAGCTCTCGTCGCCGAGGCGCTCGAGATCGCCCGCGCCGCTGGCGCTCGCAGCGTCGACCTCACGTCCCGGCCGAGCCGCGAGGCCGCGAACCGCCTCTACGCCCGTTCCGGCTTCGCGCGCCGGGAGACGAACGTCTGGCGATACAGCTTCTCGACGCCGGAGAGCACGCCGCGCGACTAGTTCGCTAGCCTAACGATATGAGCGTGGGCAGGGCCGGCCAGGGCCCGACGGCCGGTGGCGACGAGACGAACGACCGGTACAAGTGGACGGCACTGTTCAACGTCACCCTCGGGGTGCTCATGGCGACGATCGACGGCTCGATCACCCTCATAGCGATGCCGGACATCTTCCGCGGCATCCACCTCGACCCGCTCCAGCCAGGGAACAGCTTCTACCTGCTCTGGATGCTGCTCGGCTTCCTCGTGACGACGAGCGTCCTCGTCGTCAACTTCGGCCGCCTCGGCGACATCTACGGGCGCGTGAAGCTGTACAACCTCGGCTTCGTCGTCTACACGTTCTTCTCGCTGCTGTTGAGCGTGACGTGGATGACCGGGCGGTCGGGCGCGATGTTCCTCGTCGTCATGCGCGTCTTCCAGGGCGTCGGCAGCGCGCTCCTCATCGCCAACTCCGCGGCGATCCTCACCGACGCCTTCCCGCAGCACCAGCGCGGCATGGCGCTCGGGATCAACAACGTCGCCGGGATCAGCGGCACGTTCATCGGGCTCGTGCTCGGTGGCCTGCTCGCGCCGATCGACTGGCGGCTCGTGTTCCTCATCTCGGTCCCCATCGGTCTCCTCGGGACGGTCTGGGCCTACCTCAAGCTCGAGGAGCGCAGCGTTCGGCGACCCGGCACGATCGACTGGCCGGGCAACGTCACGTTCGCCCTCGGCCTCATCGGGTTGATGATCGGCCTCACCTACGGGATCGAGCCCTACGGGAGCTCGGCGATGGGCTGGACGAGCCCGAGGGTGATCTCGGCTCTGGCCTGCGGCGTGGTGCTTCTCGTCGCGTTCGCGATCATCGAGACCCGAAGCGCGAACCCGATGTTCCGCCTGCCGCTGTTCAAGATCCGCGCCTTCACCGCCGGGAGCCTCTCGACGCTGCTCTCCGGGATCGCGCGAGGTGGCCTCATGTTCATGCTCGTGATCTGGCTGCAGGGGATCTGGCTGCCCGAGCACGGCTACAGCTTCACGCGCACGCCGTTGTGGGCCGGGATCTACATGCTCCCGCTGACGACCGGGTTCCTCCTCGCAGGACCGGTGTCGGGCCTGCTCTCCGATCGTTTCGGGTCCCGTCCGTTCGCCACCGGGGGGATGCTCGTCTCGGCTGCGAGCTTCGGCCTCTTCCTCGTGCTCCCGGTCGACTTCTCCTACACCTGGTTTGCGCTCATCTTGCTGCTCAACGGGCTGGCGATGGGGGCATTCGCCTCGCCCAACCGCGCCGGGGTGATGAACAGCCTCCCCCCGCAGCATCGCGGCGTCGGCGGGGGGATGAACTCCACCTTCCAGAACTCCGCGCAGGTGCTCTCGATCGGGATCTTCTTCACGCTCATGATCCTCGGCCTGTCCTCGACCCTGCCCGGGGCGCTCACCCGCGGCCTCGGCGCCGAGGGCGTGCCCGCCGCCACGGTGTCGACGATCGCCCACCTGCCGCCTGTGTCGATCCTCTTCGCCGCCTTCCTCGGCTACAACCCGATGCAGCACCTACTCGGCACGTCGGTGCTCGCGAAGCTCTCGAGTGCCCACGCGCACGTGCTCACCGGCCAGACCTTCTTCCCTTCGATGATCTCGGCGCCGTTCCACTCCGGCCTGCACAAGGCCTTCCTGTTCGCGATCGTCGCCTGCCTCGTCGCCGCCGCCTTCTCGTGGATGCGGGGTGGTCGCTTCGTCTACGCAGACCCGACGACCGCCACCTCGCACCCCGAGCCGAGCCCGCTGCTCGTCGAAGGCCGTCTGTCGCCCGACGTGGCTGCGGTCCTAGGATCGCCCGAGCGTAGGGCGCCGTAGCGCCGAGTAGGAGGAGGACCGAGAGCGTGGCAGACAGCGTCACCATCACCGACAACCGGACGGGTCAGTCCATCGAGGTCCCGATCACCGACGGCGGCGTGAGCGCGACGGAGTGGTCGAAGCTCCTCCCGGGGCTGTGGTTCTACGATCCGGGCTTCTCGAGCACCGCCGAGTGCGAGAGCTCGATCACCTACATCGACGGCGACGCCGGCATCCTCCGCTACCGCGGCTACCCCATCGAACAGCTCGCAGAGCACTCGACATACCTCGAGGTCGCCTATCTGCTGCTCAACGGCGAGCTGCCCACCACGGCCGAGCTCGAAACGTGGGAAGGGGAGATCCGGCGGCACACCTTCATCCACGAGAACATGCGAAAGCGCTTTCTGGACGGCTTCCACTACGACGCGCACCCGATGGGGATGCTCGTCTCCGAGATCGCTGCGCTCTCCACGTTCTATCCGGCGGCGAAGCGCATCTTCGACCTCGGCCAGCGTCACGAGGACATCGTCCGGCTCATAGCGAAGACGCCGACGCTCGCGGCCGCGGCGCACCGTCACAGTGCCGGCATGCCGTTCGTGTACCCGGACAACGCCCTCTCCTTCGCCGAGAACTTCCTCTCGATGATGTGGAAGATGGCCGAGCCACGCTACGAGGCGCATCCCACGCTCGCTCGGGCGATCGACGTGCTGTTCGTCCTGCATGCAGACCACGAGCAGAACTGCTCGACGACGACGATGCGCGTCGTGGGCTCCGCGCACGCGGACCCGTTCTCGGCATGCGCCGCCGCCGCCGCCGCTCTCTACGGCCCCCGTCACGGGGGTGCGAACGAAGCAGTGCTACGGATGCTCACGGCCATCGGGTCCATCGAGAACGTGCCGGATTTCGTGCGCTCGGTGAAGGAGGGTCACGGACGGCTCCAGGGTTTCGGGCACCGTGTCTACAAGAACTACGACCCGAGGGCCAAGATCGTCCGCGAGATCGCCTACCAGGTATTCGAGGTGACGGGCAAGAACCCTCTCCTCGACATCGCCCTGAAGCTCGAGGAGGCGGCCCTAGCCGACGAGTACTTCGTCTCGCGCAAGCTCTACCCCAACGTCGACTTCTACTCCGGGCTCATCTACCAGGCGATGGGTTTCCCGGTCGACATGTTCCCCGTCCTGTTCGCGATCCCCCGCACAGCCGGATGGCTCGCGCACTGGGCGGAGATGCTCGACGCGAACACCAAGATCGCCCGCCCCCGCCAGCTCTACACCGGCAGCCCGGAACGTCCCTACGTCGCCATCGGCGAGCGGACATGACGTCGCATCCCGAGCGACCGGCACCGCGCGGCGAGGCGCGGCTATCTCTGGCGCGAATGGCGCCGATGCGCTAGACAGATGGACGCAACCAGTCGGAGGGGGTCCGACCGCAAATAGGGGGGGTCCGGGCATCGCCCCGTCGGCAGTTGTCGGCGGGGCGATGCCGCGTCCAGACCTCGGGGGGTGACACAGCGCTCAGCGGGGAGGTTCGCGGATCCTCGACACGGCGAAGCACGCCACGGCGGCCGCTGCCGCGACGTTGAGAGATGCCAGTGGGCCGGCGAGCGGCACTCGCGCGAGCACGTCGCAGCGGTCACGTGTGAGCCGGCCGAGGCCCTTGCCCTCCGCACCGAGGACGAGCGCGACGGGCTCGGTGGCGAGGTCCAGGTCGTGGACGACCCGAGCGCCCTGCTCGTCCAGCCCGACCGACCAGACACCCTCGCGTCTGAGCAGCTCGAGTGCCGCGCCGACGCCGGGCACGAGTGCGATCGGGAGGTGCTCGACGGCTCCGGCCGCTGCCTTCGCGACCGTCGCGGTGACGTGCGCGGAGCGGTGCCTCGGAAGGACCGCGCCCGTCGCCCCGGCGCACAGAGCGGTGCGCAGGATCGCTCCGAGGTTGTGCGGATCGGTCACCCCGTCGAGCACGACGAGGAAGGGCACGGGAGCACGTGCGGTCGGCGGGCGTCGTGCGAGGACCTCGAGGTCGGCGGCCTCGAGGGGCTCTGCCACGGCGAGCACGCCTTGGGGGACCTCGCTCGACGAGCGTGCGGCCAGCTGGTGGGCACCGACGAGCCGTACAGGCACGCTGGCAGCCCGGGCGAGCTCGACGATCTCGTCGAGCACGGCGGACGGGTCCCTGCCGTCGGCGACGAGCACCTCGCGCACGCGGCGGCGGCCCGCGAGGAGCAGCTCACGCACCGCTTGGCGCCCCTCCACCTGGGCGCCGCCGAGGTCGCCGTCGTCGTTGCGACGCTGGCGCGGGGTCACGCGAGCCCCGTCACTCGCGCAGCTCGCCACGACCGAGGAGCGCGACGGCGAAGCAGGCGAGCCCCTCCACCCTCCCGAGGCTCCCGAGCCTTTCCGGTCGCGTCGCCTTGACGTGGACGGGTCCCCCCGCCGCCGCCGACAGACGGACCGCCATCTCGGCGCTCGCCGGTGAGAGCCGTGGCCGCTCGGCGACGATCGTGCAGTCGGCGTTGACGAGCTGCCAGCCCTCGTGCCGAGCGAGCGCCGCGCACCGCGCGAGCAGCTCGAGGCTGTCGGCACCATGCCAGCGCTCGTCGCTGTCCGGGAAATGCGCGCCGAGGTCGCCGAGAGCGGCGGCGCCGAGGATCGCGTCCGCGACCGAGTGCGCGACCGCGTCCGCGTCGCTGTGTCCGACGAGCGGGCGCTCGCCCGGGAACGCGACGCCTCCGAGCACGAGGCCCCTCGCCTCGCCGGGCGCGGCGTCGGGCGACACGCCGGCAGCGACGCCGGCCGCTGCCGAGGAAGCTGGCGCGAACCTGTGGACGTCGACGCCGAGACCGATCCGCATCTCGCTCATGCTCGCCGCTGCCGCGCCCGCACCTGTGTGCCGGACGGACCGGCCGGGGCGTGCGCTCGCCGGGGGTCGCGGGCAGCGAGGTAGGACTCGACGAGGGCGAGGTCGGACGCACTGGTCAGCTTCACGTTCTCGACCTCGCCCGCCACGACGACGACGTGTGCGCCGAGCTGCTCCAGCAATCCCGCGTCGTCCGTCGCGTCCGCGCCCACCTCGTGGGCGCGCCGCAGCACCGCAGCCCGGAAAGCCTGGGGCGTCTGCACGGCGACGAGGCCGTCGCGATCGAGGGTCGCCACGACCCGACCACCCTCGACGCGCTTGACCGTGTCGCGGAGGGCGACGCCGGGGACGGCACCGTCTGCACCGCTCGTGACGGACTCGACGACGGCGGCGAACAGGCCCTCGGAGGCCAGTGGCCGTGCCGCGTCGTGGACGACCACGACGTCCGCGGACGCCGGCACCGCGGCGAGACCAGCCCGGACCGACGCCGATCGGGAGTCCCCTCCTGCGACCACTGCCTCGGCTGCGTCTGCCCACTGCCCCGACTCGAGCGCCGACTCCGGGATCACCAGGACGACTCCGGCGGAGACCGACCGTGCCGCCTCGAGGGCCCAGGCGACGACGGGACGCCCTGCGAGCGCGGCGAACTGCTTGGGCGCGCCGAACCGACGGCCCTCGCCGCCTGCGACGACGATGCTCCAGACCTCCGACACGCCCGGGAGCGAGCGACTACGGCAGGGCGGAGTTCAGCCGGTCCTCTGCCTCGGCTTCGCTCACCCCGATCGCAAACGTCAGCTCCGAGACGAGGATCTGCCGCGCGCGGTTGAGCATCCGCTTCTCGCCGGCCGACAGGCCCTTGTCCTTGTCGCGGATCGACAGGTTCCGCACGACCTCGGCGACCTGGTAGATGTCGCCAGACTTGAGCTTCTCGACGTGGTTCTTGTAGCGGCGCGACCAGTTCGTCGGCATGCGCGCCTCCTTCTTGCGGAGGACGGCGAACACCTCCTCGACCTCCTCGTCGTTGATCACCTCGCGCAAACCGACCTCGTCGGTGTTGTCCGCGGGCACCATGAGGGTCAGGTCCCCGTAGGCGAGGCGGAGCACGAGGTACTCCCGCTTCTCGCCGAACGCCTCGCGCACCTCCCGCTTCTCGACGACCGCGGCGCCGTGGTGGGGATAGACGACCTTGTCGCCGACGTCGAACACAGATCAGCTCCTCGAAGGGCTCAGCGACTGGATGCACCTGGGCACCTTCGCCCGGGCGCGGGCGCCTACCTGAGCGGGATGGCGCGACGTCACATTCTACCGGCTCTCGGACCCTGACCCCGGCCGCTGCCGCCGGGCGGTGGGCGGGGTCAGCTGTAGCGGTCGAGGATGCTCGTCTCGGCGAGCCTCGCGATGCCGTCCTTCACGAGACGAGCCTGGTCGAGGTCGATGCCTCCGGCATCTGCGAGCTCGTCCGCGGACGCCCTGACGAGCCCGCAGAGGTCGCCGAAGTGCTCGACGAGCCGGGCAGCCGTCGTGCCCGACAGCTGCGGGACCCTCTTCAACAGGCGTAGGCCGCGCGGCACGAGGGAGTCGTCGAGGCCCGGAGGGCTCACTCCCGGCGTCGCGAAGACCTCGACGACACGCTCGAGCCCGAGCAGGTCTCCCGTCGCCAACCTGGACAGGCCAGCGATCGCGTCGTCGCAGCACGCTCCGCCGAGCGCACCGCGATAGTCGTCGGCGACGAGCATGAGCTCGTCGCCGACGCCGAGCATGAGCTCGGAAAGCTGGAGGCGGAGCAGCCTGCCGTGGCCGCCGAGCTCGTCGAGAAGCTCGGCGATCTCCGCCCCGACGCGCACGACCATCTCCGCACGCTGCAGGACCGCCGCCACGTCCCGGACTGTGACGACGTCCTCGATCTCCGACGTGGTGAGCGCAGACGTGACTTCGTCGAGCCGGGCGCGGAAGCGGTCGAGGGTCTGGAGCAAGTGGTTCGCGCGGCCGACGATCATGTCCGTGGAGCGCAGCTGTCGCTTGACGTCACCGCGGTAGAGGGTGATCGTCCCCATCTCCTCGGAGACCGCGACGACCTGGACGGCCACGCAGCGTGCGACGCGCTCCGCAGTGCGGTGGCGCGTACCGGTCTCGGTCGTCCGGGCGGCGGGGTCGGGCACGAGATGGACGTTCGCCCAGGCGATGCGCTCCCCGGCACGGTCGAGGACGATCGCACCGTCCATCTTCGCGAGCTCCGAGAGGCGCTGCGGGCTCATCTCGGCGTCGATATGGAAACCCCCCGAGCAGATCTCGAGGACGTCGGGCCCGTCGCCGAGGACGATGAGCGCGCCCATGTGCGCTCGAAGGATCCTGTCGAGCCCGTCGCGCAGTGCCGTCCCGGGGACCACGTGGGCGAGCAGCTCGCCGAGCGATGCGTCGTCCGGCTGGCTCACCGTCGCATCGTAGCCAAGGTCACGAGCGGGCTGACCCGCGGAGGCCCCTACCGCCCCCTCGGCGCTGGTACGAGACCGAGCACACCGACGGCCTCGGCGAGGGTCGCGACGCGCACGGTAGACATCGTGCCGGGCGGGAGCGGCGCGGACCGCGGGACGCAGGCACGCGTGAAGCCCAGGCGAGCGGCCTCGAGAAGGCGCCGGTCGGTGTGGACGACCTGGCGCAGCTCGCCGCCGAGCCCGACCTCACCACAGGCCACGAGGTCGGCCCCGAGCGGCACGCCTGTCACCGCCGAGACGAGGGCGAGACCGAGACCGAGGTCGAGAGCAGGCTCGCCGACCTTGACGCCCCCGACCACCGATGCGAAGACGTCCATCGACGCGAGGCTGCAACCGACCCGCTGCTCGAGGACCGCTATCGCGAGCGCCAGGCGACCTGCCGGGATCCCCTGGGCGGACCGGCGCGGGTTCGCCATCGAGCTACGAGCGACCAGTGCCTGCAGCTCGACGAGGATCGGCCTGCGCCCTTCGAGGACGGGCACGACGACGCTGCCGGCGGTGCCGGGCCGCCGGTCGCCGAGGAGGAGCCGGCTCGGGTCGGCGACCCCGACGAGCCCGCCCGGGGTCATCTCGAAGACTCCCAGCTCGCCCGTCGGCCCGAACCGGTGCTTCGCGACGGACAGGACCCGCATGGCGTGGTGGCGCTCACCGTCGAAGCTGCATACGGTGTCGACGAGGTGCTCGAGGACGCGTGGACCTGCGAGTGCCCCCTCCTTCGTCACGTGTCCAACGAGCATCGTGGCCACGCCCTCGTGCTTCGCGTGCTGGACGAGCTGGACTGCACACTCTCGGACCTGGGTGACGCTTCCGCCGCTCGACGCTATCGAGGGGTCGGCGACGGCCTGGATCGAGTCGACGACGAGCAGGTCCGGGCCGAAAGCGGATGCGGCATCGAGGGCCGCCGGAAGCGAGGTGGTCGCGACGATGGAGACACCGGCAACGGCTGCTCCGAGCCTCTCGGCGCGCCTCCTCACCTGCTCGGGCGACTCCTCCGCCGCGACGATGAGCGCTCTACCACCGCGCGACGCCCACGACGCGGCGAGCTGGAGCAGCAGGGTCGACTTGCCGATCCCCGGCTCTCCGCCGACGAGGGTCACCGAGCCGGAGACGAGTCCACCCGAGAGCGACCTGTCGAGCTCGGCGATCCCGGTCGGCCGGGGCTGCCCCGCTTCGACGGAGACGTCACAGAGCGCGATCGGCTCCACCGGGGTCCCGCCGAAGGTCGCCACGCCCAAGGCCCGTGTGGACGGCTGCTCGACTCGCTCCTCCACCAGGGCGTTCCACTCACCGCACTGGGCGCAGCGCCCAGCCCAGCGGAGGTGGACCGACTGGCACGCGCTGCAACGATGGACTGTCCGCTCCCGCATGGAGCGGAGGTTACGTCGCAGCTATGACAGCCGACTCGCTAGGAGTCCGCGCCGGCACCCGCGAGCTCGACCGGCGGCGGCTCGAGACCCTCCACCGAGCGAAAGACCACCTCGTCGCCTTCGGTGTCGACGACGATCGTCTCGCCGACTCGGAACTCCTTCCAGAGGATCTTCTCCGACAGGGGATCCTCGATGAGCTGCTGGATAGCGCGGCGCAAGGGACGGGCGCCGAGCGCAGGCTCGTAGCCCTTCTTCGCGATCAGCTCCTTCGCCGAGAGCGTGAGCTCGAGCCCGATGCCCTGCTTCTCGAGCTGCTCGCGCACGCGCTTGATCATGAGGTCGACGATCTCGGTGACCTCGTGCAGCTGGAGCTCGTGGAAGACGATGACCTCGTCTATGCGGTTCAAGAACTCGGGGCGGAAGTGACCCTTCAGGGCCTCCTGGACCTTCGTCTTCATGCGCTCGTAGGTGACCGCCTCGGTCGTCTTCGAGAACCCCACCGACACTTTGCGCAGGTCCGCGGTCCCGAGGTTCGAGGTCATGATGAGGACGGTGTTCTTGAAGTCGACGGTTCGTCCCTGCGCGTCGGTGAGACGGCCGTCCTCGAGGATCTGGAGCAGCGCGTTGAACACGTCGGGGTGGGCCTTCTCCACCTCGTCGAAGAGCACGACGGCGAACGGCTTGCGCCGCACCGCCTCCGTGAGCTGGCCGCCCTCCTCGTAGCCGACGTATCCGGGGGGCGAGCCGACGAGGCGGGACACCGTGTGCTTCTCCATGTACTCGCTCATGTCGAGCTGGATCAGCGCGCTCTCGTCGCCGAAGAGGAACGACGCGAGCGACTTGGCGAGCTCCGTCTTGCCGACACCGGTCGGTCCGAGGAAGATGAAAGAGCCGCTCGGACGCTTCGGGTCCTTGAGACCCGCACGCGTGCGCCTGATCGCGCGCGAGAGCGCCTTCACGGCGTCTTCCTGCCCGATGATCCTCTTGTGCAGCTCGTCCTCCATGCGCAGCAGCTTCGAGGTCTCCTCCTCGGTGAGCTTGTAGACGGGGATGCCCGTCCAGTTCGCGAGGACCTCTGCGATGACGTCCTCGTCGACGACGTCGAACAGCTCGACGCCCTCGGAGCGCCACTCCTGCTCCATCACCGTCTTGCGCTCGAGCTTCGAGGTCTCCTGGTCCGCGAGCCGCTTCGCCTGCTCGAAGTTCTGCTTCTCGAGAGCGGAGTCCTTCTCGAGGCGGAGCTTGCTGATCTCCTCCTCGAGCTTGCGGTACTCAGGTGGCGTCGCCATCCGGCGGATGCGCAGCCGGCTTCCCGCCTCGTCGATGAGGTCGATCGCCTTGTCCGGCAGGTACCGGTCGGAGATGTAGCGATCCGCGAGGTTCGCCGCGGCGACGAGCGCCTGGTCGGTGATCGTCACGTGATGGTGCTGCTCGTAGCGGTCGCGCAGCCCCATGAGAATCTCGATCGTATGCGCGAGCGAGGGCTCTTCGACCTTGATCGGCTGGAAGCGCCGCTCGAGCGCAGCGTCCTTCTCGAGATGCTTGCGGTACTCGTCGAGCGTGGTCGCACCGATCGTCTGCAGCTCACCCCGGGCGAGCATCGGCTTCAGGATCGAGGCTGCGTCGATCGCACCCTCGGCGGCCCCGGCACCGACGAGGGTGTGCAGCTCGTCGATGAACAAGATCGTGTCCCCGCGGGTGCGGATCTCTTTCAGGACCTTCTTCAGCCGCTCCTCGAAATCGCCCCGGTAGCGGCTACCGGCGACGAGCGCGCCGAGGTCCAAGGTGTAGAGCTGCTTGCCCTTCAGCGTCTCGGGGACGTCGTTCGCCACGATCTGCTGCGAGAGCCCCTCGACGATGGCGGTCTTGCCGACTCCGGGCTCCCCGATCAGCACAGGGTTGTTCTTCGTGCGACGCGACAGCACCTGCATCAGGCGCTCGATCTCACGGTCCCGTCCGATGACCGGGTCGAGCTTGTGCTCACGGGCGAGCTGGGTCAGGTTCCGGCCGAACTGGTCGAGCACCGGCGAGCCGGCCGGCGTCTCCTGGCCGGAGGAGCCTCCCGTCCCCGCGCTCGCGGTCTCACGGCCCTGGTAGCCCGAGAGGAGCTGGATCACCTGCTGGCGCACTCGAGGAAGGTCGGCGCCGAGGCTCTGGAGGACCTGAGCTGCCACGCCCTCGCCCTCGCGCACGAGACCGAGAAGCATGTGCTCGGTCCCGATGTAGTTGTGACCGAGCTGGAGCGCCTCGCGCAACGAGAGCTCGAGCACCTTCTTCGCCCTCGGCGTGAACGGCGGCGAGCCGGTCGGAGCCGAGCCCGCGGGGCCGATCGTCTCCTCGACCTTCTCCCGCACCGCCTCGAGGGAGATCCCGAGAGACTCGAGCGCCTTCGCGGCCAGGCCCTCGCCCTCGTGGATCAGGCCCAGCAAGATGTGCTCCGTGCCGATAAAGCTGTGGTTCAACAGGCGCGCTTCCTCCTGCGCCAGGACCAGCACCCTGCGTGCCCGATCAGTAAATCGCTCGAACAAGTCGGACTCCCTCGACGGCTATGCCTGGACCTCAGTCTATCGAGCGGGTCCCTCGACCTGACGCCGGCCGGTCGGTGGCGCCCGTCGCAGGCTCCGGGCACGACGATCACCCCTGTGAGCTGGGCATTGCTCGATCCAGGGAAGCGTGGCGTATCGTGCATGGAAGTGAACGCGCCGGAACTCTTCGCGCTCGCGGTGCCCGACGCCGAGCTCGCCAGGATCGAAGCCTGCCTGCATCGCGTCGTCGAGCTCGGCGACCCCTTCCTCGACGAGCTGGCGACGCACCTCATCGACGCCGGTGGCAAGCGACTGCGCCCGGCCCTCACGGTCGCATCCGCCTCGCTCGGCTCGCCCGGGCACGACTGGTCCGGGGCGAGCGAGGAGACGCTTCTCGGGGGCGTCTCCGTCGAGCTGGTCCACCTCGCGTCGCTCTACCACGACGACGTGATGGACGAGGCGACGCGCCGGCGCAACGTGGTGAGCGTCAACGCGAGGTGGGGCAACCTGCTTGCCATCGTCGCGGGCGACTTCCTCCTCGCGCGCTCGGCGGAGATCGCCGCGAGCCTCGGCAACGAGGTCGCAGGTCTGCTCGCCTCCACCCTCGCTCGCCTGTGCAAGGGCCAGGTGGCAGAGGTCCGGGCCGCGTACCGAGTCGAGCGGACCGAGGACGAGTACTTCGGAGCGATCGCCGACAAGACTGCGGCCCTCATGTCGACTGCCTGCCGGATCGGAGCGATCACCGCCGATCTTCCGGGCGGGCAGGTCGAGACCCTGACGACCTTCGGCGAGTGCCTCGGAATGGTGTTCCAGATACGCGACGACGTGCTCGACGTGCTCGCGAGCGAGCAGGAGCTCGGCAAGCCTCCGGGCCAGGACCTCGCCGAGGGGATCTACACCCTGCCGGTCCAACGCGCCCTGCAGGACAGCATGGTCGGGCCGGCGCTGCGCGAGCTGCTCGGTCATCCGCTCGACCCGGACGAGGTCACCGAGGCCCGGGCCCTCGTCGCGGGTTCGCCGGGCATCGCCGCCGCCGCCCTCGCAGCGCGCGACTACGCGGCGGACGCGATCGACGCCGCTCGCAGCCTCGGCGACGGGCCGGTGCCGGCCGCGCTCGTCCAGCTCGTCGCGAGCCTCCTCGAGGACCTCGAGCGCTCGACCCGCGCCCTGGCGAGCTGAGTCTGACCGGGACCACCGCGGCGCGCCAGGCACGGCCCGTGGCAGGATCGATGTCGCGGGAACGCCGTGACGGGCCCTAGGCCGGGTCGGAGCCCTCCTCGACGGAACGGCGCTCGGGACGCAACGCGGGGAACAGGATCACCTCACGGATCGCCGCCGCGTCGGCGAGAAGCATGACGAGACGATCGACGCCGATCCCGAGCCCTCCGGTCGGCGGCATGCCGTGCTCGAGCGCTCGGAGGAACTCCTCGTCGACGACCATCGCCTCCTCGTCCCCGGCCGCGTGCCCCGCTGCCTGGGCCTCGAGGCGTCGGCGCTGCTCGTCGGGATCGGTGAGCTCGGTGAACGCGTTGCCCAGCTCCCGGCCCGCCACGACCGGTTCGAAGCGCTCGACGTAGCCGGGCTTGCTCCTGTGGTCACGAGCGAGCGGCGACACTTCGAGCGGGTAGTCGACGACGAGCACCGGGCCCCACAGCTCGGGCTCGGTCGTCTTCTCGTAGATCTCGAGCATGATCTTGCCGGGCCCGTCGCCGTCCGCGACAGGGACTCCGTGCTGCGACGCTATGCGCGCGAGCTCCTCGCGACCGAGCTCGAGCGCGACCGCCGCGCCCGTGCGCTCCTCGATCAGCTCGGACATCGACGCGCGCCGCCACGGGGGTGTGAGGTCGAGATCCCTTCCCTGGTAGACCAGCCGGGAAGTCCCGAGAGTCGCGAGCGCGACGCCGGCGACGAGCTGCTCGGTCAGCTCCATCATGTCCTCGTAGTCGGCATAGGCCTGATAGATCTCGACGCTCGTGAACTCGGGATTGTGCCGGGGCGACAAGCCTTCGTTGCGGAAGATCCTCCCGACCTCGTAGACGCGCTCGAAGCCGCCGATCACGAGGCGCTTCAAGTGCAGCTCGGTGGCGATGCGCAGGTAGTAGTCCGAGTGGAGCGCGTTGTAGTGCGTGACGAACGGCCTCGCGAGCGCTCCCCCGGGGATCGGGTGGAGCACCGGGGTCTCGACCTCGACGAATCCTCGCTCGTCGAGAAGCCGCCGCAACGATGAAACGGCGCGCGACCGGAGGAGGAACGTCTCGCGAACGCCCTCGTTCGCCCACAGGTCGACCTCGCGCTGGCGATAGCGCAGGTCGGGGTCGTGGACGCCACGCCACTTGTCGCCGAAGCCGTGACGGGTCCTCGCGAGCAGCGACCAGCTCGCGACCTGGACCGAGACCTCACCCCGCTTCGTCCGGACGACCTCGCCGGTGACGCCGACCCAGTCGCCGAGCGCGAGCTTCGTGAGCTCGTCGAACCGCTCGGTGGAGGACGCGACCGCGAAGAGCTGCACCGCTCCGCTCCAGTCGCGCAGCTCGGCGAACGCGACGCGGCCCTGCGGACGCGTGAGCATCAGCCTGCCTGCAACGGACACGAGCTCGCCCGAGCCCTCGCCCGGCGCAAGTGCCTCGCGTCCGGAGGCGACGGACGCGGCAGGAACCGTTCCGGGAAAGCGGTAGGGGACGTCGCCCGCACTGGTGCTCACGGCGCGTCCCCCGCACCTGGACGGCTGTTGCGCTCGTAGACGAGACGGAGACCGTGGAGCGTGAGCCAAGGCTCGTGATGTGACACGACCTTCGCGTGGGGCACGACGAGCCCCGCGAGACCACCTGTCGCGATGACCGTCGCCGCGCCGAGCTCGGCTTCGATCCTGCTGCAGAGGCCCTCCACCAGCGCCGCGTAGCCGTAGACGGCACCGGACTGCATCGACTCGACGGGCGTCCGGCCGATCACGGCCGCGGGGGCCACGAGCTCGACCCTGCGCAGCGCCGCAGCGTGCTCGAAGAGAGCGTTCATCGAGATCTCGATGCCGGGGACGATCGCCCCGCCGAGATACTCTCCCGCGGCCGATATCGCGTCGAAGGTGGTCGCCGTCCCGAGGTCGACGACGATGGCCGGACCGCCGAAGAGGTCCAGCGCCGCCACGGCGTTCACGACCCTGTCGGCGCCGACCTCGCGCGGATCGTCGTAACGGATCGGCATACCGGTGCGCACGCCGGGACCGACCACGACGAGCGGCACGTCGAACCAGCCCGGGACCGTCTGGCGCAGCGCCGCCGTCACTGCCGGGACGGACGACGACACCGCGATGCCGTCGACGACCCCGAGCGCTTCCCCGCCAGCGCCCACCCGTGCTCCGGGCGACCCGGCGACCCGCAACCCGGCGAGGCCGAGGAGCCCGGCGAGGAGCAGCGCGTGCTCGTCGGTCGTCCGCTCGGCGACCGTCGCGACACGCCAGCTGTGCACGAGTCCGGGCAGCTCCCCGGGGCGACGTGGCACCTCTGCGACGGACCGGCCCGCGGCGTCGTCGAAGACGCCGACCACCGTCTGGGTGTTGCCGACGTCGAGAGCAAGAAGCATGGCGTACTGGTCTACCCGATGTGCAAGGCATGCGCCGACGAGCCAGCGCGGACCTCGAACCGGCTCACGGGACCACTTCGAGGTTGTCGATGAGCCGCACCTGGCCAACCCATGCGGCCACGAGGAGCCGGAGCGGGCGGGACAACGGCCCCTGCGGCACCCCGAGCTGCGGCGTGACCACGCGTGCGTAGTCGAGCGAGGCACGCGGCTCCTCCCCGACGGTACGGGCCATCGTCGCGATGACCTCGTCGAGCGGAGACCCTGCGATCACGGCATCCCGGCCGGCCTGCAGTGCACGGTGCACGACGGTCGCGGCCCTCCGCTCCTCAGGAGCGAGGCGGCTGTTGCGGCTCGACATCGCGAGACCATCGCGCTCCCGCACCGTCGGGCAGCCGACCACCTCGACCGGGAGCGAGAGGTCGGCGACCATCCGGCGGACGACGACGAGCTGCTGGTAGTCCTTCTCGCCGAAGTAGGCAGCATCGGGCGACACCAGCGCGAGCAACTTCGACACGACGGTTGCGACCCCGTCGAAGTGCCCCGGGCGGGAGGCTCCCTCGAGGACAGCACCGAGCGCACCTGCGCAGACGCGCACGACGGGCTCGCCGCAGGGGTACATCTCGTCCGTGGAGGGAGCGAAGCAGACATCGACGCCGGCTCCGGCCGCGGCGTCGAGATCCCGGCCGAGGTCCCTCGGGTAGCGCTCGAGATCGTCGGCACGGTCGAACTGGAGCGGGTTGACGAAGATCGACACCACGACGAGGTCGTGACGCTGCCGCGCCGCCTCGACGAGCGCAGTGTGGCCGGCGTGGAGGGCGCCCATCGTCGGGACGAAACCGATGCTCGCTCCTGCGCAGCGCTCGGCCCTGAGTGCCGCGACGAGCTCCCCGCTTGCGACGATCGCCCTCACGGCGCGCAACCGTCGACGCGACGGACCAGTCCGGCAACGACGTCCGCTCCACCTAGTCCCTCTCGCCAGTGGCGGGGAACCCGAGCCGGGTCGAGGTCCTCGAGGGGGGCGAGGACGAAGGCCCGCTCCCACATCCGCGGGTGCGGCACGACGAGGTCCGCGTCGGCGACCTGCTCGTCGCCGTAGAGAAGGATGTCGACGTCGAGCGTCCGCGCCCCCCAGCGCTGCGCCCGGTCTCGTCCCGCCTCGGCCTCGAGCCGCTGGGCGATGCCGAGCAGCGCACGGGGACCGAGGCTCGTCTGCAGGCTCACGACGCAGTTGAGGTACGGGTCCTGGCCCCCCGGCCCCCCTACCGGCGCTGTCTCGTAGATTGGCGAGCACTCGAGGTCCGGATCGACCGCCCGCAGACCCTCGACCGCCCCCGCCAGGAACGCGACGCGATCCCCGAGATTGGAGCCGAGCGCGATGTAGGCGCGCAACGACGCTCTCACGCCGGAGCGCCCGGCGCGTCGGCGATGCGACGGCGGGTGACGCGGACGCCGACGCTCGACACGTCCGCGGGCAGCGGGGGGCGCAGCTTGCGCAACGCGACCGTCACGGCGAGGACCCGGTCCTCGGCGAGCACGCACCGGGCGAGGGAGGCCGCTAGCGATTCGAGGAGCTGGTGGTGCTCGCTCGCGACGGTGCGAATGGCACTGTCGACGATGCGGCCATAGTCGATCGTCTTGCCGAGGTCGTCCGAGTGCCCCGCGGGAGCGAGATCCGTCTCGACGAAAAGGTCGATCTCGAACGGCTGGGGCTGCTCCTGCTCGCTCGCGAGGGCTCCGTGGATCCCGAGCACCCGCAGGCCGAGGATCTCGATGAGGTCGCCGCTCATGACGGGGGCTTCGGACCACCGGCAGGATGCTGCGGCTCGCCGGTCGCGCGGCGCCGCGGCGCTTGGCGGGCAGGCGTCGGCACGCGCGACGCGTGGGCCTTCTCCGACGGCGGATGCGAATCGGGCTCCGCCGAGCCGTGCCCACCGGACGCGGGTCCGGCCCCGGCGGGTCCGCGCTCCCCGGGCACTGTCTCTCCCGGAGCAGGCACGTCCTCGACGAGGGCGAGTGCTCGGCGGGTCGGCCCCGAGCGCGCTCGGACGGACCGCGTCGGCGTGGGCTCGGACTGGTGCGGCTCGGACTGGTGCGGCTCGGACTGGTGCGGCTCGGACTGGGG
>JAJZCK010000226.1 GCA_021846125.1 Actinomycetes bacterium | reverse complement strand
GACGAGCCGGGTGACCCGGCCCGTGCGCCGGGGCGCGGCTGCTGCGCGCACCCGTGCGCGGAGCACCTCGGACGCGAGCGCGCTCACGACGGCACCGCCTGGCGGGCGTCCGGGTGCACCGCCTGGCGGGCGTCCGGGTGCACCGCCTGGACCTCCTCGCGCAGCTCGGCGAGGACCTCGTGCACGCGGGAGAGGGCCGGAGCGAGCTGCGCGTCGATGCGGCAGGCGCCCACCTCGACGACGCACCCGGAGCGCTCGATCGCGGGATCGGACAGGACGCGGACCGAGCTGCCGACGACGAGAGCCTCGACCTCCGCCGCGCCCAGCGCAGCGTCGGGGTGCATGCGGACGCGCAGCTCTTCGCCTTCGGGCGCGATCTTGACGGCACGCGTGACGGCCTCGCGGGCGGCGGATCCCGAGCTCGCGATCGCGTCGCCGACGAGCGCCGAGGCGATGTCGAACGCGAGCTCGATCGCGTCGGCGACCACCTCGTCGACGATCGAACGACGCGCATGGGCAGCCGCGGTGCAGGCGTCCGCGAGGTTCTCCGCGATCTCGGCGAGAGCCTCGGCGCGGCGCGCCTCGGCTGCTGCGAGCGCGTCGGCGAGCCCCTCGGAGCGACCGAGCTCGTAGCCGGCGCGGCGTGCCTCGGCGAGCTGGATCTCGATGCTCGGTCCGTCGTCGGAGGACCGGCGTGGCATGTGGGCGGCGACGGCGACGCGGCTCGACACGAGGTGCGCGAGCCCGAGGGAACCCGTGTCTGCCTCCCGCACGACGCGGTGGTGCTGGCGCGGGTCAGCTGATGAGCTCATCGGTGCCCCGCTCGATCGTGATCGTGCCCGCGTCGGCCAGCGAGCGGACGAGCTTGACGATGGACGCCTCGGCTCCCTCGACGACGGACAGCCTCTGGGGCCCGAGAGACATCATGTCCTCGAGCAGCTCCTCGGCTGCGCGCTCGGAGATGTTGCGCGTGAACTTCTGGACCACGTGGTCCGGCTTTCCCTTGAGGGCGAGGGCGACGTTCTTCAGCACGACGGAGCGGAGCACGGTCTGCAACGTCTGGTCGTCGAGCTGGGCGACGTCTTCGAAGACGAACATCTCGTTGCGGATGATCTCGGCCATCGCCGGGTCGCGCTCCTCGAGGTCCGCGAGGATCTGCTTCTCCGTCGCCTGGTCCGCGCTCGTGAGTATCCCGACGATCGTCGCGACGCCCTCGATCTCCGAGCTGCCACCACCGGCGCGTGCGAAGGCGGACAGCCTGTAGTCGAGCTCGGCGCCGACCTTGCGCATGACGTCGGGCGGAAGCGGGCTCATCTTTGCCACTCGACGTGCGACCTCCGTGCGCAGGTCGTCGTCGAGGCGCTCGACGACGCGTGCTGCGTGGTCGCGGTTGACGTGCGCGAGCACGACCGCGAGCAGCTGTGGGTGCTCGGCGCTCATGAAGCCGACGATCTGGGCGGGGTCGATCCGGTTGATGAACGCGAGCGGGTGGTCGGCGACGACGCTCTGCAGCTCGTCCATGATCTGTGCGGCGCGAACCGCCCCGACCCGCTCGCGGAGCAGGCGCTCCGCGATGTCGCTCCCGCCCTGGCGCACGTCCGCGAGCGAGCCGGTGACGACGGAGAGCTCGTCGAGGACCTTGTCGACGTCCTCGGCTGTCATCGTCGGCAGGCGCGTGACCTCGGCCATCAGCTCGATGACCTCGCTCTCGCTCAGGTTCTTGAGCACCTTGTGCGCGCGTGCCTCGTCGAGCTGGGCGATCACGACCGCGGCCTGCTGGCTCTTCGTGAGCGGGGTCATGTGCCCTGGTGCAGCCAGTCGCGCAGCACGGATGCGACCTCGTCGGACTGGTTGTCGACGAGCTCCTGGATCGACGGGCCGAGCCTGCGGCGGGCCGACGTGAGCTCGATCGCCGGCAGCTCGCCCGTGGTCGGCTCCATGAGCATCGGCATCGAGTCGAGCTGTTCGAGCACGAGAGAATCGAGGAGGGCCTGCTCGGCCGCCGCCGCCTTGCGTGCCTTGCGCGACGCCCGCCAGAGCAGGAGCAGCACGAGCAGCACGAGCAGGAGTGCGACGCCGGGCTTGAGGGCGGTCGTGAGGATGCTCTTCTTCGTCGTGGCGACGACGGCTGCCGGGTTCGTCTTGAATGCAGCGGCGCTGAAGCTGAGGACGTCGCCGCGTGCCTTCTGGATGCCGGCCGCGGCTGCGACGCCAGCTTGGAGCCGGGCGAGCGTCAGGCCCTTCGGCAGGGCCTTCGAGTTGACGAGGACCGCGATCGACTGGCTCGTCACCCCACCGGGGGCGATGGTGACCGTCTGGCTCTGCGTGCCGCTCTCGCACGTCTTCGAGGTCGAGGTCTGTGTGTAGTTCCCGTTGCCGCCCGTCGTCGTGCCGGCCTGCAGGCCGGCGGGGGTCCCGGTGCCGGTGTACTTCTCGCTCGACTGCTGGGTCGAGGTGCACACGAGGAGCGGCTTGCCCCCTTTTCCGGAGAGGATCACCTGGCTGTGCGTCTGGACCTGGTTGAAGTTGAGCTGCGCGTTCACCTGGACGTCTGCGTTGCCCGGTCCGAGGATCGCCGCGAGGTAGGCGGAGATCCGCGCCTCCGCCGCGCTGTCGTAGGCGCTCGACGCGCTGCTCTGGGCTGCGCCGCTGTCGTTCACGCCAGGGCCGGCGAGCAGGTTGCCGCTCGAGTCGGCCAACGTGACCTGCCCGCGGTTGAGGCCCGGCACAGCGGACGCGGTGAGCGAGACGATCGCCTGCACCTGGCCGTAGGTGAGGCTGTGGCCGGGCTGGAGGTCCACGAGGACCGAGGCGCCTGTCGGGTTGGTGTTGCCGAGCGCGAAGGTCTGGTTCGCGGGGAGGGCGATGCTCACCTGGCTCGAGGTGACGCCGCTGATCGAGTCGATCGTCTGCTCGAGCTCGCCCTGGAGCGCCTGGAGGTAGTCCGCCTGCTGGGTGAGCTGCGAGGTCGTCAGCCCTGCCTTGTCGAGGATGGAGAGCCCGACGGTGGTCTGCGACGGGAGCCCGGCGGCAGCGGCTGCGAGTCGCTCCTGGTCGACCATGTTCTGCGGGACGAGGATCGTCGACCCGCCGCTTTGCAGCTGGTAGGGGATGTGGTTCGTCGCGAGCTGCTGGGTGATCGCGGCGGCGTCGGTCGGCTGGAGGTTGGTGAACAACATCGCGTAGGTCGGCCGGCCCGAGAGGGACATGAAGATCATCGCCACGACGACGATGCCGATCACCGCCGCGATCGTCACGGCTTGCTGCCCGCGTGAGAAGCCGGAGGCGAAGCGTTGTGCCGCCTGCTTGTAGCGGTTGTAGTCCCGTGTGCCCGCTGCCATCTGCTCAGAAGCTCATGTTCATGATGCCGGTGTACGACGCGATCGCCTTGTTCAACAGGTCGGTCGCGATCTGGGTGTCGAGGGACGCCTTCGACGCGGCGATCATCGTGTCGGCGAGGTTCCCCTGGCCGGCTGCGGACTGCGCCTCGGCTGCCGATGCTGCGCTCTGCGACGCCTGCAGGCCGTTGACCGCGTTCGACACAAGCGTCCCGAACGACGTGCTCGCCGCCGGCGCAGCCGGCCCGGAGCCGAGCAGGGACGGCATCGGGGGCAGGGCGGGGACCGCCGAGATGGGCGCGATCGGCATGCTCAGCTCCCGATCGTGAGGCCGGACTGGTACGCGGCGACGGCGTGGGTGATCGAGACGGTGTTGGCCTGGTAGCCCTCCTGGGCCTGGATCAGGTCGACGAGCTGGCCGCCGAGCGACACCGACGGCACCTTCACCTCGCCGAGCGCGTTCGCGAGCGGGTTGCCGGGCTCGGAGACGACGACGCCGGTGGTCGAGCCGAGGGCGACCGAGGTCGCGACGCCTGCTCCCGGCGCCCCGGGCAGCGTCCCACCGACGGGGGTGAACACGGGGGTCTCGGTCGCGTACGCGGGTGCGTTCGTCGCGACGACGTCGTTCGCGTTCGCGATGT
>JAJZCK010000019.1 GCA_021846125.1 Actinomycetes bacterium | reverse complement strand
CGAGCGGCATGGACGATCGGGCGGCCACGGCCGCCATCGCGTCGATCCCGTCGGTCGGGTCCTCGAGGTACTCGAGCTCGCCTTCGAGTGCGTGCGCGACCGCTATCGAGGTCTCTACGGACCAGGCCGCGTTCGGGTCTATGCGCAGAAGGTGGTCGGGAAACGCCTTATGCAGCGCACGTATCGCCTCGACCTCCTCGGCGGGCGGGAACACCCCACCCTTGAGCTTCAAGGAGGTGAAGCCGTACCGCTCGACCATCCGGCTCGCCTGGGCGACGATGCCCGCGGGGTCGAGCGCCGCACCCCAGTCGTCCGGCTCGTAGCCCGGGTCCGCCGGATGCTCTGCCCACCGGTAGAAGAGGTAGGCGCTGTAGGGAACCTCGGTGCGCACCGCGCCACCGAGCAGCTCCGCCACGGAACGACCCGTAGCTTTGCCCTGGATGTCGAAGAAAGCGACCTCGAAGGCCCCGAAGGTCTCCTCGACGGAGCGCGACCAGTGGCCAAGTGCCGGCGGCACGCCGACGCGCACCTCGCCGAGAGCCTCCGCGACCTTGTGGTGCAGCTCGTTCAGCGCGAACGGATCGAGACCCTCGATCGCCGGGGCGACCGCCCGGAGCCGAGCGAGGTGGACGAGCTCGCCATAGGTCTCTCCGAGCCCGACGAGCCCGTCGTCGGTCCTGCACTCGACGATCGCCCGCAGGGCGAACGGCTCGTGGACGCCGTTCGAGTTGAGAAGGGGAGGGTCACGGAACGCGACCGGCGTGATCGTCACTCCCGAGACCTTCGTCATGGCAGTGCCTCCTGCATCGGCGACCGATCTCCACGCCACGCGGCGGTGGCACCGCCTTGCGGTTCGTCCGGGCTCGACGGGTCGAGGCCCCCGTAGGGTGCGAGAAGCTCCGCCGCGTACTCCTCCGCGTCGTCGAGCGGCTCGTAGCCGAGCGCCTCGGCCGGGCCGAGGTCCCACCACCGGCGCGTGTTCCGCGAGATCCCGTAGACGACCGCATAGGTGAGATCTGGGCTCGCCAGGCAAGCGCCGACGAGGCGCGCGCAGTCGGCAGGGCTCAGCCAGCTCCCGAGCATGCGCGGCGCAGTCGGCGCGTCGAAGCAGGAGCCGATCCTCAAGCACGCGACCCGGATGCCGTAGCGGTCGGCGTAGAGCCGGCCGAGCGCCTCGCCGAAAAGCTTCGAGACGCCGTAGCACGAGTCCGGGCGGTCCCCGCAACCTGGAGCGGTCGCCGCCGACCGGGGTGCGAAGCCGTTCGCGTGGTTGCTGCTCGCGAAGACGACGCGCTCGACCCCTGCAAGCCGTGCCGCCTCGAATACCTGATAGGTACCGTCGATGTTCGACGCAAGCACCTCCTGGAAGGGGTCGGCCGGACTGATCGCTCCGGCGAGATGGACCACAGCCGAGGCGCCCTCGGCAGCCGCACGAAGCGCCGTGGCGTCGCACACGTCGGCGACGATCGCTCCGGCAACCTCTGGTATCGGGACCCGGTCGAGCAGGCGAAGCTCCCAGCCTCGTGGAGGATCGGCACGCAGGTAGCGACCGATCCTCCCCGCTGCTCCGGTGACGAGTGCGACAGGCACGCCTAGCTTCCCTTCTGGATCGAGGTCGACGTCTCGTCACGAGCTGGGCCGAGCGTCCAGCCCTCACGCTCGATCCGCTCCCGTGCGGCCTGCAGGAGCAGCACGAGGGAGGTCTCTCTCTCGTCGTCCATCCGGCTGAGCGGCACGGAGCAGCTGATCGCGTCGCGGGCCGGTCCGTGCCGACCGATCGTGAGGCCGACGCAGCGCAACCCGATCGTGTTCTCCTGACGGTCGACGGCATAGCCCCGCTCACGTGTCTCGACGAGCTCGGCGAGGAGCTTCGCCCTGTCCGTGACCGTGTGCGGGGTGAGCGCCTCGAGCCGCCTCGGGAGCAGCTCTCTCAGCTCCTCGTCGCTCCGCTCGGCGAGGAGAGCCTTGCCGAGCGCTGTCGAATGCGCGGGGAGGCGGTGCCCGATCCGGGACACGACACGCAGCTCGTGGGTAGAGTCCCGTGTCGCGAGGTAGACGACGTCTGCCCCGTCGAGGCGCGCGAGGTGGATCGTCTCGGAGGACTCGGTAGCGAGCCAGGTGAGCGACGAAGCTGCCCGCGCGACCGTCTCGTCCCCGTCGATGTACGACATGCCCACGAGAAGCGCTCGAAGCCCCATGCCGTAGAGGGTGCCGGTACGGTCGGACTCCACCCAGCCGGCATCGACGAGGGTGCGCAGGAGCGCGTGAAGGCTGCTCTTCGGGTGTCCGAGCACCTCCTGGATGTCCCGGAGGCTGTGCATGCCTCCAGCACGTGAGAGGTGCTCGAGGAGCTCGACCGTCCTCGCAGCGGACTTCACTGGTTGGTGGACGACCGCGAGCTCCTGCGTCGGCTGCGGAGCCTTCGCTGCCTGTCTCTTGCCGTCCGCCATGTCCGCTCAGCTCCCGAACCCGTTCACCAGGCCGGCGAGGATCCGCCGACCATCTGCCGATGCCAGACCAGCATGGTAGAGGTGGAGGTCGGTAGCGCCCGCGTCACGGGCGTCACCCACCACCTTCGCGAGCCGCGCGCCGCCGTCGTCCTGCGTGCCGAGCACGTCGACGACGATGCCGACACGTCGCCCGGGCATCTCACGAGCGACGCTCGCAGCCTCGGCGACCGCGACCGGACTGTCCGAAGGAGCCCCGTAGAGCAGGCCGTCGACGTCCGACAGCGCCGCGGACGGGTCCACGCCGACGTTGCCACCCACCCCGTGCCGGGCGCCCTGCGCGTGGAGCCACAGGAACGTGCTCCGCCCTCGTGCAGCGGCACGGACGGCGGACACGACCGCACGCCTCATCCGGTCGGCCGCGGCGAGGCGCACACAGAGAAGCGCGTCGGCGAGGTCAGCTCCAAGGCGCGCCCGGATCTCCTCCTCGGCCCCGACGCTGTCGCTCGAGCCGTCTGGACGCGGCCGCCCGTCGCCGTCGCGCAGCGACCCGGCCACCACCTCACGCAGGTGCGGTAGGTCGATGCCGGCCGCTCGGTACGAGCCCTCGCACGCCTCGCAGAAACACACAGAGAGCAGGTACCGTTCGGCAGCGCTCGACTGCTCGGCATGGACCTTGTCGTGCGCGTTCAGATGGTCGAAGCCGTACCACCCGCAGGCCTCGAGCTCGACGCCGTCGGGCGCGAAGCGCCCGACGATCTCGCCCGCGAGCGTTGCCGCGTACTCGACGACCTCGGGTCGCGCGATGCACAACGCCCACGGGTAGCTGTCGCCGAACGCGTTCGTCACGTGACTGGCCGCCTGCTCCCCACCGGTCCCGCAGCTGTGCGCGAGCACGACCCAGGCGTTCACTCCGAGACCAGCCGCCCGTAGCTCGTCGAGGGCAGGACCGAAGCTGTCGCAAACCCCCTCCCCCTCGGCACGCGACGGCTGGAGGTAGCGCCCGCTCCACGTCGGTGCGTCCGGCACGTAGTAAACCGCGCTCCGTTGCGCCGTCACGATCCTGTGCTGCGGATGACGGGGGGTGACGGCACGCACGGCGTGGTACGCGCCTGCGAGGCTCACCTCGTCGACCCCGAGGGCCACGACGGCTTCGACGGCTTCGGGATCACCGACGACGTCGAACGGATAGAGCGCCGTGCTCGTGCGCATCACGATCGTCCCGGTGCCGTCTGCCGGCGACGGAGTCCACCCCACTTTGCCCGCTCCCTGCTCACCTGCACCTCCTTCATCTGCTCGCCGGGTGCCTGCCACCGCCGCCGGCTCACGGGCACCCACGGACCGGTCACGCCGGGGCGGAGGCGGGCCGTACCCACCTCCGCCGCGGCGTGCAGGTCGAGAGCACGCGCCCGCTCCGGTACGCCCGCAGCCGGCGCGTGCCCGGGTGTCAACGGTGACCGTGTGTCCAGAGGTACTCCGCGCTCGTCAGCTGGCTCGCGTAGGTCGAGCACCACTGCTGCGGCGTGATCTGCTTCGTCAGCACCTCCTGCCAGAGCGTGTCCATGTTCGTGACGATTGTGCCTAGCTGTGGCAGGTAGTTGGGAGCCGGGACGACGACCGTCTTCGGGTTCGCGAGCGCCGCGAGCATGGACTTGATCGGCTGCTGCTTGGCAACCCATGCCTGCTTCAAGACGTCGGAGTTGCCGGGGAGCTGGCCGACCTGCTGGTTCCAGTAGCCGTTGGCCTGCGCCGACAGGAGGAACTCCTCGAACTTCCAGTCAGCCGCCTGGTTCTTGCTCGCCTTGAATATCCCGTACGTGTCGAGACCGGGCGCCACCATGTTGAGCACTCCGGGCTTGTTGTACGGCCCCTGCGGCTCGGTGAGCCCCACGACGTTCGAGGCACCCCCCAGCGCGCTGACGTTGCTCGCGTAGGAGCCGAGGTTGTGGAGCATCATGCCGATCTTCTTCGAGTCGAACTCGGCCACCATCTGCAAGTAGCCGTTGTCGACGTCGTTCGGCGTGTCGACGCCCTCGATCGCGGCGAATCTCTTGATGAAGTCCACCGCCCGCGGGCTGTCGAAGGTGCTCTTTCCGTTCTTCGTGAAGTAGCTCGTCAGCCCCGCGTAGGAGACCATCTCGTCGGTGAGCTGGTTGGTCGAGCCCCCGGCACCACGCATCGTGAGGCCGTACTGGCCCTTCGAGCTGTTCGTCAGCGCCTTCGCATCCGTGAAGAACGCGTTCCACGTGGTCGGGCACGTCAGGTGCTTGGCGCGGAAGAGCACCATGTTGCACCAGAGGGTAGACGGCACGCCGGAGAACGGAAGAGCCCAGAGGGTCTTGTCGTTCGAAGACGACGCCGCGGTGGCGGTGAGCAGGGTCGGGAGGAGCTTGCCGTTGAGCGGGCTCGACTGGTAGAGCTTGTTCAACGGCACGAGCGCACTCTGGGCGACGATGGCCGCGAGGTCGCCGCCAGGGATCGCTCCGATGTCCGGAGGATCGCCACCAGCGATTGCCGTGTCGTACTTCTCGAGCACGGATGGATCCGGGATCCCTACGTATTTCACCTTGATCCCCGGGTTCTCCTTCTCGAACATGGGGATAAGGTGCATGTAGATAGGCGTCCGGGGGCCGCCGTTGTCGTCCCAGAACGTGATCGTGACACTCGAGGAGTGCGGCTTTGCAGAGTGTGGCACAGCAGTTGCCGCAGTCGCGCTGGCGATGCCCCCTCCAGCAAGCAGCATACCGGTCGTGGCTACCGCCGTGCCGATGCGCCGAGTCTGACGCCATGCTCGATGTTGTCTCATCTGTTTCCCCCTTGTGGTCGTAATGCCGGACGATGCTGCCTTCTTGTCGCTCTTACTGTGGCTATCCGATGTCAGTCGACGGATCCTCGTTTCCTCCTCTCCTGCACGACCTCCTATCCTTTGATCGCTCCGACG
Source organism: Actinomycetes bacterium (assembly GCA_021846125.1). Classification (GTDB taxonomy): domain Bacteria; phylum Actinomycetota; class Acidimicrobiia; order Acidimicrobiales; family Bog-793; genus JAJZCK01. The sequence goes on along the minus strand of JAJZCK010000019.1, from coordinate 17,343 downwards.
GTGAGTCCTTGGACCAGATATCGCTGCACTACGGCGAACACGAGGACGACGGGTACCGCTGCGAGCACCCCGCCGGCCGCGAGTGCTCCGAAGTTCACACTGAACTCACCGATCGTGTAGTCGAGGCCCACCGGAAGTGTGAAGTGGTCCTGGCTGTTCATGAAGATGAGGGCGAAGAGGAAGTTGTTCCAGCTGCCGACGAAGGCGAACGAGCCGATGGCAACGAATGCAGGCCGGAGCAGCGGCAGGGTCACCGCCCGGAACGCCTTGAGGCGCGAGCAGCCGTCCACCATCGCCGCCTCCTCGAGCTCCACCGGGACGCTCCGGATGAAGCCGCTCATGAGCAACGTCGTCAGCGGCAGCTGGAAGACCGTGTCCGCGATGACGAGGGCGACGAGGTTGTCGATGAGCCCGAGATGGCGGAAGATTATGAACAACGGGATCAATAGCATCACGCCGGGGACGAACTGGGTGCACAGCAGGCCGACCACGAGGAAGCCCCGGCCCCGGAAGCTGAAGCGCGCGAGCGCGTAGCCCGAGAGCGCCGAGATCACGTTCACGCCGACCAGTGTCCCGACGCCGACTAGGACACTGTTCTTGAAGAACACCCCGAAGCCGAGGACGTTCCAGACGAGCTTGAAGTTCGCGAGCGTCACCGGCCACGGGTACGGGTGGGTAGACCCGTCCGGTCGAAAGGCGAAGACGATCATCCAGTAGAACGGGACAAGGGTGAAGAGCATGAAGAGCCCGAGCGGCACCCACAGGTAGAGCCGCGATCGCTCCCATCGGCGTGCCAGCTCGCCGGTCATGCCCAGCGGTGCAGCGCTCACAGTCGCTCCCCTTGCTCTCTCGACGCCCGGCTGCGACCGGCTGCGCCAAACGCTGCCGTGCACTCGGTGCGGCTCATGGTGCGTACCCACGTGATGCGCCGAACTTGCTGAACTTCAAGTAGGCGATCGAGAAGACGAGCAGGATGACGAACCCGGCCATCGTGAGCGCCGACCCGTAGCCGAAGTTGTGCTCGGTGATCGCCTGGCGTGCGATGTAGAGCGGCAGCGTGGTCGTCTCGGTCCCCGGCCCGCCGTTGGTCAGCGTGTAGAGCAGGTCGACGTTGTTGAACTCCCACACGCAGCGCAGGAGCGTCGAGAGGATGACGGCGTCACGAAGGTGTGGCGCCACGATGTAGCGAAAGCGTGTCCACGCGTTGGCCCCGTCACAGTTTGCCGCCTCGATGAGCTCGGACGGGATGCTCTGGAGGTCCGCGAGGAGGATGATCGCGAAGAACGGGAGCCCACGCCAGAGCTCCGCGAGGATTGCCGCCCAGAACACGGTGTGGGTGTCGGCGAGGATCGTGAAGCCGTGAGGGGTGAGCCCGAGATCGCTCAGGTAGCCGATGAGGCCGGCCTGCGGGTCGTAGATGAGGAGCCAGATCGTCGTCGTGAGCACCCCCGAGACGGCCCAGGGAGCGAATACGAGGGCGCGCGCGATCCCCCGTCCCCGGAAGGCGGAGTTGAGGATGAGCGCCAAGACGAGACCGAAGACCAGTTGGAGGAACACCTCTGCGAACACCCACTTCGCGGTGAACTCGAGGCTCGTCCAGAACAAAGGGTCGTGCCGGAACATCGTCGAGTAGTTGCTCCATCCGGCGAAGCCGTTGAGGAACGGCTCGACGACGTTGTAGTTCTGGAAGCTGTAGTAGACGACGTTGAGGACCGGGTACGCGACGAAGCCCAGGATGAGCAGGACGAGCGGCGTGAGCATCGCGTACGGCGCCAGCGCCTTGCGTCGCCTACGCGCGCGACCGTGGCGCTCCGCTCCGCGGTCGTGCGGAGCGAGTGGCACCGGCTCTATGACGGCGAGAGCCCGCGACCCGAGGCTCATCTCGCCCCCGCGGCGGTCAGCAGTCCTGCATCACAGCCGGATCGAGTGCCTCGGCCCCCTTCGCCGGACACCACTTCCCAGCGTGGCTGGTTGTCCACGCTCCCCCTCCCCCGAGTGGATCGAATGTTCACATATCTGTATCACGGACGCCTATGTGAACACGTTGCAGGACGTCAAGGTACGCTCCGCCCGGCGAGGTGTCAAGATCTTTCGACGACGGTCACGGCATCAACCGCCCGCCGTTCACCTCGAGCGAATGACCTGTCACGTAGGAGGCTGCACCGTCGTGTGCAAGGAACAGCACGGGACCGGCACACTCCTCGGGTCGGCCCGCCCGACCGAGCGGGATCGTCGTGCCGATCCGGTCGAGCTGTGCTCGCGAGGTGACGTCGTCGTGGAAGGCGGTGTCGAACAGTCCCGGGGCGACCACGTTGACCCTGATCCCGTGGCGAGCGACCTCTGCTGCCAGGCCGCGGCTGAAGGTGCTGACGGCCGCCTTCGCCGCCGCGTAGAGGACCGACCCACCCGTCCCACCGTTGCGCGCTGCCGACGACGACACGTTGACGATCGCCCCTCCACCTCGGCGCGTCATGATCGGCACGACTGCCCGGCACGTGGCGAACACCGCCCGGTAGTTGAGATCGAGGACCGCGTCGAAAAGTGTGTCGGGAGCGTCCTCGACGGCCGAGCGCTGCACCATCGCACCTGCGTTGTTGACGAGGACGTCGATCGCGCCGAAGCTCGCTAGCACCTCGGCGACGAGATTCTCGGGCGCACCTGGCTTCGTGAGGTCTGCCTGGAATCCACGAGCGTCCGCGCCCGCCGCGCACGCCCTCTCGACGACCCGCTCCGCTCCCTCGGCGTGCCGGTGGAAGTGCACCGCCACGCCTTGGGCTCCACTCGTGGCGAACGCGTGCACGAGCGCGGCTCCGAGGCCGCTGCTCGCCCCGGTCACGAGGACGACCTTCCCTGCAAAGCTCACGTCCATCGCAACTCCTCACGGGAGGATCGCACGTCGGCGCCGTCGGGCGCCGGCTACCGGTTGTAGCGGGGGAAGGGACCGCGCAGCTCCCGCCAGACCACGTCCATCGCAGCGCACGTCGCCTCGTCGGGAGGAGGCCCGGTGGCCGCTGCCAGATCGACCTGCAGCTGCTCGAGGCTCGAGGCACCGAGGACGACTCCGTCGACGACCGGCTGGGCGAGCAGCCAGCGCAGGCTCAGCTCGACCAGCGAGAGCCCGGCTGGCTCCGATATCGCCGTCAGGCGCCCCACGGCGTCATCCTGGGCCTGCGACCAGTACCGGTCACGGTAGTTGGGGCTCTCGGAGAAGCGCCCGGGCCGCGGCGACACGGCTCCGCGGTGCTTGCCGGTGAGCAGCCCGCCCGCCAGGGGGTTGTACACGAGAGTCGCCAGGCCGTAGGTTGCCGATAGCTCCGTGTACTCCTCCTCGAGGCCACGACTGATCGGGTTGTACAGCTGCTGGCCTATCCGAGGTGGTGGCCACCCGCGATCCCCCGCCAGGTGGAGCATCTCGACGACCTGCCAGGCGGCGTAGTTGGAGAACCCGACGTGGCGAACCTTTCCGGCCTCGACGAGCTCCGACATCGCGCCCAGCGTGTCCGTTACTGGCACGGATCTGTCGGGAGAGTGCAGGTAGTACAGATCGACGTGGTCCGTGCCCAGGCGCGCGAGGCTCTCGTCGATCGCGCGCCGGATCGCGGCCGCCCCGAGGCCGGCACCGTCTGGCGCGTCGTCCATCCGGTTGCGGACCTTGGTCGCGATGCTCACGTCGGAACGATGCGATCCGAGAGCTCTCGCCAGCATCTCCTCGGCAGCACCGTGGTTGTAGACGTTCGCCGTGTCGAAATGGTCGACGCCGGCCTCGAGCGCTGCCGCTACCATCGAGTCGGCTCCCGCCTGGTCCACCTGCGAACCGAACGTCATCGTGCCGAGCACGATCCTCGAGCTGACGAGGCCCGTCCCTCCTAGATCGCGTCGCTCCACGGCGTGCTCCCGTCCCTTCGCGCCGCGGCTACCAGCGAGCGACGATGTTCTCTTCGATGTGCTCGAAGCACAGGTCGTCCCCGAGCCCAGGCGCCTCTGGCATCTGGACGTTGCCGTGCTCGTCGATCGGGTCGACCGCGGAGTTGAGGTGCGGAGGTACGGCGTCGTAGTCGAAGTGCGGGTGCAGCAACCCCCGCTCGTACCAGCGGCCGTTCTCCATCGCACCGAGGATGGCAAGGTTTCCCGATCCGCCGCCGTGCACCTCGGCATCCATGTTGAACGCATCGGCGAGATGGACGATCTTCATCGCCGGCGTGATGCCACCCGTGTCGTTGACCCCGACCCGGACGATGTCGCACGCACCCTGCGCGATCCACTCGGCCCGAGTGTGAACTCGACCGAACGCCGTCTCGGGGCCGATCACCGGGATCTCGAGCTGCTCGGCGAGCCAGCGGTAGGAGCTCGTCGAGGCTTCCTCCATCGGCTCCTCGTACCAGTAGTAGTCGAGCTGCTGGAGCGCTCGGCCGAGTGCAAGTGCCTGTGTCCTCGTGTACCAGTGATTGGCGTCGAGCATCAGCGGCACGTCGGGGCCGACCGCCTCGCGCACCGCCGCGCAGGCCCGGGCATCCATGTCCGGGTCCGGTGCACCGGGCACAGGTGGCATCCACGTGTGGAGCTTGACCGCCGAGTACCCGGTCGCGACGAGCGCCTCTGCGAAGCGCCCGTAGTCTTCGGGCGTGCGCAGCCCGCCCTCGATGTCGTCGCCGCACATCGTGCTCGCGTACGCAGGGACGGTCGAGCGTGCACCGCCGAGGAGCTGCCACACCGGCGCACCGAGCTTGCGCCCGGCAAGGTCCCACAGTGCCTGGTCGAGGTAGCCGATCGCCCGATCGGTGAGCTGACCGCCACTCCCCCGCTGCATGCGGTAGAGACGGTTCCACACGCGCTCGCGCATGAACGGATCCTCGCCGATCACCACCTTGCGCACGAACCCGTCGAGGACCGACGGACGGAGCGCCTCTCCGCTGCACAGGCAGTGCCCTTCGGCGCCGTCGCCGTCACGAACCGTGAGGAGCGCGTGCTCGGCTCTCCGCTCAGGACCCGGGTGGGTGTGACCGTCGGAGTCCTTCGTCGTCCAATCGAGAGTCGCGAACACGCGCACCTCGACCTGCTCGATCCTCGCGCCCATCGGCCGTCTTCCCCCTTCGCTCGACCAGTCCGACCCACGCTCGCCCGACGTCGCCGGGCACTCGAGCGACGGGAACCCGCCACGCGCCGCTCGTGGCGGCGGGCCCCCGTTGCACCACCTGTCGGAACTCCTACGACTTCACCAGATGCGATCACATATCTAGATACTGTTCGCATATGTAAACGACGGTATGTTACGCGTCGACGTCTGCTCTGTCAACGTGGTGCGACGACTCTTCTTGGACGCCGTGCATGCCGACGCGCGAGGCTGAGCCGATGGGATCCGAGAGCGACGACAGCGGGTTGCGCAGCGAGCGCTGGTGGGGGCCGGACGACCTGCGGAGCTTCGGGCACCGCTCACGGCTCCGCCAGCTCGGCTACACACCTGGGGACTTCATGGGCAAGCCCGTGATCGGGATCCTCGACACGGGCTCGGACATCAACCCGTGCCACCAGCATTTTCGGCAGCGTGTCGACGACGTGAAGCGGGGAGTGTGGCAGGCAGGCGGCTTCCCCCTCCAGATGCCCGCTCTCTCGCTCGGCGAGCCGTTCCAGAAGCCCACGAGCATGCTGTACCGGAACCTGCTCGCCATGGAGGTGGAGGAGCTGCTGCGCTCCTATCCGGTCGACGGCGCGGTCCTCATGGGCGGATGCGACAAGACGACACCAGGGCTCGTCATGGGCGCGACGAGCGCGGGCTACCCGGCGATCTTCATGCCAGCCGGACCGATGCTGCGTGGGAACGCCCGGGGAAAGGTGCTCGCGAGCGGGACGTCCGCTTGGCGGATGTGGGCCGACCGACGAGCCGGCGTCATCGGTCGCGAGGACGTCGACCAGATCGAGCAGGGCATCGCCCGCTCGCCCGGTCACTGCATGACGATGGGCACGGCGTCCACGATGACGGCAGCGACCGAGGCGCTCGGGATGACGCTTCCTGGAGCCTCGTCGATCCCCGCGGCAGACTCCCGCCACGCGCAGATGGCGTCGCTCACCGGGCGGCGTGCCGTGGAGATGGTGCGCGAGCAGCTGACACCGGCGAAGATCCTGACGACCGCTGCGTTCGACAACGCCGTGACGACCGTCGCCGCACTTGGAGGCTCGACGAACGCCGTCATCCACCTGCTCGCGATGGCACGACGCGCCGGTGTCCCGCTCACTCTCGACCGCTTCGACGAGCTATCACGTCGAGTGCCCGTCCTCGCGAACATCGAGCCCTCGGGCGAGTACCTCATGGAGGACTTCTTCTATGCGGGCGGGCTGCGCGGGCTCCTGGCCCGGCTCGGTGACCTGGTCTCAGCCGAAGCGGTCACGGTCACGGGACGTTCGCTGCGCGACGAGGTGCGCGGTGCGGAGGTCTTCGACGACGCGGTCATCCGCACGCTCGACGACCCACTCTGGCCCGAAGGAGGGATCGCCGTCCTGCGTGGCAGCCTGGCACCTGACGGAGCCGTCATCAAGCAGACCGCCGCCGCTCCGGAGCTCCTCGTCCACACCGGGCCGGCTGTGGTGTTCGAGAACTACGACGATATGACGAAGCGGATCGACGACGAATCCCTCGAGGTCGGTCCCGACTCGGTGCTCGTGCTGCGCAACGCCGGACCGATCGGCGGACCCGGCATGCCCGAGTGGGGGCAGCTGCCCCTCCCCGCGAAGCTCCTGCGCGCCGGCATCCGCGATCTCGTGCGCGTCTCCGACGCCCGCATGAGCGGCACGAGCTACGGGGCGTGCGTCCTCCACGTCGCTCCGGAGTCGGCAGCGGGAGGCCCGCTCGCCCTCGTCGAGGACGGCGACCTCGTCACCCTCGACGTCCCCGCGCGTCGGCTCGACCTCGAGGTGAGCCCCGAGGAGATGGCGCGCAGACGCTCTGCCTGGCACCCGCCCGCTCCCCATTACCAGCGGGGTTGGGGGAAGCTCTACGCGACCTCGATCCGCCAAGCGAACGAAGGTTGTGACCTCGACTTCCTCGAGGCGGGCGAGCCGACCGAAGAGCCCGCCATCCACTGAGCCCGCACGCCACTGAGCCCGCACGCCACTGAGCCCGCACGCCACTGAGCCCGCACGCCACTGAGCCCGCACGCCACCGTCCGATCGACCGCCGAGCGGCGCGTGGTCGCGTCGTGCCGCGTGAGGCGAACGATGCCGCGAGTCAACCCGGCAGGACGAGCATGCCGTCGACCCGCCGGGGCACCGACGCTCCGGCCCCGGGGAAGTCGCGCAGCTCCTCGGGCAGGATCTGCTCCGGGACGTCCTGGTAGGCGACCGGTCGGAGCCAGCGACGGATGGCCGTCGCGCCCACCGAGGTGTGCAGCGAGCTCGTCGTGGCCGGGTACGGCCCTCCGTGATGCATCGCCCACGAAACGGCGACGCCGGTCGGATAGCCGTTCCAGACGATCCTCCCGACCCTCGCTACCAGGGTGTCGAGCACGTCCCGCGCCTCGCCCTCGTCCTGAGGCTCGGCGTGGACCGTCGCCGTGAGCGCCGGCTCGAGCAGGTCCAGGAGTGTTGCGAGCTCTCCCGCTCCGTCGTAGGTCGCCACGACGAGCATCGGCCCGAAGCACTCCTCGAGAACGATCCCACGCAGCGCTCCGACGTCGGCGCGCACGACCGCCGGGGTTCCCGAGGCGCTCCCTTCGAGCGTCGGGCTCCCCCCCCGGGCGAGAACGGCGATGCCCGGAGAAGCAGCGATCTCCGCCACCCGCTCGGAGAACCGGCTGGCGATCGAGGGGCCGAGCATCACTCCGGCAGGCACGGCCCCGGCTGCAGACACGAGCGCTTCGACGAGCTCGCTCCCTCCGACGCCTCGAGGGACGAGGACCAGCCCGGGCTTCGTGCAGAACTGGCCGACGCCGAGGGTGAAGGAGGCGACGAGACCATGCCCGATCTCCTCCGCACGAGCAGCAGCCGCAGCGGGGAGCACCACGACAGCGTTCAAAGCACCGAGCTCGCCGTAGAAGGGGATCGGCGACGTTCGCGCGGCCGCGGCGTCCGCGAGGAGCCGGCCGACGGCGAGCGAGCCGGTGAAGCCCACGGCCCGGACTGCGGCATGCCCGACGAGCTGTGCACCTGCCTCGACGCCGAAGACGAGCGAGACCGGCGCGGTGGCGAGCCCCGACGCGCCCGCTCCGGCAAGGAGCGCCTCGTGGGCGAGCACGCAGGTCGCCGGGTGCGACGGGTGCACCTTCGCGACGACCGGACAGCCCGCCGCGAGGGCCGACGCCGTGTCGCCACCGGGGACGGAGAACGCCAGGGGGAAGTTGCTCGCGCCGAACACACCGACGGTACCGATCGGGCGGAGGATACGCCGGACGTCGGGACGCGGTCCCATCGCCGTCGGTCCTGCATGATCGACGATCGCCTCGAGGTAGGAACCCTCCCGGAGCACCTCGGCGAAGAGCCGTAGCTGGAACTCGGTACGCGTCAGCTCGCCGCCGAGGCGCTGGGCGCCGAGAGCCGTCTCGCGGTCTGCGGTCTCGACGAGCCGGTCACGCCGCTCCTCGAGGGCGTCGGCCATCGCCTCGAGCATCCCGGCTCGCCCGTAGCGTCCGATGGCCGCGAGCTCGGCACCCGCCCGCTCTGCTCGCGCGCAGACGGCGTCGATCTCCTCCTCGGTCGAGTCCGCCGCGACGAGAGGCAACGCCTCGCCCGTCCTCGGATCGACAGCGGCGCTCACGACCGCGTCCTCTCGCCGTCGACGAGCCCCGCGCCGCGCAGGAAATCGGTCACCACGGGCCGTTGCTCGACGGGCAGCTCCGAAGCGGGCGGACGGACGGTCCGGCCGCAGATGCCGAGCTGTGCGAGCCCTTCCTTCACCGCCGCGACGTTGTACGCGGAGCCGTCGCGGGCACGAAGCAGCTCCAGCCCCGACGTGATCGCGACGAGCTCGCGGGCCTTTTGGAAGTCGCCTGCGTCGAGGCACGCTGCGATGTCGAGCGAGAGGCGGGGCGCGATGCCCGCCAGCCCGGACGTGAAGCCGATCGCCCCCGACGCCGCGAAGGACACCGCCCAGCGCTCCGCGAGGCCGCAGACGAGCGCCACGCTGGCCGGGTCCACCACGGCGGCGAGCTCGGCGAACGATGGCGGGTCGCCGATCGCGTACTTCACGCCGACGATCCCGTCGAGCTCCGCGAGCCGGGCGACGTCGGCGACGCTGCGGCGGGGATCGCGCACGTAGGCGACGAGAGCGATGTCGGGGACTGCGGCATGGATGCGCTCGTGATAAGCCAGCCAGCCTTCCGTCGAGACGAACGGGTCGACGGGCTGGTGGACCATGACGGCGCGGCAGCCGAGCTCCCGGGCGCTCTGCGCCTGGAGGACCGCCGTCGCGAGGTCGCGGCCGACTCCCGGCATGACGACTGCCGACGTCCCGGCGCGCTCGACCGTGACGGCGACGCTTTGGTGCCACTCCTCGCCGGAGAGCGCGTGGAACTCGCTCGTGTTGCCAGCGGGCACGATGACCGAGATGCCGCCCTCGACGAGCCGGTCGACGACGCGATCGAGGGCTGGCGCGTCGAGAGCCCCCGAAGCCTCGAACGGCGTCACTGTGATCGCCACCACGGTCGCGAGCTCTCCTGGCGTGAGTGCCTCGTCGTTCGGCATCGGTTCCCTGCCCTCCGTCTCTCGTCGTCCCTGTCCTCGAGGTCTGCGCCTGCGCCCACCCGGCCACGCCCGGACAGCGACGCAATTGCACGACCCTGACCACCCTAGGCCGGAAGCACGCCACAGGCCCTTGCCTCGCGCGAGCGGTGCTGCGATCATCGGCCATGCCCTTCGGACCTGCGCCGGACCTTGCGGGCCGCGTCGCGCTCGTGACAGGTGGCGGCAGTGGCATCGGGGCCGGTGCCGCGTCCGCCCTGCTGCGAGCAGGCGCCGGCGTCGTGCTCGTCGGCCGCAGTGCCGAGCGCCTCCGTCGAGCCGAGGCGGACCTCGCCGACGTAGGGCCTCCCGTCCACTCGATGGTCGCAGATATCGGTCGGGGTGACGGGGCCTCGTTGCTCGTCGACCGCGCCGTCGATCTGGCCGGCCGGGTCGACGTCCTCGTCCACGCTGCCGGCAACCAGGTGCGCAGACCGGCGCTCGATCTCACGCTCGAGGATTTCGACGCCGTGGTCGGACTGCACCTGCGTGCCGGTTTCGCGCTCGCACAAGCTGTCGGGCGCCACCTCGTGGAGGTGCACCGGCCCGGAAGCCTCGTCTTCGTCGGTTCCATGACGAGCCAGCGCGTCGGGCTTGCGGGCACGGTCGCCTACTCGGCCGCGAAGAGCGGTCTACTCGGCCTCGTGCGGACCCTCGCAGTCGAGTGGGCACCCTACGAGATCCGCACGAACGCGGTCCTCGTCGGGTTCGTCCGGACCGAGCTGACGCGTGACGTGGACGACACACCCGAGCGCGTCGCCATCACGTCGCGCATCCCCCTCGGCCGGCACGGCACGGCCGAAGAGGTCGGCAACGCCGTGGCTTTCCTCGCCTCGGACGCGGCGGCCTACGTCACCGGCGAGAGCCTCACCGTCGACGGTGGCTGGAGCGTCGCGTAGACCGAGCCGAGAGGCCCTGGTCCCCACTTTGGTCAGTATGGGCCGTTGGACCGGGGTCCTTGGGCCCTACTCGAAGGCTCTCCCAGGTGCTTCGATGACCTTGTGCCAGCGGACCTGACCGAGTCGACGACGGCAGCGGCTCGTACGGGCTCCTTCCGCCCGTCGCGTCCACAGGCGACACGTCACCGCAGGACGAGACAGGAGAGTGCCCCCATGGCCAGGAACACCACGAAGAGCCCGCGCCCGGAGGCAGGTCGCGCACGCCGTGCCGGGTGGCCTCCGCGCGCGCTCGCTGCCGTAGCGGCTGCCGGCCTCGCCGGCGGCTCGGCGATCGCTGGCGCGTCGGCTGCAGGTGCGTCTCTCCCGAGCACCAGGGCCGCCGCAGTGAAGGCGCTCGCCTTCTCCGGCCACTACTCGGGCAACGTCGCCGTGCTGATCGACAACAGCCGTGTCACGATCTCCTCCGTCACCGGCAAGGGCAGCGGCACCCTGGTCGGACCGAGCACCGTCTCCGGCAAGGGCTCCGCATCGGCATCGGCCCAATGCGATCCCTTCAGCGGCACCGGGAGCATCGCCGGACGGACGGCACGGATCGACTTCCTCGTGACGAGCTCGACCTCGCAAGGCTGCTCGAGCGGAGAGAGCGGGCCCGTCACCGTGACCTTCAAGGGCATCGCGAAGGCGACCGGCGGGACGGGCAGGGCCAGGGGTGTGTCCGGCAGCCTCGTGTTCAAGGGATCGCTCAAGCTCGGCAGCACGAGCGGATCCCAGAAGGGCGACTTCACGGTCACGGTCTCCGGCCACCTCGCCCTGAAGGGCTGAGACGCAGATCTCGCATCCACTACGAGAGAGAGGGAACCAAGCATGAGAAAGCTCGTCACGTACGCCGCCGCCGGCTTGCTAACGACCGCGAGCCTGGCCGCAGGGGTCGTCGCAAGTGCATCCGCGACCACGACGACCAATCCACCGGTCACGGCCCCGCCCATCCAGACCAACAGCCACCACCCGCTCTTCCTCTACGTCGACACGGTCGAGGGTGCCGGTGGAGATCCTGCACCGGCTGCGGCCTGCGCGATGACGAACCTGTTCGCGCCGGGGCAGCTCGTCGTCTTCCGGATGTGGGGGGTCGACGCCACGACGGGGGGCCTAGCCCTCACCCAGAAGAACGTCGAAAAGGCCTTCGTCCACATTCCAGGGCTCTCCGCGCCGATACCGCTCACCTACGGCGACCACGGAAAGGTGGCGTTCTGGAGCGCGGCGTGGTCCACCAAGGGCTACCCCCCAGGGATCGTGAACTTCACCGTCACCGTCGTGGCGAAGCCGATCCCGAAGACCGCGGCGCACGCTGCGATCCCCGCACAGAGCACGGTCTTCTCCGAGGCAGGGACCGCACCGAGCTCGCAGCTGACCGTCACCTGACCCCGGCGTTGCCCGGCTCCCCACCGGACAGGCTGGCTCCCTGCGCCGGTCTGGCCGGTGGCCGGTCTCGACCGTGACCCAACTGGTCCGGCCCGCACATGGCCGACCTTCCTCCGTTGCCCTGCTCTTGTCGCCCCCCACTTCTTCCACCGGAACGAGACGGAGATATCCCATGCAAAAAGGCCCCTTGGCACGGCTCGGGCTCACGCTGGTCGGGGTGCTCGCAGGAGCCATGCTCCTCGCCGCACCGGCCAGCGCGAGCCCCACGACGCTGGCACCACCCGCGATCCCCGGGGTGTCACCGCTGCCGGGCCCCGTGGCAACAGCCGCGACACCTAGTCCGACGATGGGACTGCTGGACGTGACGCCCGAGCAGGGCGTCGCCGGCACCCCGCTCACGATCTCCGGCTCGCACCTCCCGGCCGGCGCGAGCGTCGAGCTCACGTGGTCGACGGCCGATGTGACCTGGGTCGTCGACCCGGAGCCCGACACGGTCAACTATCTAGGACGCTCGGCGAGGGACTTCGCAGTCGTGCTCGACCGGGTGACGACAAGCACGAGCGGCTCGTTCGCGGTGAAGCTCCCGGCACCCGACGACTGGGGCGGGATCCACGACATCTACGCGGTCATCGGAGGGGTGGAGGACGCCCATGGCGGCTTCGTCCTCACCCGGTCCGTCGCCGTGAGCCCGACGAGCGGCCCGATCGGAACCCCGATCACGATCACCTACAGCGGTCTCGGCTCCCAGCTCTACCCCGGTGGTGGGTCTCTGCTGTGGGACAACCACTACGTCGGCGAGCTCATGGCGAACTGGACGCGCGGAACCGCGCGAGTGACGATCCGGGCCGCGGGGCCGGTCGGCCCGCATCTCATCGAGGTCGGCGACGCCATCAGCTTCTTGTACCTCAACCTCCCCCAGTCGCCGTTGCCCTTTGCCAACGGCGCGACAGCGACGTTCACGACGACTGCCGACGACGGGCCCCCGCCACCGTCCATCGACTGGCCGGCGAGCGTCACCCCCACGGTCAGCGCCCGCACGACGCTCCAGGCGAGCGGGCTCTCCACCGCGTCGGGCGTCAGCGCGGCACTCTCGTCGACGAGCGGTCGGGTGGGGCAGCGCTTCGGGCTCACGGCCACGGGGCTCGACTCGGGGGCGCGCGTCGATGCCGAGTGGTCGACCGTCGTCGGCAGTCGCGTCGACTGCAACAGCGTGTGCTGGAGCTTCGTGACGGTTCCCCTCGCGAGCGCGACCGCCACCCGGGGCTCGGTGACGCTGCGCCTCGCGGTACCCGACGGCCTCGGGGGCTGGCACGTCGTGCAGCTGAGCGAGGGTGGCAAGGTCGTCGCCCAGGTTCCCTTCTACGTGCAGGAGAGCATCGTCGGGCGCGGGGTCTCCGCCGTCGTGGTCAAGCAGGGACAGCCCTTCACTGTCCATCTGAAAGGTGTGGGCTGGACGCAACTCGACAACACGGTGGCAGTCGACTACGACAACAGCTACGTCGGCTACGGCTGCGGCTTCAACTCGAACGGGGACGTCCTGCTCCGCCTGCACGCGACGGGTGACCCGGGGACGCACATCATCGACATCTACCCGATGCTCTACACCGCGTCGCCGTCGTTCGCGAACACTCCCTACGGCATGGTCCCGATCCTCAGCTACGCCGAGGACGACCCGGCACTTGCGCTCGGCTACGAGCTCCCGGCGATGCGCCTCGCCATCACCGTGGTGAAGTGATCGACTGCTGGCTGCCGCCGCTCCCACCTCTCATCCCGCCCCGGGCGGAGGGCGAGGTGGGGGCCCCGGCGAGCCGTCGGAACGGGCGCGGGAGCCACCAGCTCCACGGCCCGAGAAACGCCATCACGCTAGGCATGAGCAGACCGCGTACGACGGTTGCGTCGAGCAGCACGCCGAGAGCCAACCCGACACCGAGCTCTTGCAGGTCGACCACTTTGCCGCCGACGAGGCCGCCGAGCGCCCCGACCATGACGAGCGCCGCGACGCTCACGATCCCCCCCGTGCGCGCGAGCCCGTCGGCGACGGCGCTCGCCGCGTCGGCTCCACCCTCCCAGCACTCCCGCATCCGAGCCACGATGAAGACCTCGTAGTCCATAGACAGCCCGAACAGCATCGCGAACAGCACGACCGGCACCCATGCGGAGATCTGCGTGACGCGATAGAGGTGGAGGACATCCGCGCCGATCCCGAACCGGAAGACGATGACGAGCAGGCCGTAGGTCGCAGCGACCGAGAGGGCGTCGAGCAGCACGGCGACGGCGGGCAGCAGTGCCGACCGGAGAGCCCGCACGAGGACGAGGTACGAGACGACGAGGGCGACGAGGACAGCCCAGGGAAAGATGCCGTAGACGCGCGCGATGAAGTCGACACCTTGTGCCGGGGCCCCGCCTACGAAGACGTGCACGCCTGCCGGGAATCGGGCACCGGAGACGAAGCGGCTGCGAATCTCCCGGACGAGCCGCTGGGTCCTCTCGTCGCCGAAGTCGTGGCGACCGACGACGATCGCGAGCCGGTAGCGGCCCGACGAGTCCACGTAAGGCGGGCGAGTCCCGATCGCCACGACGAAGACCTCGGGGTCGGCGAGCAGCTCGTGCGCGAGACGGAGCGTGGCGTCGGTGATCGCCGGGGAACTCGCTCGCCCACCTCTCCCCGAGTCGACGACGACGTCGATCGGGGTGACGACACCGGGCCCGGCATGCTCGCGCACGAGCTCGAGCCCGCGTGCCGAAGACATAGTGCGCGGTATCGCCGTGATCGATCCGGGAGTGAGCTCGAGCCACGCCAGTGGTGACGCCAGCAAGAGAAGCAGCATCGTCGACCCGGCGAGCACCGCAGCACGACGGCGCACGACGAGTCCGGCGAGTCCGGCCCAGAGCGCCTCGCCGGGAGCGCCTCGCCTGGTGCCGGGGCGAGCGACCCAGCGCGACGCCCGCCGCCCGAGCAGCGAGAGCAGAGCCGGCTGGAGCGTGAGCGCCGAGCCGAGCGAGACGAACGGGACGACGAGCCCTGCGAGGCCGAGCGACCGGACGAGCGGCACTGGCACCACGAGCAGCGCCGACAGCCCGACGGCCACCGCCGTGCCGGAGACGAGCACGGTCCGGCCCGCCGAGCACATCGTCCTCGTGACGGCGTCGTCGACCGTGCCGGCACCGGCCCCGAGCTCCTCCCGGAACCGCAGCACGACGAGCAGCGAGTAGTCGATCGCGAGCCCCAGCCCGACGAGCTCGACGAGGTTCGGGACGTACAGCGCCGTCACGACCACGTGCGCGAGGCCGTAGACGACCGCGAGCGATGCTGCCGTCGTGCACGCGGCGACGGCGAACGGGACCAAGAGCGCGAGTGAGATGCCGGTAAAGAGCGCGAGGAGGACGAGCGCGGCGACCACGGCGATGACCTCGCCACGGTGCAGGTCGGCCGCGAGGATCGGGGTGAGGTCGTACTGGAGGGCGGGCGCGCCCGTGACGAGCGCGCCGTCGAGCCCTCCGTGCACGAGAGCCCGGCGGAGCCTGCCCGTATAGGACGCGGCGGCCTGGATGTCGAGGGACGTGCCGACGTCCGCGTAGAGGATGCCATCGCCCGGCTGCAGTGCCGTCGAGCGAGCCGTCGGCACCACCCGCACCGCCGAGGCGAGATCGCGGTCGAGCGTTCGGAGCGATCTGGCAGGCACATCCGCCCGCCGCAAGACGACGGTGAACGTTCCTTCGGCATTCTCGCCGAAGCTCCGCGACATGATCGCGTCCGCGTGCTGTGAGCCCGTCCCCGGCACGGCGAGCGAGGTGGAGAGGAGACCGGGAAGCCGCCCGGCCGAGAAGGCACCGGCTACGACGGCGACGCCCCAGCAGGCGAGGACCAGCCACCGGAAGCGCAGGATCGAGCGGGTGAAGCGCTCGAGCACTGTCCGCGCCTACCGCTGGGAGCCGTCTCCGACGGTCGCCCCGGTGGCCAGGATGCAGTAGGGCCGCGGCACCTCGACGACGTTGCCCGTAGCGCGTGGCAGCCCGGTCACGCTGTCGAGCTCGAAGGTGACGACCGTCGAGGAGCCCTGGTTCGCGACGTAGAGGTGCGTGCCGACGACGGCAAGGTGCCGCGGAGTCTTGCCCCGGGACGACACGTCGGCGACGGGGACCGGATGGCCACCGCGCAGCTCGAACACGCTGACGCAGTCGGCACCGCGGTTCGCCACATAGCAGTACCGACCGGCCGGCCCGAGCACGAGCTCCGACGGAGCGTTCTCGCCGCTCGTCTCTGCGACCGTCGCCTGGACGCTCTCCCGCTGGCGCGCCGCTCCGGTCGCAGCGTCGACGTCAAACACGAGCAGCCTCGAGGCCAGCTCGCCCGTCGCGAGGAGGTACCCTTCCGGGTGCGCGACGAGGTGGCGCGGCCCGGATCCGGGCTCCGCCTGCGCCCGTGCGACCTCGCCGAGGTGGCCGGTCACCTCGTCGATCTCGTACGTCGTGACCGAGTCCGTCCCGAGGTCGGCGACGACGACGTAGCGCCCGGACGGCTCCGCTAGGACGAAGTGCGCATGGGCGTGCTCCTGGCGTCCGCGCACGGGCCCGTGGCCGCTCGAGAGCACAAGGTCGCAGGGCTCCCCGACGGCGCCGTCGCGCCCGATGCGGTGGACGGTCACATGACCGCTCCCATAGTGCGCCGTGAGGAGGAAGCGCCCGGACGGATGCACGGCGAGATGGCACGGACGCGATCCTCCAGTGGCCACGATGCCGAGCGGGTGGAGCCGGGCGCCGGCCGTGATCCGGAATGCCGCCACCGCCCCCTCGTCGAGCGCGCTCGTCGCGTAGAGATGGGCTCCGTCCGGGTGGAGCGCGAGGAACGAGGCCGCCGGGCTGGGCACGCTGATACCGGCCAGCGCGAGAGAGCCACTCGCGACGTCGCGCGCGAGCACGTGTATGCCGTCGCGTTCTCCGTGGATGCCCCTCGATGCCGATGCCACGTAGACATGTCTCGCCGACTGGCTCACGTACCGGTTCTCCTCGCCGACTCGTCCATCTTGACTGACCCCGGGGCTCCGCGTCGCGGTGCTCGGGCCCCCTGAAAGCGCCGAAGCGCCCCCGGGGCACGAGTGTCGCACGCGGCGGGCGAGCCCCGGGCGATCCCACCAACGCTCCGGGCAGGCGGGCAGCCGGGCAGGCGGGCAGGCGGGCGGGCGGGCGGGCGGGCGGGCGGGCGGCATGTTCGCACTGGTAGCTTCTCCCTGTCGTCTCACCGGTGCACCTTTAGCGTCGACGCCTCGTGGCGGCACGCGACGCAGCGCTAACGAAGCGAGGAGCCGAGCATTGCGAATAG
>JAJZCK010000225.1 GCA_021846125.1 Actinomycetes bacterium | reverse complement strand
TGGCATCGGAGCGAGCTCCGGCCGTTGCGCCGAGGAGCCGGGCTAGTCCCTCGGGACCTGTCGGCTGGTCGGCGAGAATCGGCGAGAGCGCGAAACGCGACGCTCGGTAGGTCGCGACCTCGTGGATGGGCGTGGCCCCGGCCGGGACGGTGCGGACGAAGGCTTGGAAGACGGCGACCTCGGCCGTGCACGGCGAGCGCAGGTCCTCCTCGAGCACGGCTGCTAGGCCGGTCCCGTCGAGGTCCGCCGTCCGGGTCAGCATCGAGAGGTTGTGCCGTTCGACCGCTGCTTTCCGCCCTGCCAGCCATCCGAGGTCGGCAGCGAACACCACCAATGCTGGGTCGATGCTCGGACCACACACCGGTCGGACAGCACATCGGGGGGTCGAACACCTCGACAGTCGCCCTGGACGCCTCCTTCTTGATAATCGTATATCGTCGAACTACGATCCACCTAGCAGTGCCGATCCTGCGTGGCGACACGACCCTCGCGCGTTCCCGGTGCTGCCGGGACCTCGAGGCACCCGCGGGCGCCCAGCCGGGCGTCGTCGACTGCCGGGCGAGCGCCTGCTCTCGCAAGATCTCCGAGTAGGGCCATTTGGCCCTGGCGCCCTGGGACCATGAGTGTCATCGTTGATCCACGATGAGCGATAGATAGGAAACGATGCCGAGACGACTGGAGATGGATACCGGTTCAGCCTACGCAAGATCTGCGAGCCCCCAGCCGTCACTGGGCGAGCTGCACCGGCCGCTGCAACGGACCGACCATGTTGGTTGTCGGGGTCGCGGTCGTCCTCCTCGCCTGCCTGCTGGGCGCTCTCGGTCTGGGGCACGTGGGGCGACGCCGTCGACGACCCCTACTGCCACAGCGACTGTTTACGCACACTGCATGCATTTCTAACGGCGCGAAGGGAAGCCATGACGACACCAGACGAGAGTCACAGTAAGACCACGAACGTGCCAGCTCCGTCCTGGCTGCGGGGATTCCATCCGGGATGGTTCGGCGCGGTCATGGGAACAGCGGTCGTCGGCATCGTCGCCTCGAAGAACCCGGGCGGGTTCTCCGCGCTCGCGACGACGACGAAGGATCTTTCGATCGGAGCGGTGGCACTCGCTGCGCTCCTGGCGGTCCTCGTCGGGACTGCTTACCTCGCTCGTTGGATCCACTACCCACGCGACGCCTGGGCGGACATGCGCGACCCGGCCGTCGGGCCCTTGCACGCGACCTTTCCCGGCGGCATTCTCGTGCTCGCAGTCGGGATAGCCGCTGTAGGCCCGCAGGTCTTGCCCGTCTCGTCGGTGCCAACAGTCGTCGAAGTGCTCGTTGCCATCGGCGTACCGCTTGCCCTCGCGGTCAGCCTGGTGTTCGCCTACCTACTGTTCACCCTCGATCTTGCCGACACGCGCCTCGTCAACGGTGGGTGGTTCATCCCTCCCGTCGTCACGATCATCGTGCCCGTCGTCCTCGTCCCGCTCCTCACCCAGGTCCAGCGCCCCGCGGCTCGCCTGCTGCTGTTCACCGGCTACGCCTTCTACGGGGTGGGGTTCGTGCTCTTCCTGCTCGTGCTCGGGATACTGCACGACCGCCTCGTCACACGGGAGCTCCCCCCGTCGGGCATTGCGCCGTCTCTCTGGATTGTCCTCGGTCCCACTGGCATAGGTGCCGCCGCGCTCGTCGAGCTTGCGCACGCGACCGTCTCGGTCCTCGGGCCAAAGGCCGGGCCTATCGAGCTCATGAGCCTCGTCGGCGCCACAGCGATCTGGGGCTTCGGTGCGTGGTGGCTGCTCGTTGCGTCGTTTCTCATCGGACGCTACGTGACGCACGGTGGGATCGCGTACGGGGTCGGCTGGTGGGGCTTTACCTTCCCTCTCGGTGCGCTGACGCTCGCGACGACGACGCTCGCGACGGGTTGGTCTATCCCGGTGATGGGCGACGTAGCATTCGGCCTTCTCGCTGCACTCGTCCTCGTCTGGCTCGCCGTTGCGACGAGGACCCTGGTCTCGCTCGTGAGTGGACCAGAGCGCGGCCGCCTAGCTTCTCGGCGCGAACCGCCGGTGAGCGATGCACCTTTGTCGTCGGCACCTCGCGAGATTCGGACTGAGCGCACCGCCGCGTTCCACCGTTAGCACGCCACGTTCGGATAGGACGTCACGGGCTTCCGTCGCATTGGCCCGACGATCGCCTCGAAGGCTCGACCGAGCTTTCCCCGACCGGCTCACCCTCGGCTGCCGACACGTGCCGCAGACGATGGACAGTCCGGGTGATGGCGACGACGGAGACGACGACGACCAGTCCCACCAGCAGGGTGCCGACGTTGACCTGGTCGAGGTTGTGCACGTGGATGCCGGTGGAGATGCCTGCCGTCATGACCGACGGGACGACGAGCCCGGCACATCCGGCCGCACCGAACAGCGCACCCCCCGCCAGCAGCGTCCACCCGGCTCCCTCCTGTGCCACCTTCTGGGCGAGCTGCTCGGGGATGCGCTGGTGGCGGATGAGCGACCCGATCACTGCTCCGGCCAGCACGAGCACGGCGGTGGTCCCAAGCCCGAACGCCACCCCGGGCGCCCACCCGAGCGCAGCGCTCGGCATCGCAGGGGCAAGCACGGTCGCCATGATGAGAGCGAAGGCTCCGAGTCCCCAACCGGCGACGAAGCCGTGCACCGCGGCCATCGCCGGGGTAGGCGTCCGCGTCGCCCACCCCCCGGTGTCGATCTGGCGGTGGCACTTGCCGATCGAGGGCGGCCAGAGATGCACGTGGAGCGCACAGCGAAAGCGAAGCACATAGAACGCGGCGATCACCATCACGGCGCCTACGACGACGTAGACGACGGCGTTCCACGTCGGGTTCGCGGTGATCTCGAGCATTCCCAGGTAGGCAAGCTCCGACAGCAGTGCCCGCTGCACGGTGAAGGACAGGGAGAACGCGAGAGCCGACCGCATGCCACGCCGGGCGGAGAAGGAGCCCATCGCGTACGAGAAGGTGATCGGCCAGGTGTGCTCGTCGGGTGTGACGCCGTGGACGACGCCCAAGGCGAAGGCGGTCAGGATTGCAATGCCCACGGGCAGCCCGTGGTGCGGGCTCCACAGATTGATGGCAAGGATCTCGCCCACCGTCAGCACGCCCCGATCGTCGTGCCTTGCGAGCCCTCCGGTGCCTCTGCACCGCCGGTCCTCGAGCTCGCGCGTCGTCGCAGGGTCGCGACCAGCCCGACCCCTCCGGCGGTGGCCGCCCCGAAGACGACGAGCGCAGCGCCAGTGCCTAGATGGCCAGCCACCTCGCCGAGAAGGAAGGAACCGACCGGCGTCGTCCCGCCCATCAGCAGGACGTAGATCCCCATCACCCGCCCTCGTAGATGGTTGGGAGTGAGCAGCTGCAGCCGTGTGTTCGCCGTGATCGAGGTCACGACGCCGGCGATGCCGGCGAAGGCGAGGACGCCGAGGCTGAGCGGGTATGAGCGCGAGAGGCCGAGGGCCACGAGGGCGGCGCCCAGCGCGACCCCGCCGACGACCAGGCGGTGCTCGGAAGCCCGCTGGTCACGAGCGACGGCGACCGCGGCAACGAGCGAACCGGCACCGAGCGCCGCCATCAGGTCCCCGAAGCCGGCAGCCTGGCGGTGGAGGACGAACCTGGCCACCAAGGGCACCGCCACCTGCCAGTTGAAGCCGAGCAGCCCGACGACGGCGAACAGGACCACCACGCGGCGGATCGGCGTCGTAGCAAGAGCGAAGGAGAGACCCTGGCGCAGCTCGGACATCGCCGTCGCGCGCCCTGCCACCGGGCGCCCGGAAGCGTGGGCCGGGCGGATCTTTATCAAGACCAGCAGGATGGGCGCGAAGCTCGCGGCGTTCAGGAAGAGCGCTCCAGAGATCCCCCAGGCTGCGATGGCGAGGCCCCCCACCGCACCGCCGGCCATCCGTGCGGTGTTGAACTGCACGCTGTTTAGAGCGACGGCATCGGCGACCAGGTCGCGCCCGACGAGCTCGGGG
>JAJZCK010000224.1 GCA_021846125.1 Actinomycetes bacterium | reverse complement strand
GTACCCCAGCGCGGGTGTGGCGAGATGTGGCGAGGACGAGGCGATCCAGGAGTGCCGACCGTGACGAGCTGGTTGTACGACACCGTCGTGTGGACGGGCAGTTGGAAGGCGGGCGAGGACTGGGCCGAAGACACCTTCACCCCTGGGCTCGTGGCGATGCTCACGACGAAGGGCCGCGAGGGCTGGGAGCTTGTCAACTTCGGACGTGTGGACCACCTCGGCTCGCCGAACCCCGAGCAGGTCGTCTTCGTCTTCAAAAAGCCGCTCCGCTGACCTTCCAGGCGGACGGCGTCAGCGGCGGACCTGGGTGCCCGCCGGCCCGTCCTCCACGATCCAGCCACGTTCCTCGAGCTCCGCACGCAGGCTGTCCGCCGCGGCAAAGTCCCGGCCAGCGCGTGCGGCGTCACGGCGGTGGATGATGCCGAGCACCTCGTCGCTCGCCTGCTCCGCAGCCCGAGGTTCGAGCCCGAGCACGGCGAGGAGCTCGAGTGCTGCCCTGGCGAGCGTCAGGCCCCCGGCGGGATCTCCCCCGTCGAGGAGCACGTTCGCCCGGCGAACCGCCCCGAGCAGGCCGGCGAGCGCCCGCGGGGTACCGAGGTCGTCGTCCATCGCCTCGGCAAACTTCGCCCTCTCGGCCGCGCCCACCTCCGAGACGTTGCCGACGGCCTCGGGCGTCCCACGGACGCCCGCGTCGCGCTCGACGCGGCCGATCCGCCGCGCGAGCTCGTCCACACGAGCGAGAGCGGACGCGGCGTCGTCCAGCGTCGCCGGGCTGACCTCGAGCGGCGAGCGGTAGTGCGCCCGTAGCACGAGGAGCCGGTAGGCGCGCGGATCCGCGCCGGCGACGAGCTCGGCCAGGTCTGTGACGTTGCCGAGCGACTTCGACATCTTCTCGCCACCGACCATCACGAGGCCGTTGTGGACCCAGTGGCGGGCGAACGCCCGCCCAGTCGCGACGGCCTGTGCCCGCTCGTTCTCGTGGTGCGGGAAGACGAGGTCGAGACCGCCACCGTGGAGGTCGAAGCCGTCGCCCAGCAACGCAAGGGACATGACGACGCACTCGGTGTGCCAGCCTGGCCGGCCCGGGCCGAACGGCGATGGCCACGTCGGCTCGTCCGGCTTGGCCTTCTTCCACAACGCGAAGTCGACCGGGGAGCGCTTCTCGTCGGCGACCGCGACCCGGGCCCCGGCACGCAGGCTGTCGAGGCACTGGTGCGCGAGCAGGCCGTAGCCCTCGACGGCGTCGCACGAGAGGTAGACGCCGTCGGACGTCTCGTAGGCGACGCCGCGCGCCACCAGGTCGGACACGAGGTCCGCCATCTCCCCGACGTAGTCGGTCGCATGCGGGACCTCGGTCGGCCGCAGCACGCCCATCGCGTCCATCGCCGCCCACCACTGCTCCTCGGACTCCGCGGCGACGTCCGTCCAGTCGCGTCCCTCGGCTGCGGCACGGGCGATGATCTTGTCGTCGATGTCGGTGACGTTGGAGACGTGCCGCACCACGTAGCCGCTGCGCTCGAGGTAGCGGCGAAGGACGTCGTAGACGAGGACGAACCGACCGTGGCCGACGTGCGGGGGACCGTAGACGGTCGGACCGCAGACGTAGAGCCCGACAGCTCCGGGATCGCGCGAGGCGATCGGAGCCACGGCACCCGTCGCTGTGTCGTGCAGGCGGAGCACACGGGTACCGTACTAGGCCGATGCCCGACGACCACCAGCCCGACGCGCCCTACCAGCCGGAGCAGCACGCTCCCCGTGACCGGTCGAGCGGCGAAGGCACTCGCGCAGCGGCTCCGCCGCCACGGCGCGATCGTGCCGGCACCGGCGTGCCCGAGCGCCCCGGGCTCGACGGCCTGGAGACCCGCTGGACAGCGTCCTGGGAGGCCCGGAGAACCTACGCCTTCGACCGGAGCCGGCCGCGCGCGGAGGTCTTCTCGATCGACACGCCGCCGCCGACGGTGTCCGGTTCGCTCCACGTCGGCCACGTCTTCTCCTACACCCAGACCGACGCTGTCGCCCGCTACCAGCGCATGCGAGGCAAGACGGTGTTCTACCCGATCGGATGGGACGACAACGGCCTGCCGACCGAGCGACGCGTCCAGCACTACTTCGGCGTCCGCTGCGACCCGTCCGTCCCCTACGATCCGCACTTCGCGCCCCCGGCCACACCCCCGGCGGCGCCCCTGCCGATCTCCCGACCCAACTTCGTGGAGCTGTGCCGCAAGCTCACCGCCGAGGACGAAGGCGTGTTCGAGGAGATGTTCCGCCGGCTCGGTCTCTCCGTCGACTGGAGCACGCGTTACACGACCGTCAGCGCCCGAGCCCAGCGCGCCTCGCAGCGGGCCTTCCTCCGCCTCGCAGCACGCGGTCAGGCCTACCGTCGCGAGGCGCCCACGCTGTGGGACGTCGACTTCGCTTCGTCGGTCGCCCAGGCCGAGCTCGAGGATCGTGAAGTCGCGGGGGCTTACCACAGGCTGCGCTTCGGCCGAGCCGGGGCGGCCGCGGTCGAGATCGAGACGACGCGTCCCGAGCTCCTGCCCGCGTGCGTGGCTCTCGTCGCCCATCCCGACGACGACCGGTACCGCGCCCTCGTCGGGACGACGGTCCGGACGCCGCTGTTCGGTGTCGAGGTGCCGGTGCACGCGCACGAGCTTGCGGACCCCGAGAAGGGCTCCGGGATCGCGATGGTCTGCACCTTCGGCGACCTGACGGACGTCACCTGGTGGCGCGAGCTGAAGCTCGCGACACGCACGGTGGTCGGTCGCGACGGTCGCCTCGAGCCGGTCAGCTTCGGGGCACCCGGCTGGGAGTCTGCGGACGCAGCGCGCGCGCAGCAGTTTTACGCGCAGCTCGAAGGGCTGACGGTCCGCCAAGCGCAGCGACGCATCGTCGAGCTGCTCGCCGACAGTGGAGACCTCGTCGGCGATCCACGGCCGATCACGCACCCGGTGAAGTTCTACGAGAGGGGCGACCGCCCGCTCGAGATCGTCTCCTCCCGCCAGTGGTACGTGGCGACGACCGCCATGCGCAGCCGGCTGCTCGAGCTCGGACGCGAGCTTGCATGGCACCCCGAGTTCATGCGCCAGCGCTTCGAGTCCTGGGTCGAAGGGCTGACGGGCGACTGGAACATCTCCCGTCAGCGCTTCTTCGGCATCCCCTTCCCGGTCTGGTACCGGCTCGACGAGAACGGGAGCCCCGACGACTCGGCACCTCTGTTCGCCGCCGAGTCGGCCCTGCCCGTCGATCCCTCCGTCGACGTCCCCGACGGCTATATCGCGAGCCAGCGAGACGCCCCGGCGGGATTCACGGGAGACCCCGACGTCATGGACACCTGGGCGACCTCGTCGCTCACCCCGCAGATAGCTGGGGGGTGGGAGGACGACCCGGACCTGTTCGCGCGGGTCTTCCCCATGGACCTTCGCCCCCAGGCGCACGAGATCATTCGCACCTGGCTGTTCTCGAGCGTCGTCCGCTCCGAGCTCGAGCACGGCTGCCTTCCGTGGCACGACGCCGCGATCTCAGGCTGGATCCTCGATCCGGACCGCAAGAAGATGTCGAAGTCGAAGGGCAACGTCGTCGTCCCGAACGAGCTCCTCGAGGCCCACGGCACCGACGCCGTCCGCTACTGGGCCTGCTCCGCGAGGCTCGGCGTCGACACGATCTTCGACGAGCAACAGATGAAGATCGGGCGTCGGCTCGCTACCAAGATCCTCCAGGCGACGAAGTTCGCCATCTCGCGGCTCGAGGGCGCCGCCGGGACTGGCACGGAGATCGGTCACGACGACGGCACCGGCGGCGGCGCGTTCCACCCTGTCGACGCCGCGATGCTCGCGCGACTCACCACCACGGTCCGCGACGCCACCGAGGCGTTCGACGGCTTCGAGCACGCCCGTGCGCTCGAGCGCACGGAGCAGTTCTTCTGGTCATTCTGTGACGACTACCTCGAGCTCGTCAAAGGTCGCGCCTACCGAGACACGCCGGAGTCGGGCTC
>JAJZCK010000018.1 GCA_021846125.1 Actinomycetes bacterium | reverse complement strand
TCCACCTCGCCGACCGGATCGCCGTCCTCGAGGACGGTCGCGTCGCGGACGCCGGGACCCACGACGAGCTCTTCGCACGCTGCCCGCAGTACCGCACGATGTTGACGGGGCTCGACGAGGTACCGCCCGAGCAGGCGGAGGGTCGCACAGAGGCGCTCGCGACGGCTCTCGACACCCGGGGCAAGGCAGGACGGGACCAGGCAGGACAAGGCCAGGCAGGACGGGGCCAGGCAGGGCGGCCTGCCACCACGGCGGCCGCGTGGGCCCCCGCGGCGAGCTCGCCTGCCGGGCGCCTCGGCGTGACGACGGCGAAGTACCGCGCTGCGAGCATCGGCCCGGGGCTCGGTGGTGGAGGCGGTGGTGGAGGCGGGTGGCGGGCCCAGCTCGCCCCGACTCCGGAGCTGCTCGCTCGGGTCGCAGCCCTGCGGCCGGTCCGCGACAGCCCCGAGCCCGACATCGAAGCCGAGTCTCGCCACGAGCGGCACTTCTCGCTGCCCCTGCTGCTCCGCCGCTACCGCAGACCGCTCGGCGTCGGGCTCGTCCTCGTCGTCCTCGACGCGCTCTTCTCGCTCGCCGGACCTGTGCTCGTAAAGGAAGGGATCAACAAGGGCATCTCGACGGGCTCCGAGGCTGCGCTGTTCGCCGCGTCGGGGGTCTACCTCGCCGTCACGCTGGCGGACCTGCTCGACGAGATGGCAGGGACGTTCGTCACCGGGCGGACGGCGCAACGCGTCATGCTCGGCCTGCGCATAGGGATCTGGGCACAACTCCAGCGGCTCTCGCTCGACTACTACGAGCGCGAGATGACCGGGCGGATCATGACGCGGATGACGACCGACGTCGACCAGTTCGAGACCCTCATCGAGAACGGCGTACTTTCGGCACTCGTCAACATCTGCACCTTCGTCGGCGTCGGCGTCGCGCTCCTCGTGATCGACCTCGAGCTCGGCACGGTCACCCTTCTCGTGGCGGTGCCGCTCGCCTTCGCGACCGTCGTGTTCCGTCGCCGCTCCCTGCGCTGCTACGACCTCGCGCGCGACCGGATCGCCGCCGTGAACGCCAACTTCCAGGAGAGCGTCTCCGGTGTGCGCGAGTCCCAGGCATTCGTCCACGAGGCGAGGACGGTCGAGCGGTTCCACGCCCTCGGCCACGACTACCTCGACGCACGTGTCGCCGCCCAGCGGCTCGTCGCCGTCTACTTCCCCTTCGTCCAGCTCCTCTCCGGCGTCGCCGACGCGATCGTGCTCGGGGTAGGCGCCACCCTCGTCGTACGGGGAGAGCTCACGACGGGTGCTCTCGTCGCGTTCATCTTGTATGTCGATATGTTCTTCTCCCCGATCCAGCAGCTCTCCCAAGTCTTCGACGCCTGGCAGCAGACCCGGATCTCGGTCGGGAGGATCGCCGAGCTGATGGCCCTCGAGACACGCACGCCCGTGAGCGCGGGCGCGCTCGACCCCGGCCGCCTGCACGGTGCGCTCCGTCTGGAAGGCGTCACCTTCGCCTATCCTGCGCCTACCAAGGCGAGCGCGGTGCCCCAGCGCCTCGGACCCGCCGACGTGCGCCTCGCCGCCGGGCAAGCGGACGCTGCGCGGCGGCCGCCGGAGGCGCTGCGCGACATAGACCTCGACATCGCACCCGGCGAGACCGTCGCCCTCGTCGGCCAGACAGGCGCAGGAAAGTCGACGCTCGTCAAGCTCCTCGCCCGCTTCTACGACCCCGTCGAGGGGAAGGTGCTCGTGGACGGACACGACCTTCGCGACCTCGACCTGCACGCCTTTCGGGTCCAGCTCGGCTTCGTCCCCCAGGAGGCGTTCCTGTTCGCAGGGACGATCCGGGACAACATCGCCTACGGTCGGCCCGGAGCGACCGATGCGGAGGTCGAAGCGGCTGCGCGGGCTGTCGGCGCCCACGACGTCGTGGCGTCGCTTCCCGGCGGCTACCTGCACGTGCTCTCCGAGCGCGGCCGGTCTCTCTCCTCCGGCCAACGCCAGCTCCTCGCGCTCGCACGAGCCGAGCTCGTCGACCCGGCTGTGCTCCTGCTCGACGAGGCGACGTCGAACCTCGACCTCGCGACCGAGGCCAAGGTGTCCGCCGCGATGCAGCACGTCGCGCACGGCCGTACGACCGTCGTCATCGCGCACCGGCTGCAGACGGCGATGGTTGCCGACCGCATCGTGGTGCTCGACTCCGGGCAGATCGTCGAGACCGGCACCCATGACGAGCTCGTCGGGCTCGGCGGCCGCTACGCCGCGATGTGGTCCGCCTTCTCGGTCTCGGGAGCGACGGGATGCCCCGCCCCCGTGTGACCTTCGGCGGCCGGCGGCGGCAGGTCGCGCTCCCGCCGGACGGCGGGGTGTCAGCCAGACGGCTGGGCGACCGGCACGAGCCGCACGACGACGGACTTCGAGGTCGGCGTGTTGCTCACGTCCGCGGTGCTGTCGAGCGGGACGAGGACGTTGGTCTCGGGAAAGTACGTCGCGCAGCAACCGCGCGCCGTCGGGTAGCCGACGACCCTGAAGCCCGGGGCCCGGCGGATCGTCCCACCGTGCTCGCCGACGATGTCGACGATCATGGCCTCCTCGAGCCCGAGCGCGACGACGTCTTCGGGGTGGACGAAGACGACGCGGCGTCCGCCGTGGATGCCCCGGTAGCGGTCCTCGAGCCCGTAGATGGTGGTGTTGTACTGGTCGTGCGAACGGACCGTCTGCATGAGCAGGTGCCCCTCGGGGACCTCGACCACCGTGAGCTCGTTGACCGTGAAAAGTGCGCGCCCCGTCGGGGTCGGGAACTCACGGCTGTCCCTCGGTGGGTGAGGTAGGACGAAGCCGCCCGGCCGGCGGACGCGCTCGTTGAAGTCTGCGAACCCCGGCACGACCCGGGAGATACGCGTGCGGACGAGGTCGTAGTCGTCGGCGAGCTGCTCCCAGCCGACCGCAGTGCGCTCGCCGAGCGTCCGGCGCGCCATGGCGCAGACGATTGCCACCTCGCTCATGAGGTGAGCCGACGCGGGTGCGAGCCTTCCCTCGGAGAGGTGGACCATGCTCATGGAGTCCTCGACGGTCACGGCCTGGGGGCGACCGGCACGCACGTCGCGCTCGGTGCGCCCGAGACACGGCAGGATGAGCGCCTCGTGCCCGGTGACGGCGTGGGAGCGGTTGAGCTTTGTGGAGACGTGCACCGCGAGGTCGAGGCCCCGCAACGCGGCCTCGGTCACCGCCGTGTCCGGCGTCGCCGAGACGAAGTTGCCGCCCATCGCGACGAGGACCTTCGCCTTGCCGTCGCGCATCGCCCTGATCGCGTCGACGACGTCGAAGCCGGGCTCGCGGGGCGGGTCGAAGCCGAACTCGGCCGCGAGCGCGTCGAGGAACGCTGCGTCGGGTCTCTCGTAGATGCCCATCGTCCGGTCGCCCTGGACGTTGCTGTGGCCGCGCACCGGGCAGACCCCGGCACCCGGACGGCCGATGCTCCCACGCGCGAGAAGGAGGTTGACGACCTCACGGATCGTCGCCACCGAGCTCTTGTGCTGGGTAAGACCCATGGCCCAGCACACGACGATCCGATCCGTGGAGGCCACGAGGTCGAAAGCAGCCTCGATCTGCGAGCGCTCGAGGCCCGTCGCTCTTGCGACGAGCGACCAGTCGAGACCGCGCACGTGCGCGTCGTACGCCTCGAAGCCGTCGCAGTGCCGGGCGACGAAGTCACGGTCGACCAGTCCCGCTCCTTCGTCGTCGGCCTCGAGGAGCAACCGTCCGAGCGCCTGGAACAGCGCCATGTCGCCGTTGACCCGTATCTGGAGGTAGAGGTCCGCGAGATCGGTGCCCCGGCCGGCCAGGTCTACAGGACGCTGGGGATGCTTGAAGCGGAGCAGCCCGGCCTCGCGCAGCGGGTTGACGGCGACGATGCGTGCGCCGTTGCGCTTCGCCTGCTCGAGGGCGCTCAGCATCCGGGGATGGTTCGTCCCGGGATTCTGGCCGACGACGAAGACGAGCCCTGCGTGGTGCACGTCTTCGAGGGTGACGCTCCCCTTGCCGATGCCGATCGTCTCTACGAGCGCGGCACCGCTCGACTCGTGGCACATGTTCGAGCAGTCCGGGAGGTTGTTCGTCCCGAAGCTGCGTACGAAGAGCTGGTAGAGGAAGGCCGCCTCGTTGCTCGTGCGTCCTGACGTGTAGAACACGGCCTCGTCCGGATGCCCGAGCGCTCGGAGACGGTCGGCGAGGATGTCGAGCGCGTGGTCCCACGAGACGGGCTCGTAGTGGGTCCCGCCAGGCCGCAGCCACATCGGCTCCGTGATCCGGCCCTGCTTTCCGAGCTCGTACTCGCCGAGCGTCGCCAGGTCCGCGACGCTGTGCCGGGCGAAGTACCCACGGCTCACGCGCCGCGTCGTCGCCTCCTCGGCGACCGCCTTCGCCCCGTTCTCGCAGAACTCGACGTGTGATCGGTCTCCCGGCTCGGGCCACGCGCAACCTGGGCAGTCGAAGCCGCCGACCTGGTTGAGGCGGGACAGGGTCCGCACGGTCCGCACGACACCCATCTCGCCGAGCGCGTGGCGAGCCGTCGAGACGACAGCCGGGATGCCGCCCGCGACGCCCTTCGGTGCCGAGACGGCGAGGTCCGGCTCCGCTCCCTGCCCGACGCCGGACCCGCGCCCGGGTCCCGTACGGTCCTGCGCCTCGCGCTCGCCGGTCACGGAGCCACCTGGCCGGTGGCGTCGTGACCGAGCACGATTCGACGGCGACCCGCGTAGACGGTGACGCTCTCGCCGCGGACGAAGCCCACGAGTGTCATCCCCGTCTCCTCCGCGAGGCGTGCCGCGAGGCTCGTCGCCGCGGAGACCGCAGCGACGAAGGCGACACCCGCCTGGAGCGCCTTCTGCACGATCTCGAAGGAGACCCGGCCGCTCACGACGAGCACGACGTCGACCAGCGGGACGCGGCCGTCGAGAAGAGCCCATCCGACCACCTTGTCGACGGCATTGTGCCGGCCGACGTCCTCGCGCACCACGAGCACCTCGCCGTCGCTCGCGACGAGCGCGGCACCGTGCAGCCCACCCGTCGCAGCAAAGCCGCGCTGCCCGGCGACGAGCAGGTCGGGTAGCCGTGCGAGCAGGTCGACACCGACAGACGGTCCCGTGCCGAGCGGGCGATGCTCCGCGAGGCGCGCAGCGTCGACCGACGCGGAGCCGCACACGCCGCACGCGCTCGACGTGACGACCCTGCGCTCGAGGACCGTGCGCCGGGCCGGGCCGACGAGCTCGGCCGTGACGACGTTGAAGCGCTGCTCCGCGTCGACCGCCTGGTCGACGCAGTAGACGATCCGGTGGATCTCGCTACGTGACCCGACGAGGCCTTCGCCGAGCAGCGTCCCGGCGACGAGCTCGACGTCGTGGCCGGGGGTCCGCATCGTCACAGAGAGGGTCGAGACGGAGCGGCCGCCTGGAGCTGCGTCGTCCGCGCAGGACAGCCGCACCTCGAGGGGCTCCTCGACGGCCAGCTCGTCGGATCGGCCCGCGAGCCCGCCGCCGCGGCGCTCGTAGACGGTCCACGAAGCGGTCGGCACGCGGGCGCCTGCCGCCTTCCCGCCCGCACCGCGCCGCGCCGCGACCGGTCCGCTCACGGCACGCCGGCAGTCCCCGTGCCGACGCGAGCAGCGGCGAGCGTCGCGTCCGCCGGCGACACGCCCGCGAGAGCTGCGAGCCAGCACGCGACCGGTGCCGCCGTGCGCTCCGAGGCGTGCGCCGCCGTCCCTGCGAGGGCGAGCAGTGCCTCGACCTGCTCGTCGCTCGGAGCCGCGACGCCGAGCTCTCTCGCGAAGGCCCCGAGCCATTGCGTCGCTTTCGGACGGGCGCCGTCGGGATCCATCGAGACGAGCGTAACGGCGCCGCACGTCACGGCGCTCGGCGGTCTCCCCGATGCACCTCGTCCGGCTCGGGAGGAGCTCTACCTCCCTATGCTCGTCGCGTGACGACCAGGAGCGGCGCGTCGGGTGGGAGCCTTTCCGGCGGGCCGGGCGGCGACGGACCGGCGGATTTCCCGCACCTCGACAGCCGCGGCAACGCCCACATGGTCGACGTCACGGGCAAGGACGTCTCGAGCCGGAAGGCGGTCGCCCGGCTCGTCGTCCGCATGGCTCCGACGAGCGCTCGACGGCTCGCGAGCGGGGATCTTCCCGCAGGCGACGTGCTGGCGCTCGCCAGGGGTGCCGGCCTGCTCGCCGCGAAGCGTACCGCCCACCTCCTTCCTCTCTGCCATCCCCTGCTTCTCGGGGAGACGACTGTCGAGATCGCAGTCGGCGAGGACCAGGTGGAAGTGACGACGACCGTCGAGGCTGAAGACCGGACCGGCGTCGAGATGGAGGCGCTCACCGCGGCCAGCGCCGCAGGCCTCACGATCTATGCCGCGTGCGCGTCGTTCGACCGCACGCTCTCGATCGACGACCTCGCGGTCGTGGAGAAGAGCGGCGGGAGATCGGGGCGGTGGCTCCGCGACGCCGATGGAGCCGTGCACCACGATCCCGCCGGGCACTGACAGCGCTCGTCAGGGTTGCGGGAGGCAAGCTAGGGTTGCGTGATGGCACGATCCCGGCGGGGGCTGGCGGCGTCTCGCCTCGTGGCGCGGCGCCGGCTCGCCGCGGTGGCGGCGGTCGTGCTCACGGCGTCCGGCGGGATGACCCTGCGCGCCGGGTCGGCACCCGCAGCTGCCGCTCCTCGGCTCAAGACAGCGGCTCACGCCCGCGGGGCCGCCCACCTCGGCGTGCCCGGGACGGCTGACGTCGCCTACGCCGGCTCGCTCGAGTACCTCGAGGAAAAGGTCGTCGGACCCGCGTTCCACCGTGCGACCGGAGCGGCGTACGAGGGGCGCGGCGCCGGCTCGAAGGCGCTCTCGGCCGAGATCTCGTCGGGCGAGATATCGCCGAACGTCTTCGAGAGCGTCGGCTCGGGCCCGATCACCGCGCTCGAACCGAGGTACACGCGCTGGTACGTCCAGTTCGCAGCGAGCCCGCTCGTCCTCGCGTACAACCCGTCGAGCGCTTACGCACCCGCGCTGGAAGCGATCGCCGCGCACAGAAGGCCGCTCGCCGACCTCTTCCACGTCATGTCCGAGCCGGGCTTCACCCTCGGGCGGACCGACCCGAACGTCGACCCCCAAGGTGCGGCGTTCGTCGAGATGGTCGAGCTCGCACAACGTGCGCTCCACCTCCCCCCTTCCACGGTGCGGGCGGTCCTCGGGACGGGACCGCTCGGCTCGTCCTCGTCTCCGGAGATCTTCGACGAGACCGCACTCGAGCCCCGCCTCGAGGCGGGCCAGCTCGACGCTGCGAGCGCGTTCTTGTCCCAGGCGGTCCAGCTCCATCTCCACTACGTGGCCCTCCCGCCGACGATCGACCTCGGCGCCCCTGGCGAAGCGGCGAGGTACGCGCGGGCAACGCTTCGCCTCGCGGACGGCAAGGTCGTCCACGGTGAGCCGCTCGTGCTCGACCTGACGACGATCGGCCATCGGGACCCGGCCGCTGCGGCCGCCTTCGTCGCCTATACCATCTCGCCTCGTGGCCTCGCCGCCTACCGGCACGGCGGCTACACAACGCTCCGGCCGACCGTGGCGGGAGACCGGAGGCTCGTGCCTGCTGGCGTCGCGAGTGAGCTTTCTGCTCGATAGCCAGCCACCGGCCCGAGCGCCCCGACGGTGGGACGTCGGTCCGACCACGGGCCGCGTCCCGGCTGTGCAACGCGGGCTCGCGCTCGGCGGAGCGGGGATCGTCTGGCTCGTGCTCGTCGCACCGATCGCGACGCTCCTCGCGCACCTCTCGCCGTCGTCCGTCCTCGCCGCGCTCCGGGTGCCCGGAGCGCTCACGCCCCTCGCCGTCTCGCTCGAATCGGGCGCCATCACCCTCGCGGTGCTCCTCGCGGGTGGGATGCCGCTCGGTTGGATGCTCGCTCGACGGCGGCTCCCGCTGCACCGCGTGCTCGAGACCGGCGTCCTGTGCGCGCTGCTGCTTCCCCCGCTCGTGGTCGGCCTCCTGCTCGTGTTCATGGTCGGGCCGGACACCCCCGTCGGCCACGCGATCGCCGCGATCCATCTCAGCGCGACGAACACCCTCCTCGCTCTCGTCGTCGCGGAGGTCTACGAGTCCGCGCCGTACTTCGTCCTCGGGGTGCAGGCTGCCGTCGGAGCGGTCGACCCGCTCCTCGAAGAGCAGGCTCTTCTTCTCGGCGACACGCCGCGACAAGCCGCCCGGCGCGTCGTCCTCCCGCTCGCCGCCCCCGGCGTCGCCATGTCGCTCGCCGTCGCGTGGGCACGGGCGATGGGTGCCTTCGGTGCCGTGATCATCGTCGCGTACCACCCCTACGGCCTGCCACTGCAGATCTGGACGACCCTTCAAGAGACCGGGCTCGGCTCGGCGCTGCCGTTCGCTCTCGTCCTCCTCGTCGTCGCGCTCCCGCTCCCGGTCGCCGCGTACGCATGGAGCATCCGTGCTCGAGCTCGACGTCTCGGTTGAGCGGCGCGACCTCGTCGTCGAGGTCGCTCTGAGCGTCGCTCGCGGTGAGCGGGTCGCGCTGTTCGGCCCGTCCGGTGCAGGCAAGACGACCCTCCTCGAGACCGTCGCCGGCCTCGCCTGGCCGGTCACGGGTGCCGTCACCCTGAACGGCCGCACTCTCACAGCGACGTTGCCACGCCGCGTGCGGGTACCCGTCTGGCAACGCCGCACCGGCCTGCTCCGCCAGCAGATCGGTCTCTTCCCGCACCTGAGCGTGGCGGAGAACCTCGCGTTCGCCCGGCACGGGCTCGGGCGCACCGGGGCACGGGACGCTCTGGCGGCCCGGCTCGGCGTCACCTCGCTGCTCCACGAGCGGCCCGGGACCCTCTCTGGCGGCCAGTGCCAGCGGGTGGCGCTCTGCCGCCTTCTCCTCGCCGACGTCGAGGCCCTCCTCCTCGACGAGCCCTACACCGGGCTCGACGCCGAGCTGCGCCGGACCGCGACCGACACCATCTCGGAGGCCGCCACGCAACGTGGTCTGCCGGCGGTCCTCGTCGCCCACGAGCTCACCGAGGCACAGGCCTTCGCCGACCGGCTCGGGATCGTCGACCGCGGGCACCTGGTCCAGATTGGCGAGCCGCACCGAGTCGTCTGCCGGCCGGCGAGCCGCCGCGTCGCCGAGATCGTCGGCTACCGTTCCTTCGTCCCCCGTGAGAGTGGGTCGACGGTGATCGGTGTGCACCCTGGTCGTGTCGTAGCCGGCGCGCACCACGGCGCCGGCATCGTGCTGTCGGGCCCGGTCGTGGACCGGCGTGCGGCGGGAGCACGCTGGGAGGTCGACGTCGAGGTGGCGGGGGTGAGGGTGACCTGCGAGCTCGACGACCTGCCGCCGTCGGCGACAACCGCCGTGACCGTGCTCGACCCACCGATCTTCGCGCCCGACGGCAGGGCGGTGCGATGAGCTCCCGGCTCCGCTCCGCGCGGCTCGCCCGCTCGCTCTCCCAGCGCCAGCTCGCAGCTTTGGCGGGGGTCAGTCGTCAGGCCGTCGCCGCCGTCGAGGCCGGACGCTCGGAGCCGTCCCTGCGGCTCGCGCTCGCGCTCGCGGGGGTGCTCGGCGTGGGCGTCGAAGATCTGTTCGCCGCCGAGAGCGCTCTCCCCGCGATCCGGGCCGAGCCACTCGCCCCTCTCGGTCGGGAGGGGAGCCGTGTCGCGCTCGCCCCGCTCGCCGGGCGCCTCGTCGCCGTGCCCCTCCACGCAGATGCCGGCGTGCGTTCGGGGTTCACGCCGGCGGGAGGCCTCGTCGGTGGTCCCGCGGGCACCGTCCGACCGGTCGGAGCCATCCGGCCGTGCGTCGTCGTAGCGGGCTGCGACCCGGCGCTCTCGCTGCTCGAGGCACCCCTCGCGCTTCTCGACCCGCCGCTCGGTCTCCTGTGGCGCCCGTGCGCGAGCGCCGGCGCCCTCGAGCTCGCGGCGCGAGGAATGGTCCACGCGGCGGGGACGCACGTGCGAGACCGCGAGGGTGGCACCTACAACCACCGTGCGAGAGAGCGCCTCGGCCCCTCGAGCCGGCTCCTCGGCTTCTCGAGCTGGCGCCAGGGGCTCGTGTTGCGGCCCGACCTCGACGGCCGCGTCACGTGCGTCGGCGACATCGCAGCGCTCGGGTTGCGCCTCGCGAACCGGGAGCCGGGCAGCGAGGCACGCGCGGTCCTCGACCGGGCCGCGGCGCGGGACGGCGTCGCGGTCCACGAGCTCGCCGGCAGCTCGAGCGAGGTCCACGGGCACCTTCAGGTCGCCGCGGCGATCGCCTCCGGCCTCGCCGACGCAGGGGTGGCGAGCGAGCCCGCCGCGCTCGCCTACGGCCTCGCCTTCGTGCCGCTCAGCACCGAGCGGTTCGACCTCGCCGTGCCGCCCGTCCACGCCGACGCGCCCGAGGTCCGGGCCCTCACGACGGTGCTGGGCTCGCCGTGGCTCCGCGGCCAGCTCGCACTGATCCCCGGCTACGACGCCACGACCTGTGGCGTTCCCGCCGCAGGTCCGTGACGGGCACCGACCGGATGCGGCCCGCCCACCCGGCCGAGCCGCGCGCCGGTCTCGCAGGCATCCTTCTCACCGGCGGCTCGAGCCGGCGCATGGGCCACGACAAGGCGGCTCTCCTCGTCGACGGCGAGCAGCTCGCCGGGCGTATCGCCCGGCTCCTCGAGCTCGTCGCGCTCCCGGTCCTCGAGGTCGGGCCGGGATGGACGACTCTCGACGCGACGCGTGAGGACCCACCCGGAGACGGACCGCTCGCGGCGGTCGCCGCCGGCGCCGCGGCCCTGCGCGAACGGGGTCACGCGGGTCCGGCGCTCGTCGTCGCGTGCGACCTGCCGCTTCTCTCAGTGGCCCTCCTCGCCGCGCTCGCGGATCGCCCCGGAGACGACTCGGTGCTCCCGGTCGTCGGTGGACGCCACCAGCCGCTGTGCGCGCGATGGTCCGCCGCGGACCTCGGGGAGGCGTCCGCACGTGCCGGCCGGGGCGAGCGGTCCCTACGGCACCTGCCGGACCGGAGCCGGGCGGAGCTCCTCGACGAGACGAGCTGGCCGCGCGGCCTCGACGTCGGCCAGCTCGCGGACGTCGACACACCGGACGACCTCGAGCGCCTCGCGGTCGACTGGCGTCCCGGTTGAGCGCGGCCGGTCCGAGGCCCGCCGTGAGCTGGGTGGGCACGCTCGGTCCGACGCTACGCTCGGTGCCGTGCCCGCAGTTGCGACGAGCCCGGCAGGTGGCGACTGGGTGCTCGTGACCGACGATCCCCTGCCGGTCGCCGACGCCCTCTCGTGGGCCGTCCTCCCGCGTTGCGGAGCGGTCGTGACGTTCTGCGGCACTGTCCGCGACCACTCCGAGGGCCGGGACGGGGTCGAGCACCTCCACTACGAGTGCTACGAGGAGCACGCCTCGGCGCGGCTCGCCGACGTCCTCGCCGACGCGCGGAGGCGTTGGCCCGTGCTCGGGCGTGTGGCCCTGCTCCACCGCACGGGCCACCTCGACCTAGGGGAGGTCTCCGTCGTCGTCGTGGCCTCGTCCCCCCACCGTGCCGAGGCTTTCGAGGCGGCGCGTCACTGCATCGACACCCTCAAGGCGACTGTGCCCATCTGGAAGCGCGAGACATGGTCCGGCGGATCGGACTGGGCGTCGTGCTCCCGAGAGATCACCGAGGTGTCCGACGCCCCCCGCTGAGCGCACGCCGCCAGCGCCCGACGCTCCGCTCCTCTCGCTCGCCGAGGCTAGGTCCTGGGTGCTCTCGGCAAGGCGCGCTCTCGCGCCGCGTCCTCTCGCGCTTCGCGACGCGCTCGGCTGCGTCACCGCGGGACCGGTGGTGGCACGCGAGGCCGTGCCCCCCTTCACGAACTCCGCGGTGGACGGCTACGCGCTCCGCGCCGC
Organism: Actinomycetes bacterium; assembly: GCA_021846125.1. GTDB lineage: Bacteria > Actinomycetota > Acidimicrobiia > Acidimicrobiales > Bog-793 > JAJZCK01. The sequence continues at coordinate 10,966 of JAJZCK010000018.1, read as the reverse complement.
TGACACGGCGTCGGTCCCGGTGACACTCGCTGTCGTCGGCTCGATCATGGCCGGGTCCCACCTCGACAGGACAGTCGGGGCCGGCGAGGCGGTGCGGATCATGACGGGCGCGCCGTTGCCGCCGGGCGCAGACGCCGTGTGCATGGTCGAGTGGACGACGACCTCCGCGGGCGGTGCGCTCGTCACGATCGAGCGCGGTACCGGCCCGGGCGAGTCGGTCCGGCACGCCGGGGAGGACGTCGTTGCCGGCCAGGAGGTGTTCCCGTCGGGAACGGTCCTCACGCCGGCGTCGCTCGGGGTGCTCGCAGGCGTCGGGGAGACGACGGTGCTCGCGGTCCCGCGCCCGCGCGTCGGCGTGCTCTCGACAGGTGACGAGCTCTACGCCGGCCCGGGCCCGCTCCCTAGGGGCACCATCCGGGACTCGAACCGTCTCGCACTCCTGGCGACCGTCGAGCAGTCGGGCTTCGATGCCCTCGACCTCGGCCTCGTCCGGGACGACGAGCACGCCCTCAGGGCGGCGCTTCTCGACGGTGCGGCACGCTGCGACGCGCTGCTGACCTCGGGCGGGGTGAGCGTCGGCGACCGAGACGTCGTCAAGGCCGTGCTCGCGGAGCTCTCGGGCGGGTTGATGCGCTGGATGCAGGTCGCCGTGCGCCCGGCCAAGCCCTTCGCGTTCGGCGAGATCGGCCCTGGTGCGGTACCGGTGTTCGGCCTCCCGGGGAACCCCGTCTCCGCGATGGTCTCGTTCGAGCTCTACGCGCGGCCGGCACTTCGCAAGATGGCAGGCTACGAGGTCCTCGGCCGACCACAGGTGCTCGCGGTCGCGGACGAGCCGCTCACCCGTCGCTCCGACGGCAAGCTCCACCTCGTCCGCGTCGTCGCACGGTACGCACCCGACGGCCTCGTCCACGTGAGGTCCGCGGGTGGTCAGGGCTCGCACCAGCTCCACGCGATGGCGCTCGCGAACGCGCTGGCGCTTCTTCCCGACGGCACGGGTGTCGCGACCGGAGGCACGGTGCATGCGATGCTCCTCGACCCGGGTACGGCGACGCCGCTCGATCCGCCCCGTCCGGACGCGCTCGACGTGCTCGGTGCCGGCCGGGCGAGCCCGGCGAGCGGCGGCGCGCCGTGAGCGTCGGCGTCCCGGTGCGCCTCCGTGGCGAAAGGACGAGCCGGACGCGGGCTGCGATGGGTGGCGAGATGCCGACGACCGGCCCGCTCGTCGACTCCTTCGGCAGGATCCACACCGACGTGCGGATCTCGGTGACGGACCGGTGCAACTTGCGGTGCGTCTACTGCATGCCCGAGGAGGGGATGACGTTCCTCCCCGGTGACGAGCTGCTCCGCGCCGACGAGCTGGTGCGCTTCGCGGAGGTCGTCCGCGGTCTCGGCATCACCTCGGTGCGCATCACCGGCGGAGAGCCGCTCGTGCGCCGTGGGGTCGTCGATCTCGTCGCGCGCCTCGCGCGCGTCGGCTTCGAAGACCTCGCGCTCACGACGAACGGGACCGCGCTCGCGCCCGTCGCCGCCCGGCTCGCCGAGGCAGGCCTCCACCGGGTCAACGTCAGCTGCGACTCGCTCCGCCCCGAGCGGTTCGGACAGATCAGGCGCCGGGGAGACCTCGCACGCGTGCTCGCCTCGATGGACGCAGCCGAGGCTGCGGGACTCTCGCCGCTCAAGGTGAACGTCGTCCTCGTCGCGGGCGTGAACGACGACGAGGTGCTCGACTTTGCCGCGTTCGCCCGCGACACGGGCCGCGTGGTGCGCTTCATCGAGTACATGCCCCTCGACGCCGACGCGAGCTGGCGCCGCGAGCAGGTGGTGCCCGCGTCGGACGTCCTCGCGCTCGTCGCCGACCGGTGGCCGCTCGATGCCGTCGCGGTGCCCGACGGCGACCCGGCGCCGGCGACCCGCTACCGCTTCGCCGACGGCCGTGGCGAGATCGGCGTCGTAGCGAGCGTCACCCAGCCGTTCTGCGGGACGTGCAACCGCTTGCGGCTGACCGCCGAAGGCTCGGTCCGCAACTGCCTGTTCTCCGACGACGAGCTCAACGTGCGTCACGTCCTTGCTCGCGGAGGCGGCGATGCGGAGATCGAGATGCTCGTGCGCAGGGCGGTCTGGGCAAAGCGGGCCGGGCACGGCATGGACGACCCGGGCTTCCTGCGCCCGAGACGGTCCATGTCGATGATCGGCGGCTAGCCGACGTGGCACTGCTCCGGCTGCTGGGACCGGCACGAGACGCCGCCGGCACAGCTCGCGCCGACGTGCCCGGTGCGACGGTCGGCGAGGTGCTCGACCACGCGCGCGCTCGCTTCGGCGATCGCTTCGCCACGGTCCTCGAGCACTCTGCCACGTGGCTGAACGGCGGGCCGGCGGCACTCGACGAGAGCGTCGGCGAGGACGACGAGGTCGCCGTGCTGCCACCGGTCTCCGGAGGCTGAGGTTCGAGCGGCAGCTCCCTCAGTGCGGGAGACTCCCGGCCATGAGCTCGAGCGCGTGCGCAAGGACGTCCGCCACCGCCTCGAAGGACTCGACCGCTCCCGCTGGCGACCCGGGGACGTTGAGCACGAGACAGGTGCCGAGCGTCCCCGCGAGGCCCCGCGACAGCCGTCCGAGAGGGCTTGCGGCGCGCATCGCCTCCGCGAGTCCCGGGGCGTGCCGATCGAGGACGAGGGACGTCGCCTCGGGGGTGAGGTCGGACGGAGCGAAGCCCGTGCCGCCCGTGGTGACGAGGAGGCCCGCGAACGCCTCCGCGAGCTCGGCGACAGCATCCGCGACCGGTTCGAGGCCGTCCGCGACGACACGCATCCCGACGACCGTGAACCCGTGCGCCTCGAGCGCGGCGGCCAGCGCCGGGCCGGAGCGGTCGTCCCGCTCGCCCGCGGCCGTCGAGGTCGAGACCGTCAGGATCTTCGCGTCCGGCACGTGGACGACGCTACCGGCGCGGCACGGCACCCGGCCAGGCCTGGACTCGTTGCCGTCGACGCGCGCTCTGCACTATCACTTTGGAAGTGATCCTCGACCACGTCGGATGGCGCAGTCTCGTCGAGGCTGCCGCGGGCGCCTTCGCCGGTCTGTGCGCGCCCGTCGAGGCGAGCCGCTGGCAGGGACCGGGGCTCGGGGAGTGGACGCTACGCGACCTCGCAGGCCACACGAGCCGCGCCCTGCTCACCGTGGAGATGTACCTAGCCCGTGAGCCGGCACCCATCACGCTCGACGGACCCGTCGCCTACCTAGCGGCGGCTGCGGAGGCGAGCGGCACTGCCGAAGGAAGATCGGCCATCGCGGCCCGCGGGCGGGACGCGGGCGTCGCGCTCGGCAGCGACGTCCCTGCGGCGATACGCACGATCGTCGAGCGCGTCCTTTCCCTCGTCGACCGGACGTCGGACGACGCACCGTGCGCGACGCCGTTCGGGGGGATCAGGCTCTCCGACTACCTTCCAACGCGGGCGCTCGAGCTCACCGTCCACTCCCTCGACGTCGCGTCGGCGCTCGGGACGCCGGTGCCCGACGACCTCCGGGACCCGGTCGCCGCGTGCCTCGAGCTGGTCGCGGCCAGCGTCGGCGCCAGCAGCCTCGGGCCGGACGTCCTCCTCGCTCTCACGGGCAGGCACGAGCTCCCCGAGGGCCTTCACGTCGTCTGACCGAGGGACCGACGTCACCTCGCCGTCGGGCCGGACGCCGCCGCGGAGGGGCCGGACGCCGGCCGTCGACCTACCAGCGGTTGTGGACCTGCGCCGCGACCCTCTGCTCGTAGACGACCGCGAGCTGCTCGAGGACCGCCTCGTCTAGCGGTCCTCGGTCACCGGCGGCAGCGTTGTCCCGGGCCTGCTCGGGGGTTCGCGCGCCGGGAATGACAGTGGACACGGCCGGGTCGGACAGGCAGAAGCGCAGCGCGAGGCCGGTGAGCGTCTCGCCGGGAGGGACGATTCCACGCAGGTCCTCGACGACGGCAAGGCCGGTCTCGAGGTCGACACCCGCGAACGTCTCTCCGACGTCGAACGACTCGCCGTGGCGGTTGAACGCACGGTGGTCGTCGGCGGCGAATGCCGTGTCCTTCGTGATCTTGCCGGTGAGAAGGCCCGAGGCGAGGGGGACGCGGACGATGACGCCGACGCCGGCGGCCCGTGCCGCGGGAAAGAAGCGCTCGGCGGGCCGCTGGCGCAAGACGTTGTAGATGATCTGCACGGTCGCGACGCCCGGGTAGTCGATCGCCTTCAGGGCCTCCTCGACACGCTCGACGCTCACGCCGTAGTGGGCGACTACGCCCGCCGCGACGAGGTCGTCGAGCGCTGCGAACACCTCCGGGTGGTAGAAGAGGTCGGTAGGCGGGCAGTGGAGCTGGACGAGGTCCAGGGTTGCCATCTCGAGGTTCTCCCGGCTGCGGTCGACCCACGCCACCAGGTTCTCCGGCGTGTAGTACCGCACCTCCTGGGCAGGCGCCCGCCGGCCGGCCTTCGTCGCGACGACGATCGGGACGTCGACCTCGCGGCGCAGCCGTGCGACGAGGCGCTCGCTCCGGCCGTCTCCGTAGACGTCTGCCGTGTCGAAGAAGCACACTCCCGACCCGACCGCTGCGTGCAGGGCCGCGAGAGAGGTCTCGTCGTCGACGGTCCCCCACGAGCCACCGATCGCCCATGCCCCGAAGCCGACCACGCTCACGTCGAAGCCTGTCTTGCCCAACCGCCGTGTCTCCATGCCGCCCACGCTAGCCAGCGCGCCCCGCTCCCGCTCCCGCCGCCGACGCGGGCGCGGGCCATCTGTCGGCGCGGGCCATCTGTCGACGAACTGTTGACGCGACAGCACGAGCCGTTGACATCTTGTTGACGTCCTCGGCGCCAGAGTGCAGCCATGGGTGATCTGCTCGCAGTGATAGGCATCGTCGTCTTCACGGCCGCGATGCTCGGCCTCGTCTGGGCGCTGGAGCGGGTATGACCACGGTCCAAGCGGTCCTGCTCGTCGTGTCCGTCGTCCTCTTCGCGTACCTCGGCGTCGCGATGTTCAAGCCGGAGTGGTTCTAGATGGGCTTTCTCTGGACGATCGTCACGCTCGTCGTCGCCCTCGGCCTGACGTGGCGCTACCTCGGCTCGTACATGGCCGCTGTGTTCGACGGGCGTGTCCATTTCCTCGGTGCAGTCGAGCGCCCGCTCTACAGGGCACTGGGCACGAGCCCCGACCGAGAGCAGACCTGGCGCCGCTACGCGACCTCCGTCGTCGTCTTCTCCGGCGTCTCGTTCGCGCTCACCTACCTCCTGCTGCGGATCCAAGGATCCCTGCCACTCGACCCGCAGCATCTCGGCGCTGTCGGTCCCGCGCTCAGCTTCAACACCGCTGCGTCGTTCCTCACGAACACGAACTGGCAGAACTACGGCGGCGAGACCACCATGTCGTACTTCTCCCAGATCGGCGCCCTCATGGTCCAGCAGTTCGTGAGCCCGGCGGTCGGGATCGTGGCTGCCATCGCTCTCGTGCGCGGATTCGCGCGCAAGGAGTCCACGACGATCGGCAACTTCTGGGTCGATCTCGTCCGCTGCCTGTTCTACGTCCTGCTTCCCATCGCGTTCCTCGCAGGGCTCGTCTTCGTCGGACAGGGCGCAGTCCAGACGCTCGCAGGGACGGTGAGCATCCACGACGCGATGAACGGCGTCACGCAGACGATCGCTCGTGGACCCATCGGCTTCATGGAGGCGATCAAGCAGCTCGGCACGAACGGCGGCGGCTTCCTCAACGCGAACTCCGCCACCCCGTTCGAGAACCCGACCGCCCTCACGAACTGGCTTTCGATCTACCTGATGCTCGCGATCCCCTTCTCGCTCACCTACACCTTCGGCAAGTTGGTCGGCAGTGTCCGTCAGGGCCGAGCGCTCCTCGCCGCGATGGTCCTCGTCTTCGGCGTCTGGGTCGGCTTTACGAGCTACTCCGAGCACCAGGGCAACCCTGCGGTCGCGGCTGCCGGCATCGTGCACCAGTCCACGGGGAACATGGTGGGCAAGGAGGTCCGCTTCGGCGACACGTCGTCCGCCTTGTTCGCGGTGGCCTCCACACAGACCTCGACGGGCTCGGCGGACGCCTCCTACGACTCGTTCACGCCCATGGGCGGCTTCGGACTGCTGACGGGGATGATGCTCGGGGAGGTGACGCCGGGGGGCAGCGGCACCGGTCTCTACACCATGCTCATCTACGCGATCGTCGCCGTCTTCATCGGAGGCTTGATGATCGGCCGGACACCGGAGTACCTGGGCAAGAAGATCCAGGCCAAGGAGGTGAAGCTCGCAGGCCTCGGCTCCCTCGTCATGCCACTCCTGGTGCTCGTGCTCACGGCCGTCGCCGTCTCGGTCCACGCCGGGCGGATCGGGCCGCTCAACTCCGGTCCGCACGGCTTCACCGAGATCCTCTACGCGCTGACGTCCCAGGGAAACAACAACGGATCGGCCTTCGGTGGCCTGAGCGGCAACACCCCGTTCTACAACGTCGTCGGAGCGATCGACATGCTCATCGGCAGGTTCGGGATCATGATCCCGGCCCTCGCGCTCGGTGGGTCGCTCGCGGCGAAGAACGTCGTGCCCGAGTCCCTCGGCACGTTCCGCACGGACAACACGATGTTCGTCGGCCTCGTCATCGGCGTCATCGTCATCATCGGCGGGCTGACCTTTTTCCCCGCCATCTCTCTCGGCCCGATCGTGGAGCAGCTGAGCCACGGGAAGTTCTTCTAGATGGAGCGCACGGACATGGACGACGCAACACAGGTCGGGACGGCACAGGTCGGGACGGCACAGGTCGGGACGGCACAGGTCGGGACGGCGACGAAGGCCTCCGGTCAGGGCGTCGCCCGGTCGCGCAGCCTTTTCGACCGCGAGATCCTCGCCCAGGCCCTCGCCGGGTCGGTCAGGAAGCTCGACCCCCGGGTCCAGGTGCGCAACCCGGTCATGTTCGTCGTGCTCGTCGGGACGATCGTCACCTTCGTCGAGGCGATAGCGCACCCGAGCACGTTCAGCTGGTCCATCACGATCTGGCTGTTCCTCACCGTGGTCTTCGCGAACTTCGCAGAGGCGATGGCCGAGGGCCGGGGCAAGGCCCAGGCTGACACGCTCCGCCGCATGCGCTCGGAGGCCGAGGCCCGGCGACTCCGGGCCGACCGCACCGAGGAGCGGGTAGCGGCGGCGGAGCTCGCCCGGGGCGACCTCGTCGTCTGCGAGGCGGGCGATCTCGTCCCCTCGGACGGCGAGATCGTAGAAGGGATCGCGTCGGTCGACGAGTCCGCTATCACCGGCGAGTCGGCACCGGTGATCCGGGAGTCCGGCGGCGACCGCTCCGCAGTGACCGGTGGCACGAAGGTCCTCTCGGACCGGATCGTCGTGCGCATCACGGCCGAGCGCGGCAAGACCTTCCTCGACCGGATGATCTCTCTCGTGGAAGGGGCGAACCGCCAGAAGACGCCCAACGAGATCGCTCTCACGATCCTGCTCGCGGCACTGACGATCGTGTTCCTCCCCGTCGTGGTCACGCTGCAGCCCTTCGGCCGCTTCTCCGGTGCATCCGTGTCGGTCGTCGTCCTCGTCGCCCTCCTCGTCTGCCTGATCCCGACGACCATCGGCGCCCTGCTCTCGGCGATCGGCATCGCCGGGATGGACCGGCTCGTCCAGCGCAACGTGCTCGCGATGAGCGGGCGTGCGGTGGAGGCAGCGGGCGACGTCCAGACGCTCCTGCTCGACAAGACCGGCACGATCACGCTCGGCAACCGGATGGCGGCTGCCTTCCTGCCGACGGCTGGTCACACCGAGGAGGAGCTCGCGGATGCCGCGCAGCTCGCTTCGCTCGCGGACGAGACCCCCGAGGGGCGCTCCATCGTCGTGCTCGCGAAGCAGCGCTTCGAGCTTCGGGAGCGGGAGCTGGCGCCCGACCACGAGTTCGTCCCGTTCTCGGCGAACACGCGGATGTCGGGCCTCGACATCGGAGGTCGCTCGGTCCGCAAGGGCGCCGCCGAGTCGGTGCGCCGCTGGGCGGTCGAGCAAGGTGGCACCGTCCCCGAGGGCCTCGACGAAGCGGTCGGCCAGGTCGCTCGCGCCGGTTCGACGCCCCTCGTCGTCGCGGACGGTCCGACGATCCTCGGCGTCATCGAGCTGAAGGACGTGGTGAAGCAGGGCATCAAGGAGAAGTTCGCAGAGATGCGCCAGATGGGCATCCGGACGGTCATGATCACGGGCGACAACCCCCTCACCGCGGCGGCGATCGCAGAGGAGGCCGGCGTCGACGACTATCTCGCCGAGGCGACGCCCGAGACGAAGATGGAGCTCATCAAGGCCGAACAGGAGGGCGGCAAGCTCGTCGCGATGACGGGCGACGGCACGAACGACGCGCCGGCGCTCGCGCAGGCCGACGTCGGCGTCGCGATGAACACGGGGACCACGGCCGCCAAGGAGGCCGGCAACATGGTCGACCTCGACTCGAACCCCACGAAGCTCATCGACGTCGTCGAGATCGGCAAGCAGCTGCTCATCACGAGGGGGTCGCTCACGACGTTCTCGATCGCGAACGACGTGGCGAAGTACTTCGCGATCATCCCGGCACTGTTCGTCGCTACCTACCCCCAGCTCGACACGTTGAACGTCATGAAGCTCCACTCGCCACAGAGCGCCGTGCTCTCGGCAGTGATCTTCAACGCTCTCGTCATCATCGCCCTGATCCCCCTGGCGCTTCGAGGCGTGAAGTTCCGGGCGACCGGCTCGGCAGCGATACTCCGCCGCAACGTCCTCGTCTACGGCGTCGGCGGGATCGTCACGCCGTTCGTGTTCATCAAGCTCATCGACCTCGTCCTCACGGCTCTGCATGCCTACTGATGGAGACCCACTGATGCTCACCAACCTCCGCCGATCGGTCGTCATGGCGGCGATCTCGCTCGTCGTCTTCGGCTTCCTCTATGCGCTTGCCGGCACGGGCGTCGCGCAGCTCCTGTTCCCCCACCAGGCGAACGGCTCGATCACCGCATACGGCTCGACGCTCATCGGCCAGAACTGGTCGAGCCCGCGGTGGTTCCACGGTCGCCCCGACGACACCGGTCCCTACGCCTCGAACCCGAAGAAGGGAATCGCGGGTGGCGACAACCCGCTCTTTGCGAACGGCGTGGCCGGCGAATCGGGTGCGACGAACCTCGGCCCCCGCTCGAAGGTCCTGCTCGCCGACACCAAAGCACTCGTCTCCTACTGGCACCGGCACGGCGTCGACCCGACCGAGGACCTCGTCACGACCTCGGGAAGCGGCTACGACCCGGACATCACCCCGCTCGACGCGGTCGTGCAGATCCCGATGGTCGCGAAGGCGACAGGCATCTCGCCGTCAGCGCTGCGCCACCTCGTCGCCGCCGAGACCCACGGCGCGGAGCTCGGATTCCTCGGCAGCAGCTACGTCGACGTCCTCCAGCTCAACGAGGCGCTCGCGCACCTCGAGCGGGCTGGGCGCTGACGCGGCGGCGCCCATGCTCCACGAGCCGCTCCCACGCGAGCCGGGACACCGCCCGCCCGCCCCTGCGCCGGTCCGAGCCACCCGGGTCGCCGACGCGATCCCCCGGCGCCCGCTCGCGGTCCACGGCGTCGTCACCGCGGTCACCGTGCGCGAGGCGGCTGGACCGGTCCTCGACGCGACCCTCGACGACGGCACGGGAGTCGTCGAGCTCACCTTCCTCGGGCGGCGGTCCGTACCCGGGATCGTGCCCGGGGCATCCGTCGCGGCCGAGGGCGTCGCGCTCCTCGCCCGCGGGCACCTCACCCTGCTCAACCCCCGCTACCGGTTCACCACCTGAGCAAAGGCGCATCGGTGTCGGACTGCCGGACGCGACACGGTCCGTAGCACCGGCGGGGGGCCGTCGTCACACGTCCACGAGCTGGTAGCCGATGCCCGGGTGCGTCCGTAGCATCTCGCCGGCGGGCTCGCCGAGCTTGCGACGGACGCGGTGGGCATAGACGCGCAGGTAGTGCGACTCGCCGCCGTACTCGGCGCCCCAGACGTCTCGTAGGATCATGTGCTGGGTGCAGACCTTGCCGGCCCGGCGTGCCAGATAGGCCAGGAAGTCGAACTCGCGCGACGTGAGCTCGAGGTCGCGTCCGCCGACGCGGCCAGCGTGGCCGACGAGATCGAGCTCGAGATCGCCCACGACGATCTCGGTGGGCTCGGCCCCGGCGACGGCCCGGGAGTGCCGGAGCGCGACCCGAATGCGAGCCTCGAGCTCGGCCATACCGAACGGCTTCGTCACGTAGTCGTCGGCGCCGCCGTCGAGGGCTGCGACCTTGCGCTGCTCGTCGCCCGACGCGGAGAGCACGACGATCGGCACCGACGACCATTCGCGCACCCGGCGGCACACCTGCGTACCGTCGAGGTCCGGCAGGCCAAGGTCGAGAAGGACGACGTCGGGAGAGACGAGCGCCACCTGGCTGATGCCGTCCTCCGCGGTGCGGGCGACGACCACGTCGTACCCCCGCGCCGACAGCCCGATGCGCAGCGCCTTGCACAGGGACAGGTCGTCGTCGACCACGAGCACCCGCGCCGTCACGGCACCTCCGCGTGGCGACGGGCGCGCGGAAGCGTGAACGCGAACCGAGCACCACCCCCGCGACGCTCGGCCACGGTGATCGTCCCGCCATGAGCCTCGACGAAGGCCTTCGCGATCGTCAGACCTAGCCCCGCCCGCCCGCCACCAGCTCCGTTGCGGCTGAACATCGTGAAGACGCGCTCGCGATCGCCCTCGGCGACGCCCGGGCCACGGTCCTCGACGGCGACCTCGACCGAGCCGCCCGCGACGCGGGCGGAGAGCTCGACCGCAGTCCCGTCCGGCGCATAGCGGCCCGCGTTCTCGATGAGGTTGACGAGCACCTGGACGGCCAGGAGGTGGTCGACCCAGACGGCGGGCAGGGTGAGGGGAAGGGAGGTCGAGACGCGACCCGGCCATCCGGGACCGAGCACGTCGAGCGCCTCT